>CALMYH010000057.1 GCA_937873395.1 uncultured Burkholderiales bacterium
AACGAACCGATCGCCCAGTACGGCCCCTTCGTCATGAACACCAAGGAAGAGATCTACCAGGCGCTGGCGGACTTCAGGGACGGGCGGCTGGGTGAGGAAGCGCAGGCGCGGACTTGATCCGCAGCCAACCTGAGCCACACACGGCACTCAAGACGACGGCCAGGTAGTAAGATATCAACACCCAGCTATTGGAGTGTTGCATGTCCAACGTGTCGGTCAAACTTGACGAGTCGACCCACCAGAGGTTGAAAGAACTCGCCTCCCGCGAAGGCATCACGCCGCACGCGCTGATGGTCCAGGCCATCGCCAGCGAGCTGGACGACATCGAGCTGCGCCAAGGGTTCATCGAGCGCGCGCGGCTGGCACAGGAGCGTGCCGAAGCAGGTGGCCCGGTGTACGAAGGCCCGGCTTACGCCGCCTATCTGCGAGAACGGGTGCGCTCGGCATTGGTCCGCGACAAGGCCACCGTCCGAAGGCCCAAACCCACCACCCTGCTTGCGCTGAAGACGACACGCAAGGCCAAGGCGTGACGACCCGCTGGCTGATTGCCCCCGAGGCGGCGGCCGACCTTGAACGACTGACCGAGTTCCTTCTGCAATCCGCACCCGAGATGGCGCTGGAGACGGTGGACGTGATCGTGAACGGACTGGGCATTCTTGCCCAACACCCGCTGGTGGGACGTCCGATGCCCGGTGGACTGCGCGAACTCGTCATTTCTCGCGGGCGCACAGGCTACCTCGCGCTGTACAGCTACGATGCCCAGGCCGATGTGGTGCTGGTGCTGGCAGTGCGGCACCAGCGCGAGAACGACTACCACTGACCCGGCGGTTCAGCTGCGGCCGGCGCTTTGCAGGTTGAGCGCCAGCAGCCGGGCCAGGATGTCGTCGTCGCTGGTCTGCGGGCTGTAGTCGTGCCAGCCGTAGGCCCTGGCCACGGCCTGGTCGAGTGCCTCGTGGGCCATGGCCAGCCAGGCGGGGCGCTGGTTGTAGAGGTTGGTGAGGGTGCGCTTTTGCAGGGCCTTGGCGTCGGCCTCGGACAGGCCGGGCCGGGGCACGATGCGGTCGGGGTAGGGGCTGCGGTCCATGCCCAGGGGCGTGACCTCGGGCACGCGCTCGGTCCACTCGGGCGGGTTGAGCCAGGCTTCCCTGAGGGCGTTGAGCCGGGCGGCGGCTTCGGCAATGGCGGTGGCGTGCTGCCTGGTGCTGCTGTCTGGCTGCCCGTTGGGTGTGGGGTGTTCGGACGGCGGGGCGAGCGGCGCTGACGGGCGATCACGACCCCCGGGGGGCTCGGCCATCGCGCCCGCCCGCGCCGCCCCCCCCCCCCCTGTGGCCGGCTCGGCTGGCAGACCCGGCGGGAAGCAGGCACC
>CALMYH010000058.1 GCA_937873395.1 uncultured Burkholderiales bacterium
TCTCCTTCGAAAACTTCTACTTCTCGCCCCTCTGGTTTTTCGGGGGGATTACCGGGCAGGCCCGCCACCTGGTCCAGAAAGACTGGCGGCACTGGAGCCACCTTGCGCGTGCCGCGGTCGATGAACACGATGCCGATCTTGCCGCGCGCCACCTCGCGCCCGCTGTCGACACAGTCCATGCAGTAGGCCAGGTCGAAACCGTAGCGGTTGAAGTCCTGCGGCACCATGCGCACGCGCATGGTCTCGCCGTGGAAACCTTCGGACTTGTACTGCGCCACCAGGTCACCGACCACGATGGGGCAGCCGGCGACGTCGGACTCGCGCCAGCCCAGCGACTTGAAGAAGCGCACGCGCGCCTCGGACACCAGGGTCAGCAATTGGGCGTTGTCCAGATGCCCGCCCTGGTTGACGTGGCTGATGTAGATCTGGATCTCGGTGGCGAAGACGAAGGCCTGCGGCAGCGCAAACTGGATGCGACCCATGGCGCGTACCTGTGTCCGACTACTTTCGGTCCGGCAGTTCGATCTTGACTTCCAGCACTTCCAGATTGTCCTGGCGTTCGAGCTGGACCTTGATGTCGTCCGGGTTGATCTTGATGTACTTGCCGATCACGGCCACCAGTTCCTTCTGCAAGGCTGGCAGGTAATCGGGTTCGGCGGCGTTGCGGCCGCTGCGCTCGTGGGCCAGGATGATCTGCAGCCGTTCTTTGGCAACGCTGGCGGTCTTCTTTTTCTCACCCAGCAGGAAAGACAGGAACGACATGGGCTTACTTCCTTCCGAACACACGCTTGAAGAAACCGGGCTTCTCGGCGTCGATGAAGCGCAGCGGCTTCTCGGCCCCCAGGAAGCGGTCGATCACGTCGCTGTATGCCTCGGCCACGTCGGTGCCCTTGAGGTGGATGGCCGGCGTGCCCTGGTTGGACGCGGTCAGCACGTTCTCGCTCTCGGGAATGACGCCGATCAGCTGGATGCGCAGGATGTCCTGGATGTCTTCCAGGCTGAGCATCTGGCCATCGGCCACGCGGCTGGGGTTGTAACGCGTGATCAGCAGGTGCTCCTTGATGGGTTCCTTGCCGTCGATGGCGCGCTGCGTCTTGCTGCCCAGCATGCCCAGGATGCGGTCGGAGTCGCGCACCGAGGAGACCTCGGGATTGGTCACCACCAGCGCCTCGTCGGCGTAGTGCATGGCCATGAGGGCACCGGTCTCGATGCCGGCGGGCGAATCGCACACGATGTATTCGAAGCCCATGCCGGCCAGGTCGGTCAGCACCTTGTGCACACCCGCCTGCGTCAATGCGTCCTTGTCGCGCGTCTGACTGGCAGCCAGGATGAACAGGTTCTCACAGCTTTTGTCCTTGATCAGGGCCTGGTTCAGGTTGGCCTCGCCGTGGATCACGTTGATCAGGTCGTAGACCACGCGGCGCTCGCAACCCATGATGAGGTCGAGGTTGCGCAGGCCGACATCGAAGTCGATGACGGCGGTTTTGTGGCCGCGCAACGCCAGGCCGGCGGCGAAGCTGGCGCTGGTCGTGGTCTTGCCCACGCCGCCTTTGCCGGAAGTGACGACGACGATCTTGGTCATGGTGAAGGGTTCCTCGGGATGAAAGGGGTTCAGGCAGAAAGGGGGTCGATCACCAGCTTGTCGCCGTCGGGTCCGGCCAGCAGGCGCACCTGGGCGGCCCTGCCGGCGACCTCGGGGGGCAGGGCCACCTCGCTGGTGCGGTAGATGCCGGCGATCGAGATCAGCTCGGGCGACATGGACAGGGCGAAGATGCGCGCATCGCCGTTGCCGCGGGCGCCGGCAATGGCTTTGCCGCGCAGCGGTGCATAGACATGGATGTGGCCATCGGCAATGACCTCGGCGCCGGGGTTGACCATGGCCATGACGACCAGGTCGCGGCCGCGGGCGTAGACCTGCTGGCCCGAGCGCAGCGGGCGGTCGATGACCAGGGCGCCGGGCTCGGGTGGCGGCGCCACGGCCTGGACCGGCTCGGGCGCGGCACTGGCAGGTTCCTGCGGTGTTTCGGTGCGTGGTGACGGACGCTGAACCACCGCGTCCGGCGCGGCCAGCAGGCCGGCCGAGGCCGCCTGCTCCATCTGCGCCGGGTTGCCACCCCGCACCGCCAGCGGCGACAGGCGGTACTGGCGAAGCAAGCCACACAGGGAATCGAAGTCAGGGCTCGCTTCGCTTTCAGCCAGCGCCTGCAGATCGATCAGCAGGGAGTCGTTGTCGAAGAAGTCGGGCACATCGCCGAAGCGCTGGGCGAATTCGTCGGCCAGCCGGGACAGGTCGGCGGATTTCAGGAGGAGCGCGACCAGGGGCAGGTTGGCGCTCTTGATCTCGAAAGTGGCGGGCGCGTTGGCAGCGAGGGCAACGGACATGGGCAGGGGGGTTCCGGGGGGTCGGCCGAGGGAGGCAACGGCTCAGCCGCGCATCTTATCAGCCGGTCAGTCCCGTCTTCCCAGCCTTTCGGTGACCGCATGTGACAGAGGAGAAGACGGTCCGAAAGAAATGTCAACAACCCTGTGGAAAATTTCCATGAAAAGTTTTACTTATCCACAGAGGACATGAAACATAAAAGGTTGTTCCTGTCCGGGGACCCGGTTCACCGTCGCCTTCACACAGGGTTTGAATCCAGACAAGTCCTTGATTGAAAAGACAAAAGATCGCTTGTCCACAAAAAGAGGCTGCCTTCTACTACTGCTACCAATCTTTAAATCAATAAGGTAGATAAGACAACTGAAAACCAAGGGCGCCTGCCGCTGCCTGCGGTGGTGACCTCACAGCGTGTGCGTCACCAGCATGAAATCCGGGTCGTCGGCGAAGCGCTTGATGGCGAAGCCCAGGCTTTTCATCAGCTTGAGCATGCCGGGGTTGTTGGCCAGCACCAGGCCTTCGATCTCGGTCAGGCCCTTGTCGCGGGCCTCTTCCATGATGCTGAGCATCAGGCGCGAGCCCAGGCCCTTGCCGTTGAAGTCGTCGGCCACCACCAGCGAGAACTCGCAACTGGTCTTGTCGGGGTTGGTGACGTAGCGCGAGACACCGACCACCCGCTCGATCTCGTGGTCTTCGCCCGGGCGATCCGGATCCGGCTGGCGGTGTACCGCCACCAGCGCCATTTCCCGGTCGTAGTCGATCAGCGTCAGGCGCGAGAGCATGGCCGGAGGCAGTTCCTTGAGCGAGGACACGAAGCGGAAATAGCGGCTTTCGGGCGACAGGTTTTGCACCAGTTCCTGCAACATCTGGGCATCGTCCGGCCGGATCGGGCGGATGGTGTATTCCCCGCCGCCACGCAACGGCCAGCGCTGCTGGTAACGCGCCGGGTAGGGCAGGATGGCCAGATGGCTGTAGTCGTGGGTGCCGGCCGGTGCGTTGTCGATCACGACCCGGGCATCGACCGCCACCGCACCGTGGGCATCGACGATGATGGGATTGATGTCCATTTCGCGCAGCTGGGGCAGCTCACAGACCATTTCCGAGACCCGCAACAGTACCTGTTCCAGGGCTTCGTGGTCGATGGCTTCGGCCCCACGCCATTCGCCCAGGGTCTCGGCCACACGCGAACGCTCGATCAGGCGGCGGGCCAGGAACTGGTTCAG
>CALMYH010000059.1 GCA_937873395.1 uncultured Burkholderiales bacterium
GCCCGCATGCCGGTGATGGCGAAGCGGTGCGCCTCGTCGCGGATCTGCGCCACCAGCATCAGCGCCGCCGAGTCATGGCCCAGATAGACCTTCTCGCGGCCATCGGCAAACACCAGTTCCTCCAGCCCCACCTTGCGGCCTTCGCCTTTTTCCACACCGACGATCAGCGACAGGTCCAGGCCCAGCTGCTGAAACACCTCGCGCGCCATGCCGACCTGGCCCTTGCCGCCATCGATCAGCACCAGGTCGGGCATGCGAGGTCCCTTGGGTGCCTCCGTCGTCGATTCGCCCCCTGCCTCGTCCGGTGGATGGGTTTCAGGTACCAGCGCCTCGCCGTCCTGCTCGGCGCGCAAAACCTCGGCCAGCTTGCCGTACCGGCGCAGCAGCACCTGGCGCATGGCGGCGTAGTCGTCGCCGGGCGTGATGCCGTCGATGTTGTATCGCCGGTACTGGCTGTTCTGCATCTTGTGCCCTTCGAACACCACGCAGGACGCCTGGGTCGACTCACCCGCCGTGTGAGAAATGTCGAAACACTCGATGCGCAGCTCGTCCAGGTTGTCGTCGGGCAAAGCCAGCGCCTCGGCCAGGGCGCGGGTGCGCGCCTGCTGGGACCCTTCTTCGGCCAGCAAGCGGGCCAGGGCGATCTCGGCGTTTGTCTGCGCCATGTCCAGCCAGGCCCGCCGATGCTCGCGCGGCTGGTGTACGGCCTGCAGACGGCTGCCCGCCTGCGCGCCCACGGCATCGATCAGGGCCTTGGCGACCGGGTGGCTCGTCACCAGCGTGTGCGGCAAGGCCGCGCCCAGGTAGTGTTGGGCGATGAAGGCCTCCAGCACGCGAACATGCAAGCGCTCCAGCGGGTCGCCCTCAGGAGCTGCGCCGCTTTCGGCGTCCAGCCCCTCATCGATCTGGGTGGCGTCGTCGACGTGCGCCGGAAAGTACGGTCGGTCGCCCAGATGCCGGCCACCCCGCACCATGGCCAGGTTGACACAGGCCTTGCCGCCCTGCACCTTCACCGCCAGGATGTCGACATCGCGGTCGCTGGCGGTGTCCATCGCCTGCTGGTGCAGCACGCGCGAGAGCGCGCTCATCTGGTTGCGGATCTCGGCCGCCTGCTCGAATTCGAGCTGCTCGGCGTGGGCCATCATGCGCTGCTCCAGCTCGTCGAGCACGGCCTGCGTCTCGCCGCGCAGGAAACGCTCGGCCGCGGCCACATCGCGCCCGTAGGCTTCGGTGTCGATCAGGTCCACACAGGGGCCGCTGCAGCGCTTGATCTGGTAGAGCAGGCAGGGCCGCGTGCGGTTGGTGAACACCGTGTCTTCGCAGGTGCGCAGACGGAAGACCTTCTGCAGCAGGGTGATGGACTCCTTGACCGCCCAGGCACTGGGGTAAGGGCCGTAGTAGCTGTGGCGGCGGTCGACCACCCCGCGGTAGTAGGCCATGCGCGGAAAGGCCAGCATGGGCACCGGCTTCGGGCCGGCGGTGCGGAAGGTCTCGCGCGTGCCGGTGATCTTGAGGTAGGGGTAGCTCTTGTCGTCGCGGAACAGGATGTTGAACCGCGGGTTCAGCGTCTTGATGAGGTTGTTTTCCAGCAGCAGCGCCTCGGCCTCGGAGCGCACCACGGTGGTCTCCATGCGCGCGATGCGGCTGACCATGTGGCCAATGCGGGTGCCGTCGTGGTTCTTCTGGAAATAGCTGCTGACGCGCTTCTTGAGGTTGCGCGCCTTGCCCACGTAGAGCAGTTGCCCCTGGGCGTCGAAGTAGCGGTAGACACCGGGCAGGCCGGGCAAGGCCGCCACCTCGGCCAGCAGGGCCGCGCTGTGGCCGTCGCTGGAGGCAGGGGTTTCGGGCGGGTTGGTGCCGGTCATGCAGTCAGGCCACACGCGGGCGGACATGGTCGCGCAGCCACTGGGCAAAGGCTTCCTCGGACAGGTCGCCAGCGGCCAGAGCGAGCATGGTCAGCGTGGCGTCGGCCTGGGTGGTGACCAGCCGATACCCGTTCAGCGACAGGAACAGACCCGTGGCCAGGAACGCTGCCCGTTTGTTGCCGTCCACAAACGCATGGTTGCGCACCAGACCAAAAGCATAGGCCGCCGCGAGCGCCGCGAAATCGGGCTCACCATAGGCCAGCAACTGGTGCGGCCTGGCCAGCGCCGACTCCAGCAGTCCTTCGTCGCGCAAGCCCGGGCGCCCTCCGTGCTCCGCCAGGCTCTCGTCGTGCAGCAGCTCCAGCGCGCGCCGGCTGACGAAACGCCATGCCGTCATTTCGCGAGCTGATGGAAGGTGTCGCGATAGTCGTGCATGAACTCGCGCCCCAGGGCCAGTTCTTCGTCCAGCGCCGGGTCGTAAGGCGACAGGTTGACACCATTGGCCGCCTCGGTGACAAACACCGTGTCGCCCTTCTCCAGCTTGAGACGGGCCAGCAACTCCTTGGGCAGGATCAGTCCCACCGAATTGCCGATCTGGGTGAGTTTGAGTGCGGTCATGAGGGCCTCCATGTTTTAACGGTTGTTATATTAACGCCCATTCCCTGTCCGAGCAACGACACCCCGTGACCGCCCCCCGCCCTGCCCTCTGGGACATCTTCTGCCATGTGGTCGACAACCTGGGCGACATCGGCGTCTGCTGGCGCCTGAGCGCCGACCTGGCCGCGCGCGGCCACCGGGTGCGGCTATGGGTGGACGAGCCCGAGCCGCTGCGCTGGATGGCGCCCGGTGCGCTGGAGGGACGCTGGCCGGGTATCGAGGTGATCCCCTGGACCCGCCCACTGCCCGACGGCCTGGCGGCCTCATTGCCACCGGCCGACGTGTGGATCGAGGCCTTCGGTTGCGACCCGCCGGACGAGATGGTGCTGGCCCTGGCCGAACGCATCGGCCGCGGCGAAGCGGCGCCGGTCTGGATCAACCTGGAGTACCTGAGCGCCGAGCCCTGGGTGGAGCGTTGCCACGGCCTGCCCTCGCCGGTCATGAGCGGCCCGCTCAAGGGCCTGACCAAGACCTTCGTCTACCCGGGCTTCACGCCGCGCACCGGCGGCCTGCTGCGCGAGCAGGACCTGGATCAGCGCCAGGCGGCCTTCGACGCCCGGGCCTGGCGCCAGCGCCACGGCGTGCCCGACGGCGCCCTGGCCGTGAGCCTGTTCTGCTACGACCCGGCCCCGGCACTGGCGCCGCTGCTGGCCCAGGCCGCAAAGCAAGCACAGCCGGTGCACTGGCTGGTCACACCGGGACGGGCCATGCGGGCCATGGAATCGTCCCTGGCCGAGCTGCCGGCCGAGCAGCGCCCGCCGCCCGAGCACATCCACCCCCTGCCCCTGGTCGACCAGCCCGGCTTCGACGAGATGCTCTGGGCCTGCGACCTCAACATCGTGCGCGGCGAGGACTCGCTGGTCAGGGCCCTGTGGGCCGGCAAACCCTTCATCTGGCACATCTACCCGCAGCACGACCACGCGCACCACGCCAAGCTGGAGGCGTTTCTGGACTGGCTGGGAGCACCCGCCGAATGGGCTGCGCTCATGCGACGCTGGAACGGCACCGGTGGCCCGGCCCAGGTGCAGCTGCCGGCGATGGGCCTGTCGGCCCGCCGGCCGCCCTGGACGACCGCCTTGTCCAGGCCTGGCCACGCACCGCCCTGCCTGGGCAGCACGCTCCTTGGGCAGCTTTCCGAAAAAAGCTAAAATGAAGGGTTTTCCGGGACCGTGCTGCACTGCTGCGGCTTTCCCGAGCGTCGTCTGCCTCGCCGCACAGACAGCGACCACCTTCCTCCGTTCCCGGGCCCCAGGGCCAGCCAAGGAACCTGCGGCCTCATCGATGGAACCCCTATGAAAATCGCTCAAGAAATCCGCGCCGGCAACGTCATCATGCACGGCAAGGACCCCATGATCGTCCTGCGCACCGAATACGCCCGTGGCGGCCGTGGCGCGGCCACCGTCCGCATGAAGCTCAAGGGCCTGCTGGGCAACATCGGCACCGAAGTCGTGTTCAAGGCCGACGACAAGATGGACCAGATCATCCTGGATCACAAGGAGTGCACCTACTCCTACTTCGCCGACCCGATGTACGTGTTCATGGACGCCGACTACAACCAGTACGAGGTGGAAGCCGAGAACATGGGCGACGCCCTGAACTACCTGGAAGACGGCATGGCCGTGGAAGTGGTGTTCTACGAAGGCAAGGCCATTTCGGTCGAACTGCCCACCAGTGTGGTGCGCGTGGTCACCTGGACCGAACCCGCGGTCAAGGGCGACACGTCCGGCAAGGTGCTCAAGCCCGCCAAGATCGCGACCGGTTTCGAAGTGGCGGTGCCGCTGTTCGTGGCCCAGGACGACAAGATCGAAATCGACACCCGCACCGGGGAATACCGCAAGCGCGTCTGAGGACTGTAGCCCCCACGCTCCGCCGCTGCGCGGGTCGCTGCCCCCCGAGGGGGCTGATCCGGCTGGGGACGGCCCGGCGCCGGATCGCTTGAGCCCCCACGCTCCGCCGCTTCGCGGGTCGCTGCCCCCCGAGGGGGAGCGAATTCAGCTTGGGGCGGCCCGGCGCTGAATTCAATGTCTGAACCTCGGACAATGAACGAGGCTCCCGAAAGGGAGCCTTTTTTGTTGTTGCTACTCTCGCACCATGGACCTCATTTCGCGTATCGCCGACGTCATCATCCCGGTCTTTCTGATCGTGGCCATCGGCTACGGCTATGCCCGCCGCTCGCCGCCCGACCTGACGGTGTTCAACCGCATCGCGCTGGACGTGCTGGCGCCGGTGCTGGTGTATTCGGCGCTGGCGGCCAAGGACTTCCGGCTGGCCGACCATGTGCCGCTGCTGATCGGCGGCACGGTGCTGATCCTGGGCAGCGGCCTGCTGGCCTGGCCAGTGGCACGCGCCTTCGGCGCCCAGCCGCGCACGCTGGTGCCGGTGGTGATGTTCAACAACTGCGGCAACATGGGCCTGCCACTGGCCCTGCTGGCCTTTGGCCCGGCGAACTTTGGTGCGGCGGTGGCGCTGTTCTCGGTCAGCAACCTGTTCCACTTCTCGATCGGCGCCCGCATCACCAGCGCCTCGGCCCGCACGCGCGACCTGCTGACCAGCCCGCTGATGATCGGCACCGCGCTGGGTTTTGCCAGCGCCCTGACCGACGTCCGGCCGCCGGACGTGATGCTCTCGGGACTGAAATTGCTGGGTGACGCGCTGCTGCCGATGATGCTGTTCGCACTGGGCGTGCGGCTCACGTCGCTGACCCGGTCCGGTCTGGCGCTGGGCATGCTCGGCGCACTGGCACGCCCCCTGCTGGGCCTGGCCATCGGCCTGCCGCTGGCCTGGGCGCTGGGCCTTGAAGGTGCCGCGCGTGGGCAGCTGCTGCTGTTCGCTGCCCTGCCCCCGGCGGTCATGCAGTTCATGCTGGCCGAACGCTACCGCCAGGAGCCCGACAAGGTGGCGGCCATGATCATGCTGGGCAACGCGCTGGCCATCCTTTTTGTACCGCTGGCCCTGGCGCTGGGCCTCTGACCTGGCGCAGGCGGCACAATCGCTTCACCGATTTCCACTGGCTTGTATCGACATGAACACCAAAGTCCATCATGAAAACCTGCAGGAACGCCGTCTGGCCGACGCCTGGGCCGAATTGCAGGCGCACGCCGACGGCGGCAACCAGCTCGACCCCGACGCCTACCGGCTGGCCTTTGCCGACCCGGAATTCCTGCTGCGGCGCGAAACCCGCGGCATCCGGTTCCAGCTGGAAATGCTCAAGCCCGATCTGGCGCAACGCGAGCTTGGCATCGAGAACACCATCGTGGTGTTCGGCAGCGCACGTTTCCGCGAGCCGGCCGAGGCCCAGGCGGCGCTGGCCCAGGCCGAGGCATCGGGTGATGCGCGCGCCATCGCCAAGGCTCGTGCCCTGGTGCGCAATGCCCATTACTACGATCAGGCGCGCGAGTTCGCCCGCATCGTGGCGCGCTACAGCAAGGCCTGCCGCCACGAGGACAAGCTGTTCATCAGCACCGGCGGCGGACCGGGCATCATGGAAGCGGCGAACCGGGGCGCACACGACGAAGGCGCGCTCAACGTCGGGCTGAACATCACGCTGCCGCACGAACAGGCGGCCAACCCCTACATCACGCCCGAGCTGAGCTTCAAGTTTCACTACTTCGCGCTGCGCAAGATGCACTTCATGATGCGCGCCAAGGCGCTGGTGGCCTTTCCGGGCGGCTTCGGCACGCTGGACGAGCTGTTCGAGGTCATCACCCTGGTCCAGTGCAAGAAGGCCAGGCCGGTGCCGATCGTGCTGTTCGGCGCCGATTACTGGAAGCGGCTGGTCGACTTCAACGTGCTGGTCGAGGAAGGCGCCATCTCATCCGAAGACCTCGACCTTTTCGTCACCGTGGACGACCCGCGCCTGGCCTGGGAACACATCGTGCGCTTCTATGACCTGCCGGCCGGCGACGCCCGCTGCGCCTGAGGTTCTGCGGTCCAGCCACCGCCCAGTGCCCGGTACAGGTCGACCCGGTTGAGCCGCTGAGCCAGTTCAGTCTGCACCAGGGCCTGCCGGGCACCGAACAGGGAGCGCTGGGCGTCGAGCACCTCCAGGAAACTGGCCACGCCGCTGCGGTAGCGCAGTTCGGCCAGGCGCAGCCGCTCGGTTTCGGCCTCGGCGAGCGCCTGCTGGGCCAGCCGCTGTTCGCTCAGCGAGTTGCGCGCCACCAGGGCGTCGGACACTTCGCGGAAGGCCGACTGAATCGCCTTTTCGTACTGCGCCACAGCTGCTTCGCGAAGGGCCTGGGCGGCCGCCAGGTTGGCCTGGTTGCGGCCGAAATCGAAGAGGGGGAGCAAGGCCTGTGGCGCCAGGCCGAAGCCCCAGGAACCCTCCCTGAACAGTCCCGACAGATCGGGACTGGCCGTGCCGAGCGAGGCGGTCAGCGAGATGCGCGGAAAGAAGGCGGCCCGCGCCGCGCCGATGTTGGCGTTGGCGGCAATGAGTTGCTGCTCGGCCTGCCGGATATCGGGACGGCGCTCCAGCAGATCGGACGGCAGCCCCTCGGGCACGTCGGCCACCAGGAGGGCAGCCGGCGTGTTCGACCCGGAAGGCAGCCAGGCTTCGGGAACGGTCTGTCCCACCAGCAAAGACAGGGCGTTCAGGCGTTGCGCGCGCTGGCCTTCCAGCTGGGCGAGTGTGGCCCGCGCTGCCGCCGTGAGTGACTCCGCCTGCCGCAGGTCGATGGCCGACGCAGCGCCATGCTCGAAACGCAGGCGGATCAGCCGCAACGAGTCCTCCCGGGTCTGCAAGGCGTTGCGCGTCAGGGTCAGCAGCTCGCCGTCGGCCTGCACGGCCAGCCAGGTGCTGGCCACCGAGGCGACCAGGCTGGTCCGGGCCGCCCGGGCTGCCTCCTCGCTGGCCAGGAATTGCGCCAGCGCGGCCTCGCTGAGGCTGGCCAGGCGACCGAAGAAGTCGATCTCCCAGGCAGTGACCAGCAGGCCGGCGGTGTAGCTGCTGCCGGTCTCGCTCCCCTCGCGTGTCTGGCGGCTGCCGGAGGCGCCCAGGTTGACCGTGGGACCGAGGTTGGCCGACTGTATGCGGTACTGGGCCCGCAGCTGCTCGACGTTGGCCATGGCGATGCGCAGGTCCCGGTTGTTTGCCAGCGTCAGCTCGATCAAGGCCCGCAGGCGCTCATCGGCCACGAACTCGGTCCACCCCGGAAGGATCGCGGAGGCCTCGGCCGCTGAGGCATCGGCGAAGCGCTCGGGAACGGGGGCGGACGGTCGTTCGTAGAGGGGCGTGAAGGAGCAGGCCGACAGCAGAACCGCCATGGAGAGTACGGCGGGCACAGCCCATCGCCGCGTGGGCGCTGCGAGGAACAGGTCAGCGGACATCGGAATGCACCCCCATGTGGGCCGCCTGATCGGCGTGGACGCGGTTCTGGCGGCGGCTGCCCTTGAAGATGGAGCGCACCACCACAAAGAACACAGGAACGAAGATGACAGCCAGCACGGTGCCGGTGAGCATGCCGCCTACCACGCCGGTGCCGATGGCGCGCTGGCTGGCCGAGCCGGCCCCCGTGGCCAGGAACAGCGGCACCACGCCCAGCGTGAAGGCCAGCGAGGTCATGATGATGGGGCGGAAACGCAGATGGGCGGCTTCCAGTGCGGCATCGATCAGGCTCTTGCCCTGGGCCTGCAGGTCTTTGGCGAACTCGATGATCAGGATGGCGTTCTTCGCCGAGAGCCCGATGATGGTGATCAGACCGACCTGAAAGTAGATGTCGTTCGAATACCCGCGCGTCATGGTGGCCAGCAGCACACCGAGCACGCCCAGGGGCACGACCAGAATCACCGCCAGCGGAATGGTCCAGCTCTCGTACAGCGCGGCCAGGCACAGGAAGACGGCCAGAATCGCAAAGGCATAGACGATGAGCGCCTGGGCACCGGCCAGCTTCTCTTCGCGCGACTGGCCGGTCCATTCGAAGCCGAAACCCTGGGGCAGCTGAGAGGCGATGCGCTCCATCTCGGCCATGGCTTCGCCGGTGCTCACGCCGGGCGCGGCGTTGCCGACGATGCGGACCGAGGGGTAGCCGTTGTAGCGCACCGTCTGCATCGGCCCCACCACCCAGCGGGTGCTGGCGAAGGCGGACAGGGGGACGGCCTGTCCGCGCTGGTTGAGCACCGTGAGCGCCAGCACGTCCTCGGGCTGCATGCGGGCCGGGGCATCGGCCTGCACCACCACCCGCTGCAGCCGGCCGGCATTGGGAAAGTCGTTCACATAGACCGAACCCAGCGACGAACCGATGGCCAGGTTGATGGCGTCGAAGCCCACACCCAGCGCGCTGGCCTGATCGCGGTCGATGTCGATCTGCAGCTGGGGGGCGTCCTCCAGACCGTCCGGACGCACCTGACTGAGCAAGGGGCTTTGCGCGGCCATGCCCAGCAGCTGGTTGCGGGCGGCGGTCAGGGCTTCACGGCCCTGGCCTCCCCGATCCTGCAGGCGGAAGTTGAAGCCGGAGGAGTTGCCCAGTTCGGGAATGGGCGCCGGGCTGAGCGGAAAGATGAAGGCATCGCGGATGCCGGAGAGCGCACCGAAGCTGCGACCCGCCAGCGCCTGCGCCGAACTGCCCGGGCCCTTGCGCTCGGACCAGTCCTTGAGCGTGACAAAGGCCAGCGCCGCGTTCTGCCCCTGCCCCGAGAAGCTGAAGCCCAGCACACTGACCATGCTCTGGACCTCGGGCTGCTTCAGCACGAAGTCTTCCACCTGCTTCATCACAGCCAGCGTGCGCTCCTGGGTGGCACCCGGTGGGAGCTGTATGTTGACCAGCATGGTGCCCTGGTCTTCATTGGGCAGGAAGGAGGTCGGCAGGCGCTGATAGACCACCACCGCGGCGGCCACGATGGCCAGATAGACCACCATCATGCGGCCCCCCCTTGGAAGCAGCCGCGCCAGCCCGCCTTCATAGCGACGGGCGGTGTGCGAGAAGCCGCGGTTGAACCAGCCGAAAAAGCCACCCTTGGCATGGTGATGCCCGGCCTGAACCGGCTTGAGCAGCGAGGCACACAGCGCGGGCGTGAGCGAAAGGGCCATGAAGGCCGAGAAGGCAATCGACACCCCCATGACCGCCGCGAACTGCCGGTAGATGTTGCCCACCGCACCGCTGAAGAAGGCCAGGGGGATGAACACCGACACCAGCACCACCGTGATCCCGACGATCGCCCCCGAGATCTGCCCCATGGCCTTGCGGGTGGCCTCCAGGGGCGGAAGCCCCTCTTCGCTCATGATGCGCTCGACGTTCTCGACCACCACAATGGCGTCGTCCACCACGATACCGATCACCAGCACCATGCCGAACATGGTCAGGACGTTGATGGAAAAACCCATGGCCAGCAAGGCGGCAAATGTCCCCAGCAGGGACACCGGCACGACGATGGTGGGGATGATGGTGTAGCGCCAGTTCTGCAGGAACAGGAACATGACCAGGAACACCAGCAGCACGGCCTCGCCCAGCGTCATGGCGACCTGCTGGATGGAGATCTTCACGAAGCGCGAGCTGTCGTAGGGCGTGGCCCAGCTCATGCCTTCGGGGAAAAAACGCTCCAGTTCGGTCAGGCGCTTGCGCACCGCCTCGGCCGTGGCCAGGGCGTTGCCGGAGGGCGCCAGCTGGATACCGATGGCGGTGGACGGCTGGCCGTTCAGGCGGGCCGAGGTGGCGTAGGCCTGGGCCCCGAGGTCGATGCGCGCCACGTCGCGCAGGCGCACCGTCGAGCCGTCGGGGTTGGCACGCAGCACGATGTTGCCGAACTGCTCGACGCTGCCGAGCTGTCCGTTGACCACCACCGTGGCCGCGATGGACTGCCCGGCCACATTGGGCAGGGCCCCGATTTCACCGGCCGATACCTGGGCGTTCTGCGCGCGGATGGCCGCCGTGACATCGGCCACACTCAGCTGGAAGCCCTGCAGCCGGGCCGGGTCGAACCAGATGCGCATGGCCCGTTCGGTGCCGAACAGCTGCGCCTGCCCAACGCCGGGCACCCGCTGCAACTCAGGCAGCACGCTGCGGGCCGCGTAGTCGCCCAGGGCCACCGGGTCCCAGGCCGGATCGGTCGAGGACAGCACCGCCACCATCAGGAAGTTGGTGCGCGACTTCTCCACCCGCACCCCCTGCTGGGTGACCGCTGCCGGCAGGCGCGGCGTGGCACGGGCCAGGCGGTTCTGCACGTCCACCTGGGCCAGGTCGGCGTTGGTCCCCGGTTCGAAGCTCAGGGTGATCTGGCCGGTGCCGTTGGCCTGGGTGACCGACTCCATGTAGATGAGGCCGGGCGAGCCGTTCATTTCCTGCTCGATGACCGACATGACACTGTCTTCGAGCGTCTGGGCCGAGGCGCCCGGGTAGGCGGCACTGATCACGATGGACGGCGGTGCCACCGGCGGATATTGGGAGATGGGCAGCTGCGTGATGGACACCGCACCGGCCACCATGATGAACAGCGCGATCACCCAGGCAAAGATGGGACGGTCGATGAAGAAGCGGGCCATGGGGGCGACTCCTTACCGGCCCGCCGGCGTCCAGGGCACGGCCTTCACCGGCGTCCCCGGGGGCATCATCTGCAGTTTCTGAATACCGTCGACCATGACCTGTTCGCCCGCCGCCAGACCCTCCAGCACGATCCACTGACCGCCCTGCTGGCCGCCCACCTTCACCGGCCGCTGCTCGACCTGGCCGTCGGCCTTGACCACCCGCACCGTGTCTCCACGGGCCGAGCGGCTCACCGCCTGCTGCGGCAGCGTGATGGCGTTGACGGCACTGGCCTGGACCAGACGCACCCGCACAAAAAGGCCCGGCAGCAACTGCCCGTTCGGGTTGGGCAACTCGGCCCGCAGACTCACCTGCCCGGTACCCGGATCGACGGTCAGGTCTGTGAACAGGAGCCGCCCGGGTGCCGGGTGCTCGGTCCCATCGTCGAGCAGCACCCGCACCTCGGCGGCGCCCTGCCCGGCTCCCTTGAGCTGACCGGACTCCAGCGCACGGCGCAGGCGCAAAGCCTCGGAAGCGGGCTGCGTGAAGTTCACGAACAGGGGGTCGATCTGCTGGATCACGGCCAGCGGCGTGGCTTCACCCTGCCCGACCAAGGCCCCTTCGGTCACCAGCGCACGCCCGATACGACCGGCAATGGGTGCCGTGACACGGGCATGGCCGAGGTTGATGCTGGCGGTACGCACCGCAGCCTGGCCCGCCGCCACGTCCGCCTCGGCCACCTGGCGGGCGGCCTGGGCATTGGCGAACTCCTGCTGGCTGATCGCGTTTTCGGCCACCAGTGGCCCATAACGTTCAACCAGCGTCCGGGCCTGCGTCAGACTGGCCTCGGCGCGAGCCAGGCTGGCCCGCGCGGTTTGCAGGGCCGCTTCGTAGGGCGCCGGATCGATCTGAAACAGGATCTGACCGGCGCGGACGTCGCTGCCCTCGGCAAACACCCGCTGCTGCAGGATGCCCGCCGCCCGGGCGCGGACCTGTGCAACGCGAGAGGCTTCAAGGCGACCGGGCAGCTCGCTCTGCAGCGCAACCTCGCCCGGCATGACCGTGACCACCCCGACCTCAGGGGCCGGCCGGCCGCCACCGGGGGCCGCAGCGGCAGGCACGTTGCCCTGGCCACAGGCTGCCAGTGCCGCAAGCACGGGCAGCCAGATCAGGGGGCGCCGCCAGGCGCGGGTCGGGAAGGCGTGAGTAACGGACGGCATGGGAACCTCTTGCGACAAAGACCCTGAGAACGGAGCGGGAGTATACATACACGCGCGAATGTATGTATATTTGTGGGGTTTCTCGATTACGCCATCCACCATGGTCCGCCGCACCAAAGCCGACGCCGAAGCCACCCGCACCGCCCTGCTCGATGCGGCGGAGCAGTTGTTTCTGGCGCGCGGCGTCTCTCGCACCTCGCTGCAGGACATCGCCGGCGCCGCCGGCACCACACGCGGTGCCATCTACTGGCACTTCAAGGACAAGGCCGACCTGTTCAACGCCATGATGGAGCGGGTCACCCTGCCGATGGAGCAATCGATCAACGCGGCCCAGGCCATTGAGACACCCCTGCAACGCCTGCGCACCTCGGTGCTCACGGCCTTGCGCATCACGGCTGCCGATGAACAGGCGCGGCGGGTTTTCCTGATTGCGACCCAGCAGGTTGAATTCAACGGCGAGATGCTGGCCGTGCGCGAACGCAAGCTGAGGTGGCGCAGCGAGTACCTGAGCTACCTGACCCAGGAATTCAAGCTCGCGGCCGATGAAGCCGGCATCACGCTGCCCGTCGATGCGCGCACCGCAGCGCTCGGCCTCAAGGCCATCCTCTCCGGTGTGCTGGACAACTGGCTGCTGGACACCTCGGACCACGACCTCGTGTCGGTCGGCACACAGGTGATGGACCGTTACCTCGTGGGACTGGGCTTCAGTCTGCCGAGCGTCGCTCCGGCACCGCATCGGGCGGCACCGGCGCCTTCGAGCGCAGCTTCAGGTGCAAGGCCGCCTCGCCCATCAGGTTCGCAGAAACCGGTGCGGTCACAAAAACGAACAGCGTGATCAGCAGCTCGGCAATGCCCGGGTAACCGTGCGAGAAGGTCACCAGCATGGAGGCGATCAGCACCCCGCCCACGCCCAGCGTGGACGCCTTGGTCGGCGCATGCAGACGCATGTAGAAATCGGGAAAGCGCACCAGGCCGATGGCCCCGACCAGCAGGAAGAAGCTGGCGATCAGGATCAGGATGGCGGCGGCGTTTTCGAACCAGACGGTCATTTTCCTATCTCCCCGGAGGCGTCACTCGACCACGTCGCCGCGGTTGATGTAGCGCGCGAGCGCCACGGTCGAGACAAAACCCAGCATGGCCACCAGCAGCGCCGCCTCGAACAGCAACACCGTGTCCCAGCGAATGTCCAGCAGGATGATGAGGGCCACGACACTCATGTACAGCGTGTCCAGGGCCAGCACCCGGTCGGCGATTTCGGGGCCCTTGAGCAGCCGCCAGCTGCACATCAGCACCGCGAGCGCCACGCTCACCATGCCGGCATTCAACGCAAAGTCAAGGAGCGGGCTCATGCGTCACCTCTCAGGCGCCCCGGGCGGTCACTGCCGCGCAGACGGAAGATGCGGAGCAAGGGCGCCTCATAGCGTGCCTTCATGTCGGCCACCATCGCATCCCCGTCATCACAGTCGAGTGCATGCACCAGGATTTCGCGGCGCCCTTCACAAACGGTCACGCAGACGGTGCCCGGTGTGGTGGTGATGATGGTGGCAAACAGGGCGTTCACCCTGGGATGGTCGGTTTCCAGGGGTACGCGCAGCCAGGCCGGCCGAGGCTTCTGCATCGAACCCAGCGTGATGCGGGCCACCGCGACATTGGCCACCACGATGTCCCACAGGACCGTCAGGATCAGCCGCACCGTGGTCGGCCAGTGAATCCGGCTGGCATCCCCCAGGAAGGGAGCCAGCAGGCGCGGCACGGCCCAGGCCACCAGCAGCGCCGACAGCCAGTGCACCAGGGCCACACTGTGGGACAGCACCAGCCAGCTCACGCCCAGCTGCAGGGACAGCACCGGATGGGGAAACCAGCGCCGGGCCAGGGAAACGGGGGACGCGTCTTTCATTCGGTCTCCTGGACTTTGGCGGGCGGCGGCGCCGCGGCCGCCGGTCGCACGAACGGACCTCTAGAACCATCGTAAGGCAAGGTGGTCGGCACATGCACCCCGCCCCGACGACCGAGAATGGCCTCGGCGTACGATGCCTTGTCGACCAGTTGCTGCGCCGCGGCGTCGGTGTAGCGCTTGATCGGTGAAGCCCACACGGCCATCAAAACGGTCACCACCATGAGCGAGACGGCTGCGCCCAGCATGCGCGGACTGCGGCCGGCGTCGTGGGCATTTTCCTCTGGCTGAACATGCCAGAAAACCACCACACCTGCCCGGGCCAGACCGATGATGGTCAGGAAACCCACCAGCAGCACCACCGACCAGACCCACGCCTGCGCCGGCAGTCCGGAGCTGCTCCCCAGGAGCATGAGCTTGCCCAGAAAACCGGGCAAGGGCGGCAAGCCGGCCGCCGAGGCGGCCCCGAACAGCATCATCACCCCCAGCAGCACCGGCTCACGCACCGCCGCTGCCGGCTGCAGCCGGTCGCCGGCGGCACCACGCTGGGTGGCCACCAGCTCAATGAACAGGAACAGGCCGGCAATGACCACCGTGCTGTGCAAGGTGTAGTACAGCGAGGCCGACAGCGTCTCGGGGGTGAACAGGCCGACGCCCGCCAGAATGGTGCCCACCGACGACACGGTCAGGTAGGCCACCAGGCGCCCCATGGTGTGGGCGGCCAGCGCCCCCAGCACCCCAAGCACGCTGGTCAGGAGGGCCAGCGGCAACAGCCAGGGCTGTGCCGTGAATGAGGCATCGCCCGCGTCGACACCAACGATCACCCAGTGCATGCGGATGATGCTGTAGACCCCGACCTTGGTCATGATGGCGAACAGGGCGGCGACCGGCGCACTGGCCGCCGCATAGGTGCCGGGCAGCCAGAAATACACGGGCACGAGGGCGGCCTTGAGGCCGAACACGACCAGCAGGATGAGCGCGGCGGCCTGAACCAGGGGCAGGCCCTCGCCCTGCAGCGACGCCACCTTCTGCGCGACATCGGCCATGTTCAAGCTACCGGTGGTGGCATAGATCATCGCCAGGCCGATCAGGAACAGGCCCGAGGCCGCCAGGTTCAGCACCACGTAGTGGACACCCATGCGCAGCCGCTCGCGACCCTGGCCGTGCAGCAGCAGCACATACGAGGCGATCAGCAGCACCTCGAAAAACACGAACAGGTTGAACAGGTCGCCGGTCAGGAAGGCGCCACACAGGCCCATGAGCTGGAACTGGAAAATGGCATGGAAGTGCCGTCCACGGGTGTCCCAGCCAGCACAGGCGTACCCGAGCACCGGCAGCGCGATCAGGGTGGTCAGCAGCACCATCAGTGCGGCCAGCCGGTCGACCACCAGCACGATGCCGAACGGCGCCGGCCATTCCCCCAGTTCGTACACCAGCAGCTCACCGCCGGCCGCGCGCCAGACCAGTCCGGCCGCCATCAGCAGGCTCAGCGCAGTGGAGGTCAGCGCCAGACGACGGCGCCAGCGCAGCCTGGCCGTGGCATGACCGCCCCCTTGCGCCGACATGCCCTCGTGGTCTCCCAGCAGCAGGAGCCAGGCGGCGGTGAATGCCGGCAGCAGAACCGACAGCACGGGGGCATGCTGGCTCCAGAAACTCAGGATGGGCTGCAGCATCAGGCGCGCCCTCCCTGCCCGCCCTCGGGCGGTGGCGCCGGGGGCATGCACCCGGGGGCATGGCCTGGCTCGTGGCCATCGACATGGTCGCTGCCGCTTTCGTGGCGGCTGCGCAGGGCCAGCTCGATGACGAAGCCGGTGGTGGCAAACCCGATCACGATGGCCGTCAGCACCAGCGCCTGGGGCAGCGGATCGGCCACGGGACCCTCGCCCACCAGAATGGGCAAGGCATCGGTCCACAGCCGGCCCACCAGGAATATGAAGACATTGACCGCGTAGCCGATCAGCGACAGACCCAGCACCACCGGGAAGGTGCGCCCCCGCAGCAGCAGGTAGATGCCACACGCAGTGACGAAACCCAGGCCCGAGGCCATCAGAAATTCCATGCTCATGGCGTGCTCCCATGCTGACCGGCCGGCCCGGGCGGTTCCTGGCTGGCCGCCCCCAGCACCGAGATCGTGAGCAGCGTGCCGCCCACCACGGTGAGATAGACGCCCAGATCGAACAGCGCGGCCGACGCGAACGGCAGCTCGCCGAGCAGCGGCACATGCGGGTGGCCATGGGCGCTGGTCAGGAAGGGGCGGCCGAACAGGAAGGCCGCCACACCGGTCAAGCCTGCGATGCCCAGGCCCGCTCCGATCCAGCGCACGAAGCGCCGGCCGTGCTCGGCACGCAGATGGACCTCGGCCTGGTCCTGCCCCATGGCCATGTATTGCAGCACCAGGGCCACGGCGGTGATCAAGCCGGCAATGAAGCCGCCACCGGGCATGTTGTGCCCGCGCATGAAGATGTAAATGGTGAACACCAGGGCCACCGGCAGCACCACGTTGGCCGCCACCCGCAGCAGCAAGGGGTGGTCGCGGAAGGTCCAGCCCAGACCGTGCTCGTCGACCGCCGGACGGCGCGTGCGCATGCCCTCCATGAGGGCCAGCACACCGATGGCCGCGATACCCAGCACCGTGATCTCGCCGAAGGTGTCGTAACCGCGGAAGTCCACCAGGATCACGTTGACGACATTGGAGCCGCCACCCAGCGGGATGGCGTTCTCCAGGAAGAACCACGAGATCGAGCTGTGATCGCGGGTCAGCAGCACCCAGGCGATCCAGGTCATGCCGGCCCCACCGGCCAGGGCCAGACAAGCGTCGCGCAGCTTGCGTGCCGCCGTGGACTCGCGTGGTGAATGCTGCGGCAGCAAGGCCAGCCCCATGAGCAGCAGCACGGTGGACACCAGTTCCACCGACAGCTGGGTCAGGGCCAGGTCGGGTGCCGACAGGCTGACAAAGGCCAGGGAAGCGGCCAGGCCGACCACGCCCACCAGCACCACGGCCAGGAAACGCTGGTGGTGCGACACGGTCAGAGCGACGCAGGTGGCCAGCAACAACAGCCAGACCGCCACCGACAGCGGGTTGGCCGGCAACAGCTCGCGCGCGCCGGTACCGATTCCACTGCCCAGCAGCGGCGCAGCCCCCACCACGATGGCGGCCGCCACCATCCAGGCCAGGTAACGCTGCAGGGACCCGTTCTCCAGCCGCGCCGAAACGCGACCGGCCAAGCCAAACAGGCCATGGATCGCCGACTCGAACATCTGCCGCCCGGTGGCCGGGCCGAACCAGTCTTCCGAACTGATGCGGTGCAGCCGGCGGCCACGTGCCAGCCACAGGTACAGGGCGATGCCCGCCACCAGCGCGATCACACTCATGAGCAGCGGCAGGTTGAAACCGTGCCAGATCGACAGGTGGTATTCGGGCAGCGACCGGGCAACCATGGCAGTGGCCGCCACATCGACCAGCGGACCGAAGGTGACGGCCGGCAACAGACCCACCAGGATGCACAGCGACACCAGCAGCATGGCCGGCAGCTTCATGCCCAGTGGCGGCTCATGGGGGTGGGCGTTCGGCACGTCACCCAACGGGCCGTTGAAGTAGGTGTCGTGCACAAACCGCAGCGAATAGGCCACGCTGAAGATGCCCGCCATGGTCACCGCGGCAGGGACCAGCCAGGACCAGATCCCGGCCGTCCCCACCACCGCCTCGGTGAAGAACATTTCCTTGGACAGGAAGCCGTTGGTCAGCGGCACACCGGCCATGGACGCGGCCGCCACCATCGACAGCGTGGCCGTCCACGGCATGAGCCGGTAGAGGCCACCAAGCTGTCGCATGTCGCGCGAATGGGTTTCGTGGTCCACGATGCCGGCGATCATGAACAGCGAGGCCTTGAAGGTGGCGTGGTTGAGGACGTGGAACACCGCGGCCACAGCGGCCAGCGGCGAGCCCAGGCCCACCAGGAAGGTGACCAGCCCCAGGTGGCTGACCGTCGAGTAGGCCAGCAAGCCCTTGAGGTCGTGCTTGAACAGGGCGATGAAGGCGGCGAACAGCACCGTCACCAGCCCGGCGGTGGTGACGATCACCTCGAACCAGCCCGACCCGGCCAGCACCGGATACATGCGCATGAGCAGGAACACACCGGCCTTGACCATGGTGGCCGAGTGCAGGTAGGCCGACACCGGTGTGGGCGCCGCCATGGCATCGGGCAGCCAGAAGTGGAACGGGAACTGGGCGCTCTTGGTGAAGGCGCCGAGCAGGATCAGCAGCAGCGCCGGCACGAACAGCGGATCGGCCTGGATATCGTTGGCACGGCCGACCATCTCGCTCAGTTCGAAGGTGCCCGCGATCTGGCCCAGCAGCACGAAGCCGCCCAGCATGGCCAGGCCGCCACCACCGGTGACCGCCAGCGCCTGCCGGGCTCCGGCGCGCGCGTCGGGCCGGTGGCTCCAGTAGCCCACCAGCAGGAAGGACGTCAGGCTCGTGAGCTCCCAGAACACCACCAGCAGCAGCAGGTTGTCCGACAGCACAACGCCCAGCATGGCGGCCATGAACAGCATCATGACGGCGTAGAACTTGGCGGCCGAGTCCTGCGGGCTCAGGTAGAAGCTGGCGTACAGGATGATCAGCAGGCCGATGCCCAGGATCAGGCCGGCGAACATCAGCGACAGGCCATCCAGGCGCAAGCCGAGGTTGAGACCGATTTCAGGCACCCAAGGGTGGAACTCGAGCAACACTTGCCCGTCAAAGACGGATGGGGCCAACGAAACGAGCAAACCCAGGCTGGTGGCTGTGATCAGAGCGGCCACACCAGCGGTCAGGGCGCGAGATCGAGGCCCCAGCCACCATGCGAGCAAGCTCCCCACCACCAGCGGGAGCAGAACAATCAGGAGCAGTTGCACGGCGTCCTACGGGCTTTCTGGCACAGACGACGACTTCCGGGCCCCTCAGAGCGGACCAGCCTGATGCTGCGCGCGTAAAGATAAGCAGCTGATTGTAGTGACCCGCCAAAGGCAACCGACCGGCAGCGCGGCCAGGCGACGGCTTCAGTGACCGGCCGGGTCCCGACCGATCAATGGTGCCTGTTTCACTTCGGTCTCGTGCCCGGCTTCACGGACGGCGGCGCGAGCGAGCAGGTGCGAAGCCACCGGCAGGGTGGCCAGCAGGAAGCCCAGGATCAAGGCCAGGCGCCAGGACCACTGCGCGTCCCACATCAGCAGGATGCTGCCGAAACAGATCAGGGCAAGGGCCAGCGTACCCGCTTTGGTGGCCGCGTGCTGACGGGCCAAGGCATCGGGCAGCACCACCACGCCCCAGGCCGCGAGCACCAGCAACAGGGCCCCGGCCAGAACCAGCACGACGGCCAGCACGGTCATGAGCGTCCTCCCTTGTCCACCAGGCGGGCCCACCCCACCGTGGCGACGAAACCCACCAGCGCCAGGCCGATGGCCACATCCAGAAACACCGTGCGAGCGGTGGCCAGGGAGGCGCCGATGCACAGCGCAATGGCTGCCGCCAGAAAAATGTCGAGCGCCACGATGCGGTCCGCGTGGCGGGGGCCCTGGACCATGCGGAACATGGCCAGCGCCGTCGCCGCCAGTGCACCGGCGACCAGAACAAACACGGTCACCTCCGTCATGAGCGCCTCCCGAACAGGGTGACCAGACCCGGCTCGAAGTTGCGGCGTATCCCATCGACCACGGCATCGGTGTCGGATGCGTCGAGCACGTGCAACAGCAGTTCCCGCGAATGCATGTCGATGTCGATGGTGGTCGTGCCCGGCGTGAGTGTCACCATGCAGCCCAGCAAGGCCGCCCCCTGCTCGCTCATGGGCGCAAAGCGCACCCGGACAAAGGCCGCTGGGGGCGGGCGTCGCGATCCGAAGCTGGCCCGCAGAATGACCCCGACGGTCTGGAAGCCCGACACCACCACCGCCACAAGAAACCGCAGCAGAAGAAAGACGGCCGCAACAGGCTTGATCACCACCGTGGCCATGTCAACGTCCTCCCAGGGTTTGCGCGGCCGCCACGCTGAATTCGATCAGCCACTGAGGGTTCAGCCCGATGCTCAGGGTGACCAGGGCCAGTCCTGCGGTGGCCACCCACGCCGGAGCCAGCCGGGTGCCCGTGGGCATGCGCCAGTCGGTGTCCGGATGCGGTTTCCAGAATGCTTCCATCCAGATCTTCATCATCGAATACAGGGTCAGCACGCTGACCAGCAGGGCAATCACCGTCCAGGCCACACGCCCCTGAGCGATCGCCTCCTGCAGCACCAGCAGTTTCGCCCAGAAGCCCGAGAGCGGCGGAATACCGACGAGCGACAGGGCCGGGATCAGGAACAGCACCCCCAGGGCGGGGCTGAGCCGGTAGAGACCGCCGATCTGGCGCAAGTCGTAGCTGCCGGTCAGTCTCCAGACGATGGCGGCGATCAGGAACAGGTTGGCCTTGACCACGATATGGTGCAGGGTGTAGAAAAGTGTGGCCGCGTTTCCGGCCTCACCACCCAGGGCAATGCCCAGCAGGATGTAGCCGATCTGGCTGATGATGTGAAACGCCAGGATGCGCCGCATGTCCCAGTGGTAGGCGGCGCCCAGCACCCCCAGCAGCATGGTGGCCGCGGCCATCCAGCCCAGCGCCTCGTACAAGAGCTGGGACGACGATGCCATGGTGTCGCCCAGGGTGCGCAACACGGCGTACACACCCACCTTGGTGAGCAGGCCCGCGAACAGGGCCAGGACCGGTGCCGGCAGGGTGTGATAGGACGCCGGCAACCACGCGAACAGGGGGAAAGCGCCCGCTTTGACCAGAAAGGCCAGCACCAGGCCTGCGGTCACCAGGGTGGCGACGCCCGCCGGCACCTCGGGCATGGCCTGGGCGATGGCACCATAGTTCAGATGTCCGGTGACGGCATAGACCATGCCCACCGCCATCAGCAGCAGCAAGGTGCCGAACAGGTTGAGCACAAAATACTTGAAGGTCCCATCCAGCTGGTCAGGACGCCCCCCGAGCGCAAACAAGCCGACCGAGCAGATGAGCATCACCTCGAACCACACGTACAGGTTGAACAGGTCGGCGGTGGCGAACGACCCGCCCACGCCGGCCAGCACACCATGAACCAGGGGCAGCAGGAGCGGATGGCGGGGACCCGGGTCGGCATCGCTGGCGAGGAACAGCAGCGAAGCGGCGCCCATGAGCGCGGTGATCAGCACCAGCGCGGCGCCGGTGCGGTCGATCAGAAACTCGATGCCGAACGG
The DNA here is from genome assembly GCA_937873395.1 of uncultured Burkholderiales bacterium. Taxonomy (GTDB): domain Bacteria; phylum Pseudomonadota; class Gammaproteobacteria; order Burkholderiales; family Burkholderiaceae_C; genus Hydrogenophaga. The sequence continues at coordinate 21,340 of CALMYH010000059.1, forward strand.
CACACCCCAGCCACCGAAGACCGCTCGGGCCGGCTGGTCCACCGAAGCGCCGCTGACCAAGGCCAGAGCGCAGCCCAGGAACAGCAGCACACCGCCGTAACTGAGCGCCTGCTGCAGGCGCGGCCGCTGCTGGGTGAGCGCCGTGGCGACCACCGTGGCCAGCGGCACCAACACCGGCGTGACGGCGAGCGCGCTCATGGCGCACCTCGCTTGCCGGCAGCCGACTCGGGCCAGACCGGGTCGAAACCTTCACCGACATAGGGCGGCTTGACCGGATCGCTGGGCTCGGGTTCGGCCTGGCGCAGTTCCAGTGCGTCATCGATGCCGGTGCGCTGAATGAGCCGCAGCACAAGGGCGAGCGAGAAGCAGACCAGCGCAAAACCGATCACGATGGCGGTGAGCACCAGTGCCTGGGGCAAAGGATTGGCGGCCCCCTGCAGCAGCTCGTCGCCCAGGGGCACCACCCCAGGCTGCACCGACCCGAGGCGGCCGGCCGCGAACAGCACCAGGTTGGCTGCCGCGCCCAGAATGGCCAGCCCGAGCACGCACCGGAACACGTCCCTGGAGAGGGCAAGATAGGCGCCGGCCGAAACCGTCACCCAGACTGTGAAGGCAAGCATCCAGATCATGAACCGCGACCTTCTCTGGTTTCTTCCGATGCACCGCTGGCATCGGTCGTGCCTTCCCCCAGACCCAGCAGGGCCAGTGCATAGCCGGCCAGAGCCCCCCACACACACAGGTAGACACCGATATCGAACAACAGCACCGTGGACACCGTCAGGTCGGTCAGGCCCAGCGGCACCTCTCCCCACCAATGGGTGAGAAAGCTCTCGCCCTGCCAGAGCGCCGGCAGACCGGACAGGACGCCGATGGCCACACCGACAGAGGCCAGTTTCATGGGAGAACCCAGCGGCAGCCGGCGTGCAGCGGCATCGCTGCCCCGCGCAATCGCCCACAGCACCGAAGCACTGACCGCGACCAGACCCCCGATGAAGCCGCCCCCGGGCTCGTTGTGGCCCCGAAACAGCACCCACAGGGAAGCCAGCAGGATCACCCAGTACAGCGTCCGGGCCACGACATCGAGCATCACGGGACGGGGGCTCATGCCTGGCGCCCTTTCACCGGTTCTTCTGCGGAGAGCGGGGCTGATCGCATCTGGGCCCGCACCGCCGCCAGCAGCGGCCAGGCGGCCAGCAGGGACAGCATGACCACCGTGATTTCGCCCAGGGTGTCCAGCGCCCTGAAATCCACCAGAATGACGTTGACCACGTTGCGACCGAAAGCGGCGGGCACGCTTTGCTGGGCAAAAAAGTCGGACAAGGAGGTGTCGAAGGGCACCGCACTGGCCACCAGCAGCACCAGGGCCAGCACGCCCCCCAGGACCACCGACACCGCTGCGGCCAGCGGACGCCAGGACTCGCCGGACAACCCCTGACCGAGACCGCGCAAGCGCAGCTTCAGCAACACCGAAGCCACCACAATCACGAACACCGACTCCACCACGAACTGCGTGAAGGCCACATCCGGAGCGCCTGCGTACAAAAAGAACACGGCACTGCCAAAACCCACCAGACCGGTGCACAACAGCAACACCAGCCGGTCGGCCTGGAACAGCGACAGCACCGAGCCGGCGATGATGAGCAGGCAGGCCCCGACAAAACCGGCCGAGACAGGCTCCCAGCCGGGCCAGTCGAGCGATGGCCAGATCAGCACCAGCAGCCAGGCCGTCACCAAGGCCACAAAACCCAGCAACACCACACCATACCCCGGCAAACGGCCATGCTGAATCCAGCGGGTGGAGGCCGCAGCCAGCTGGGGAATGCCCTTCAGCGCCCGCTCGTACTGGGTGGCCATGCCGACCGGATCCACCCTGACAGCGATGCGCTCGAACTGGCGATGCAAGGGATCCCAGAAGGCATAGACCAGGAAGCCGGTGCCCAGCGTCACCCCGACCGAAAGCAGGGCCGGACCCAGATCCAGCGCCAGGCCCACCACCACCGCCTGCGACCCCGCCGTCATGGCCACCGCTGCCTGGGCGATCAGGTCCTGGACGAAGAAGGGAAACACCCCCAGCACCAGGCCGATCAGGGCCAGCACCAGGGGCGGCACCACCAGTGACACGCCGCCCTCGTGGGCCTCGGGCGTGATGTTGTTGCCCGGATGCCGCCAGAACACACGCACAGCGGCCACCGCGGCCACCGCCACGGCAATGGCACCAAAAATCGTGTTGGCCACACGCACAAAGACAAGCACGTGCTCGGCCTCTTTGGCCGAGAGTATGGCGTCCTTGGCGATGTAGCCGAAGGACATCGGCATGCCCGCCATCGAAACCGCGGCAATCAAGGCGGCCGCTGCCGTCCAGGGCATGGCGTGGCGCAGATTCCCGAGCCGATCGATGACGCGGGTGCCGGTGCCGTGGTCGATGTTGCCGGCCACGAAGAACAAGGGCGCCTTGTAAAGCGCATGTGCCAGCAGCAGGGCGCCGACCGCCACTGAGGCGCTCTCGCCACGCAAGCCCACCAGCATCACCAGCGTGCCCAGGGTGGCGACCGTCGACCAGGCCAGGATGCGCTTGAGGTCGCGCTCACGCAAGGCCAGCACCATGCCCCAGGCAGCGGTGATGGAGCCGGCCAGTTTCAGCGCCCACTCCCACAATGCCCATTCGCCGAATCCGGGGTCCAGGCGAGCCAGCAGGTAGACGCCGAGTTTGACCATGGTGGCCGAATGCAGATAGGCCGACACCGGTGTGGGCGCCGACATGGCATTGGGCAGCCAGAAATGGAACGGAAACTGGGCGCTCTTGGTGAAAGCGCCCACCAGGATCAGCGCCAGCGCCGTGGTCAAGGCAGGGGTCGGCTCCAGGTCGGGCAGGCGCGCGACGATGGCGCTGACCGACAGCGTGTCCATCGCCAGGCCCAGCACGATGAACCCGGCCAGCAAGGCGAGCCCGCCGGTGCCCGTGACCAGCAAAGCCTGCTGGGCCGACTTCCGGCTGCCCGGCTCTTCATGATTGAAACCCACCAGCATGAAGGAAGTCAGGCTGGTCATCTCCCAGAACAGGAACAGCACGATCAGGTTGTCTGCGGTGACGCACCCGATCATGGCGATCATGAACAGGGTCAGCAGCACAAACAGGCGCCGCTGCTGCGGATGGCCGGCCAGATACCCTCCGGCATACACAAACACCGCGGTGCCGACCCCGGTGATCATCAGCAACATCAGCAGGGAAAGACCATCGAGCCGGAAGTCCAGGCTGACACCCAGCGCGGGCACCCAGGACCAGGACCACACGGTCGGCAGCTGGACGCTGAAAGCCAGCCAGAGCACACAGAGCAGCGACAGAAACGGCAGCAGCGCGAACGCCCCCATGGCCCAAGGGCTCATGCTGTGTTCTGGATCAATGGCGACGGCAGGATGGGCCATGGTTTGGCGCGCGGCGGGGGGAGCTGACTCCTCGGGTGGTTTTCGTTTTTTGTGGCGGCCAGCGGCCACCCGCAAACCGTCGAGCATAGAGCTTACGGGCTCTGAATTGTTCCCGATTTTTCTGAGATATCGACTGTGAAATTCTCAATCACCCTACGCAGTGGACGATATCACAGCCTCGCCTGGGCCGCTCCATCGCGCCGGGTCAGTGTTTGTGCGGCTGCAAACTCCAGGCCCGCATGCGCCAGGCCAGGCGCGAACCTGCGCCCACAACCAGCCCCACCGACCAGAACACCCCTGTCACACCGATCAGGACCCCGGCCGAACCGAACAGCAGCGGCATCAGAACGCTGGAGCCGTTGATGGCCATGGAGCGCAGTCCCAGGGCCTCGCCGAGCCGGTGCCTGGGCGTGATCTGGTGCAGAGTACTCATGACCATCGGCTGCACGGACCCCAGTGCCACCCCCAGCAGGATCGACAGGAGACCCATGGCCCAGGCCACCTGCACCAGGGGATAAACGGCAAACAGCAGTGCGGTGCCAACCATGGCAGTGCCGATGACGGTGGCTTCGTGCAGGCGGGCGGCCAGCCACGGCATGAGCAGCCGGATCGCGGTGGCAGCCAGGGCGAACGCCCCCAGGATGGACCCGATGGCCGTGGCTGAGAGCCCGCGCTCGTGCCCCAGCACCGGCACCAGAAAGGTGTGCACATCCCAGCAGGACGACAGCACCCAGTTCATCAGCATCAGGTGGCGGAAGGACTTGTCGCGCAGCAGGTTCCAGGACGAGCCATTGCCCGACTGTTCGTCCGCGTCCGAGGCCGGATGCTCCGGTATCCGGCGCACCCACCACCAGGCCAGCGAAGGCAGCAGCGCCAGCAGCAGGTAGGCGGCACGGAATCCGCTGGAGTCGATCAGCAGCCCCGCCAGAAAGGGCCCGAGAAAGTTGGAGATGGACGGCCCGATGGCCACCCAGCTGAAGACCTGGCGCAGCTCGGTGGCGTCCGTGGCCAGATGCCCGACGTGGCGCTGCAGCGCGATCATGGCCAGGCACACGGCCGCGCCGCTGCACAACGCGGTCGCGCACAGCACCAGGAAGTGGGGCCACATCACGGCCGACAGACCGCCGGCCGTGGCCACCAGGCTGGCCAGCACAAAGGGCTTGAGCAGGCCGTACCGTTGCGCGAATCGGCCGGCAGGCAAGGCCAGAAACACCTGGGACAGCGCAAAAAGCGCCAGCAACACGCCCACGGCGGCGGCGCTGTGGCCCTCGCGCAGGGCCATCAACGGCGCCGCCATGCGAAAGCCGGTCATGCCGGCGTGCACACAAATCTGCGCCGCAATCAGCCGCGCCAGGGCGGATCGGGTCCCGGGTTTCAAGCGGGGTCGCGGTCGGAGGGTTCCAGTGGCAGCAGCGACTGTGCCCTGTCCTGCGGCAAGGCCTCCACCGCCTTCAGCGCCCGGCCCATGGCCCGGCTGCGGACCTCGGCCGCATCCAGGGTGTTGAGCACCGTCTGGGTCTGGTTCTTGACCCTGGCCAGCACCTCACCGAACTTGCCGAACTCGGTCTTGACGGCGCCCAGCACCTGCCAGACCTCGGAGCTGCGTTTTTCCAGTGCCAGGGTGCGGAAGCCCATCTGCAGCGAGTTGAGCATGGCCATCAGCGTGGTCGGACCGGCCAGGGTCACACGGTGTTCGCGCTGCAGGACTTCCATCAGGCCGGGGCGGCGCAGCACCTCGGCATACAGGCCCTCGGTGGGCAGGAAAAGGATGGCGAAGTCGGTGGTGTGCGGTGGCTCCAGGTACTTCTCGGCCATGGATTTCGCCTCCAGCCGGATACGCTGCTCCAGCGCGCGCGCGGCCAGCTCGGCGCCCTCGGCGTCGGCTCGCTGCTGGGCGTCCAGCAGGCGCTCATAGTCCTCGTTGGGAAACTTGGCGTCAACGGGCAGCCAGCACGGCGCCCCGTCGTCCCCGCGTCCGGGCAGGCGGATGGCAAAGTCGACCATGTTGCGGCTGCCGGGACGGGTGGCCACCTGCGTGGCGTACTGCTCGGGCGACAACACCTGCTCCAGCAGAGCGCCCAGTTGCGCCTCACCGAACATGCCCCGTGTCTTGACGTTGGTCAGCAGGTGCTTGAGGTCGCCCACCCCCTGGGCCAGGCTGTGCATCTCGCCCAGGCCCTTGTGCACCTGTTCCAGGCGCTCTGCGACCTGCTTGAAGCTCTCCCCAAGGCGCTGCTCCAGCGTGGCGTGCAGCTTCTCGTCGACCGTGGCGCGCATCTCGTCGAGCTTGGCGGCGTTGCTGGTCTGCAGCTGCGCCAGCTGCGTCTCCAGCGTGGCGCGCATCTCGGCCAGCCGGCGCTCGTTGCTCTCCATCAGGGCCTTGAGCTGCTGTGTCAACGTGTCGCCCAGCGTGCCGCGCAACTGAACCAGCTGCTGTGCGAAGGCATCGATCTGCGCATTCTGTGTCCGCGTCGTCTCGGCACCCTGGCGCACCAGGGTGTCCTGGAAAACCGTCAGCGTCTGCAACAGCTCCTGCCGCCCGCTGCGGGCGTTCTCGCCCACCTCGCGCCGCAACTCGTCCTCCAGCCGGTCCAGCCGCTGGGCGCCCTGCTGCGCCTGCTGCTGCAAGGCGTCGGACACCTGCTGCAGGCGCGCCCTGCCCTCGGCATCCACCGGCGCGCGCCGCAGGGCCAGCCACAGCAGCAGCACCAGCTGCGCGGCAGCCAGCACCAGCAAGCCCCAGAACCACAGCGAATCGGTCACGGGCCGGCCTTGATCACGTCGGGGTTGAGGGGGGTGAGTGCCCGTCCCTCGGTGAGGTAGGCCACCAGGTTGTCGGCGGCCAGCATGGCCATGGCCATGCGGGTGGGCAATGTGGCGCTGGCGATGTGGGGGGTGAGCGCCACATTGGGCACGGTCAGCAGGTCCGGGTGCACCCGAGGTTCGCCTTCGAACACGTCCAGCCCGGCCGCCGCGATGCGCCGCTCGCGCAGCGCCGCTGCCAGCGCGGCGTCGTCGACGATGCCGCCGCGCGCGATGTTGATCAGCGTGGCGGTGGGTTTCATCTGTGCGATCTCGGCGGCGCCGATGCTGTGGTGGGCCTCAGGCGTGTAAGGCAGCACCAGCACCAGGTGGTCGGCCTGTGCCAGCAGCTCGGCCTTGGTGACGTAGCGGGCCCGGCAATCGGCCTCGGTGGCCTCGTCCAGCCGCGAGCGGTTGTGGTAGATCACGCGCATGCCGAATCCGTGCGCCCCGCGACGCGCAATGGCCTGGCCGATGCGGCCCATGCCCAGGATGCCCAGCGTGGTGCCATGCACCTCGGCGCCGGCAAACAGGTCCAGCGACCACTGGTTCCACTGACCTGCGCGCAGAAAACGTTCGCTTTCCGTCACCCGCCGGGCCGTCGCCATCAGCAGGGCAAAGCCGAAGTCGGCCGTGGTTTCGGTCAGCACATCCGGCGCGTTGGTGCCCAGCACGCCGGCCGCGCTCATGGCGGCCAGGTCGAAGTTGTTGTGGCCCACCGCCAGGTTGGCCACGATGCGCAGTTGCGGGCAGGCCGCCAGCAGCGCCGCGTCGATGCGCTCGCCACCGGTGGTCAGCACCCCGACCTTGCCCTGCAGCCGCTGCACCAGCTCATCCTGAGACCAGACGACACCGGCGGGCGTGGTTTCCACTTCGAAATGCGCGCGCAAGCGCGCCTCCACGTCGGGGAAGACCGCGCGCGCGATCAGGATGGGAAGCTTTCTTGTCCCGGTCATGCGGCTCAGACCGCCAGCAGGTCGACCTCGAACAGCAGGGTGGCATTCGGCGGGATAACGCCGCCCGCGCCCCGGGCGCCGTAGCCCAGCTCGGGCGGAATCACCAGGCGGCGCGTGCCGCCCACCGCCATGCCCTGCACGCCTTCGTCCCAGCCACGGATGACATGGCCCGCACCCAGCGGGAATTCGAAGGGCTGGCCACGGTCCTTGCTGGAGTCGAACTTGGCCCCTTGCTGACCGCCGTTGTAGAGCCAGCCGGTGTAGTGAACCTGGACCTGGCGTCCGGCGCGGGCGACGTCGCCCTGCCCGACCACGGTGTCTTCGTATTGGAGGCCGCTGGGGGTGGTGATCATGGTGTGTCCTCGGATCCTGGAAAAGAAACTGGATTATCTCTGCCCGGCCATGCCCGTGGGCAGGCCGCCTGAAACAGACGGCAGCGCCGTTTACACAGGCTTTGCAGTCGGCAGGCGAGCCGTTGACGCGACGAGGGTGTACTGCAGTCTCCGTCCACCCCTCTGTCCCTGGAGACCTCCATGCCCCCGATCAGCCCCTTGATGACCCGCCGCATGGCGCTCGGCGCGATCAGCGGCGCCGCGCTGATGACCGTCCTGCCCGCGCATGCAATGGGCCAGCTGACCCACGTGCGCGTCATCGACCGTGACCGCCGCCGCGCCCTTCCCCTCTACCACCACCGAGGCGAACTCTGGCTGCCGGGCGAGCCAGGGCACCGCTACGCGCTGGAGTTGGTCAACCTCAGCGGTGAGCGCCTGCTGAACGTGGTGTCGGTCGATGGCGTCAACGTGATCACCGGGGAAAGCGCCGCAGTCCACCAGTCCGGCTATGTGCTCGCGCCGGGCCAGCGCTACGACGTCAGCGGCTGGCGCAAGAGCCACCGCGAGGTGGCGGTGTTCCGCTTCACCAGCCTGCCCAACTCCTACGCGGCGCGCACCGGACGCCCGGAGGACGTTGGCGTGATCGGTGTGGCCGTCTTCCGTGAGAAGCTGCGCCAGCCCGCGCCCCCGCCGCCCTGGTACCCGCATGGCGACCTGCCGCCGGCACATGGCCGATCCGCACCGGAGGTGCAGGGCAAGTCCGCGCCCTGGGGAGCGGCACCGCCACTGGGAACCGGCCACGGCGAACGGGAACGCGACCGGGTGGGTTCGACCAGCTTCGAGCGCGCCAGCCGGCGCCCCGACGAAATGCTGCTGATCCGATACGACAGTCACGCCAATCTGGTCGCCCGGGGCATCGTGCCCACCCGCCACCGGCGCCCCCCCCGGCCGCATCCGTTCCCGGGCTCTCACCCCGGCTTCGCGCCAGACCCGTTCTGGCCCTGAAGCTCAGTCGAGCCAGCGCGTGAACGAGGCCACCGGCTCGCGCGGGGTGTGGAACCCGTTGACCTTGTCATCGGGGTCCGCATAACCCAGTGCCATGCCGCACACCAGCATTTCGTTCTCGCCGGCGCCGATGTGGGGCAGGATGATCCGGGCAAAACCATTCCATGCGGCCTGCGGGCAGCTGTGCAGACCATGACCGCGGGCGGCGATCATCAGGGTCTGCAGGAACATGCCGTAGTCGACCAGCGAACCGCGGCCCATGACCTTGTCCAGCGTGAACATCAGGCCCACCGGGGCGTCGAAGAAGCGGAAGTTGCGCTGGTGCTGCGCATGCATGCGGTCCTTGTCGCCTTTGCCGATGCCCAGCAGGCCATACAGGCTCCAGCCGTTCTCGCGCCGCCGGTCGATGTAGGGACTGACCCACTGCGTCGGGTAGTAGTCGTATTCCTCACGGTACTGACTGGCCAGCGACGGGTCGGCCCGCAGGGCGTCGTGCGCGGCACACACCTTCTCCACCAGGCCGTCCCGGCTCTGTCCCTGCAGCACGTACACCTTCCAGGGCTGGGTGTTGGTGCCCGAAGGCGCCCGGCTGGCCAGCGCCAGCAGGTGCTCGACCGTGGCCTGCGGCACCGGAGTCGGCAGGAAGGCGCGCGCCGACATCCGGCTGGTGATGGCCGCATCGACGCTGAGGGCATCGATCACCGGGGCCACGCTTTGGGGGTTCTGGCTCATGAAGTCTCCTTATGTTGACGTTTACGTCAACGTCAATTATGACAAGCGCCCGGACAGGCCGAGCGGATGCTGCTCAGACGATTGGCTGCAAGGTGGCCTTGAGCTTCGGCGGCAGCGGCACCGGTCGACGGCTCACCCGGTCGACGTAGACATGCACGAAATGCCCGCAGGCGGCGGTCAACGGTTCGCCCTGGGCAAACAGGCCGACTTCGTAACGCACGCTCGAACTGCCCAGGTGCGCCACCCGCAGTCCGGCCTCGATGGTCTGCGGAAACGCCAGCGGTGCGAAGTAGTTGCATTGGGTCTCGATGACCAGACCGATCACCTCACCCCCATGGATGTCCAGCGCACCCTGCTCGATCAGCCAGGCGTTCACCGCGGTGTCGAACCAGCTGTAGTAGACGACGTTGTTGACGTGTCCGTAGACATCGTTGTCCATCCAGCGGGTGCCGATGGACCGGAACACGCGGTAATGCCCGCGCGCGCGGGCCTGGGGTCTGGGACTGGCAGGGGGGTTCATGGACGGTCATTCTGCCAGTGGCTCCCGGGTCATGCTGTCACGCAGAAGAAGCCGTGCGCCGGGCCCAGCGGGCCCGGTAGTCGAGTGCCGCCCGGTAGGTGTTGACCTGCACCTGCACCGTGGTCTCGATGTCGTGCCCGTAGCCGCCGGCCATGGTGAACGCGAGCGGCACACGACGCTGCCAGGCCCAGTCAAAGACGCGCCGGTCGCGCGCTTCGAGCCCATCGAAGCTCAGGCGCAGGCGACCGAGCCGGTCGCCTTCGTGCGGATCGGCACCCGCCAGATAGATGATCAGGCCGGGCTCGAACCTGTGCGACATGTCCTCCAGCGCCCGCTCCAGCGCTTCCAGGTAGGCATCGTCATCGCAGCCATCGGGCAGTTCGACATCGAGGTCGCTGGCCTCCTTGCGAAACGGGAAGTTGCGCGCGCCGTGGAGGGACAGGGTGAACACCGTTTCGTCACGCGCAAAGATGCTGGCGGTGCCGTTGCCCTGGTGCACGTCCAGGTCGATCACCGCGACCCTCAGCGGTGCCGAGGTCCGGTCACGGCGGGCGTGCTCGGTCTGGGCCAGCCGCGCGGCCACCGCGGCGTCGTTGAACACACAGAACCCGCTGCCCCTGTCCGCATGGGCATGGTGGGTGCCGCCGGCCAGGTTGGCGGCGATGCCGTCGCCCGCCATGGCCTGTCGCACCGCCTGGACGGTGGCGCCGACCGAACGCCGCGCGCGCTCGGCCATGGCCGGACTCCAGGGAAACCCGATCTCGCGCTGGGCCCTGGGGTCCAGCGTGCCCTGCGCGACCGCCTGCACGTAGGCGGGCGCGTGGACCAGGGCCAGTTCCCCGTCCGATGCCGGCAGCGCCTCGCGCAGCACCACGCCGGGAAGTTCGCCCTGCAGGCGCTGGCGCAGACGGGCGTACTTCGCCATGGGGAAGCGGTGTCCCGGGGGCAAAGGCAGAACGAAATGGTCGGCGTAGTAGGCGTGCACGGCAGAATCTGGCACGGGAGATTCCCGGCGACCCGGCATTCTGGCAAGACTCGGATCCCGCAGCCAGATGGCCGGATTTCTAGAAAATCGTCTCTAAATGTTGCGGCGCAACAAAAAAGCGCTTGCAAGACCGAGGGCAAACCCTATAATCGAAACCATGTTGCAGTGCAGCAAAGCGAACCAGAACAACAGCGTCCAGACAGCGCGGTGTTCCCAAGCAGCCTACAACTGAGCCCTCTCAACCCAAAGGACATTAGGAGTATGAACATGCTGACCGCTGAACAAATCGTCGCCGCCCAGAAAGCCAACATCGAAACCCTTTTCGGCCTGACCCAGAAAGCCTTCGAAGGCGTGGAAAAACTGGTCGAGCTGAACCTGCAGGCCACCAAGGCCGCCATGGCCGAGTCGGCCAACAACGCCCAGGCCATGCTGTCGGTCAAGGACGCCCAGGAACTGCTGACGCTGCAAGCCAGCCTGATGCAGCCCCTGGCCGAGAAGACCGTGGCCTACAGCCGCCACCTGTACGACATCGCTTCGGGCACCTCCGCCGAGTTCGGCAAGGCCGCTGAAGCCCAGGCCAGCGACGCACAGAAGAAATTCATGGCTGTCGTCGACAACGCCGCCAAGAACGCTCCCGCCGGCTCCGAAACCGCCGTGGCCGTGATGAAGAGCGCCGTTTCCGCCGCCAACAACGCCATGGAATCGGTGCAGAAGGCTGTCAAGCAGGCCACCGAAATGGCCGAAGCCAACTTCAACGCCGTGACCACCCAGGCCGTGGCCGCCACCAAGGCTCCCGCCAAGAAGCGCTGAACTGAACCGGGATCGTGCCGCTGATGACGGCTTTGACTTCGGTCAAGGCATGCACAATCAAAGCACGGCACGATGGCGCCTGACCTGAAAAGGCGGCGCTGGTTGCCCAGACCGTTTCTTCTGGTTGTCTCCTCGGGTCCTTTTCGAAATCGGATTTCATCGGACCCCTTCAAGCCCCAGCCGCAAGGCCGGGGCTTTTTTTATGCGCACCGCCGGCCGGCGCGTCCTGCCCTTTCAGCGCACCGGCACCGGACGCAGCCTGGCCAGCTCGACCTGCAGGCCCGGCAGCGCGGCCTCCATGGCCGCCCGACCGGCCTCGATGCTGCGCTGGCGCGAGGCAAAGTCGGCACTCCCCACCCCACTGAGTTGCGGCCGCACCTGCACCTCGGCCGAGGCCATCTCGTGCCGGTTGATGCTCTTGCCCATGATGGCGGTGGTCTGCAGCAGCAGGCGCAGCAGGCCGTCGGGACTGTTGCCCTGCGGGTCCGACGAGATGTCGACCGCGATCACCACCTCCGCTCCCATCTGGCGCGCAAAACGCACCGGCACCGGCGCCACCAGCCCGCCATCGACGAAGCTGCGCCCGTTGATGCGCACCGGCGTGAAGACGCCCGGCACTGCACTCGATGCCCGCACCGCCTCGCCGGCATCGCCGCGCCGGAACAGCACACCTTCGCCGCTGCCGAGGTCGGTGGCCAGGACACCGACCGGCATCTTCATGTCCTCCAGCAGGCGCCCGTCAACGGCCTGGCGCACATAGCGGGCCAGCGCCTCGCCGCGCAACATGCCACGCCCCATGATTGGCAAGGACCAGTCGGTCAGCAAGGCCTCGTCCATGGTCAGGGCCAGCCGCTCTAGCTCACGCGCCCCCATCCCGCTGGCGTACAGCGTGGCCACCAGGCTGCCGGCCGACGTTCCCACCACGACATCGGGCCGGATGCCACGCTCCTCCAGCACCTGGATCACGCCCACATGGGCGAATCCGCGTGCCGCACCGCCGCCCAGCGCCAGCCCCACCCGGGGGGCGCGCCAGCTGGTCACCGGCGGCACCGCTGGCGGCGTCCATTCCGGCGTCGGGGCGGGATCGGGGGCCCGACTGGCACAGGCACCCAGCAGCAGAACGAGGACGATCTTGATCCCGATCAAAGAAATTCTATTGAGAACCATTCGTGTTTCTGTTAGTATGCAGTCATTGTCCAGGCCACACCGGCGCGGCCACAGACTGAAAAGAGCATTTTCCCCTTCCCCTGTTCCCCATCACGCCCAAGCCCATGAAAATCCTTCGCCCACTTGCCCTTGCGATTGCCACCGCAGCCACCCTTGCAGGCGCCACCGTTGCGCAGGCCCAGGACAAGGTGCTGAACATCTATTCGGCCCGTCACTACCAGACGGACAGCGCCATCTACGACACCTTCACCCGGACCACCGGCATCAGGATCAACCGCGTGGAGGCCGATGACGCCGGCATTCTGGCCCGTCTGCGCGCCGAGGGAGCAGCCTCCCCGGCCGACGTGGTGCTGCTGGTCGATGCAGCGCGTCTGGCCGTGGCCGACAGCCAGGGGCTGTTCCAGCCGATCAAGTCGGCCAAGCTGGACGAAGCCATCCCGGCCAAGCTGCGTGCAGCAGCCACGGCCGACGGCGTGACCTGGACCGGTTTTTCCACCCGTGCCCGCGTCATCGTGTATGACCCGTTGCGGGTCAAGGCCGAAGACGTGGCCACCTACGAACAGCTGGCCGATCCCAAGCTCAAGGGCATGGTGTGCACCCGCTCCGGTTCCCACCCGTACAACCTGTCGCTGTTCGCCACGGTGATCGAGCGCATCGGTGACGAAAAGGGCGAAGCCTGGCTCAAGGGCATCGTCGATAACATGGCCCGTGCGCCCAAGGGCGGAGACACCGACCAGATCCGCGCCGTGGCATCCGGTGAGTGCGCCGTGGCCATCACCAACAGCTACTACGCGGCCCGCCTGCTGCGCTCGAACCGGCCAGACGACAAGGCCGTGATGGAAAAGGTGCGCGTGGTTCACCCCAACCAGGCCACCAGCGGCACGCACGTGAACATTGCCGGCGCCGCTGTCGCCAGGCATGCCAAGAACCGCGACAACGCCATTGCCTTCATGGAGTTCCTGGCCAGCCCGTTCGCCCAAGATTACTTCGCCAACGGCAACAACGAATACGCCGCCGCCAAGGGGGTGAAGATCGACAACCCGGCCCTGCGCGCGCTGGGCGGGGAAGGGTTCAGGCAGGAGCAGGTGCCGCTGGCCGCCGTCGCCAGGAACCTGACCAAGGTGCAGCAGATGCTGGACCGCGTCGGGTTCAAGTGACCCCCGCAACCCCATCAAGGCCCGCTTCTCGCGGGCTTTTTTGTGGGTGATAATTGACGTTTACGTCAACGTCAATTCCACCCATCGAGGAGCACATCATGGACATTGCAGGCAAGGTTTTCATCGTCACTGGCGGCGCATCGGGGCTGGGTGAAGGCACGGCGCGCATGCTGGCGGCCAACGGCGGCAAGGTGGTCATCGCCGACATGCAGGTCGAGAAAGGCGAGGCGGTCGCCCGGGAAATCGGCGGCGTGTTCGTCAAGTGCGACGTCAGCAGCGAGGCCGATGGCCAGGCCGTGGTGGCCCAGGCCGTGTCCCTGGGCAAGCTGATGGGTCTGGTCAACTGTGCCGGCATCGCGCCGGCCGAAAAAACCGTGGGAAAGCACGGCGCGCACTCACTGGCGGTCTATACCAAGACCATCATGGTGAACCTGGTGGGCAGCTTCAACATGATCCGCCTGGCCGCCGAGGCCATGTGCAAAAACGAACCCGAGGCGACCGGCGAACGCGGCGTGATGATCTCCACCGCCAGCGTGGCCGCCTACGACGGCCAGATCGGCCAGGCCGCCTATGCCGCCTCCAAAGGGGGTGTGGTCGGCATGACCCTGCCCATTGCGCGCGACCTGTCCCGCAACGGCATCCGCAACATGACGATAGCCCCCGGCATTTTCGGCACCCCCATGCTGTTCGGCATGCCGCAGGAGGTGCAGGACGCGCTGGCGGCCAGCGTGCCCTTCCCGAGCCGGCTGGGCACGCCGCAGGACTACGCCAAGCTGGCCAAACACATTTTCGAGAACGACATGCTCAACGGCGAGGTCATCCGCCTTGACGGGGCGATCCGTCTGGCGCCGCGCTGAGCCAGGGCGCGCGCCTCAGTCGTGCGCGCCCAGCAGGTCGAGCCGCCGGCTGATGGCGTCCTCCGACGCCCAGACCATGGGCATGCTCCGTCCGCCCATGGCGACCTGCAACTGGTGGTGCAGGTCTTCGCTGGTGGGCTTGCCCGAGGCCACGAAGAACAGCTCGTCGATCATGCCCAGCGGCAGCACGCCATACTGACGGGCCAGTGGCAGCGGCATCATCTCCAGCGCATGCCGCTCGATCTGGAAGTTGAGGGCATCGACCTCCACCAGCCCCGCGACCCGCGCCATCGCACGGTGCCAGTCCTGATCGCTGACCAGCACCCGCTCGACCAGCCTGCGCGAGCGCGAGTGCAGCAGTTGCGGGTCCTCGGCCTCCAGCGCCCTGATGGCGTCCTCGTCCATCAGGCCCAGTTCCAGCAGGGCATGCTGAAGGTCAAGCACCGGGCGGCGACGTTGTGCCATCAAGGCCTGCTGCAATTCAAGCAGGTCTCTGACCTGGGGGGTGTCGCTGTCGGTACTCATGCCTTGATCTCCTCCTGAGGCGCTCTGCCCGGGCGCCGCTGTCATCACCGGTAGGCGGCGCGCGCCTGCCGAATGTCCAGCAGGCCTTGCACCACCTTCTCTAGCGCATCATGCCGCAAACTGCGCATGCCCTCACGCACGGCCGCTTCGAAAATTTCGCTCGGACGGGCACGGTCCTGGATCAGCTGGCGAATGGTCCGGGTGTTCTGCAGGATCTCGTACACGCCCATTCGGCCCTTGTAGCCCTTGCCGCCGCAGTGCTCGCAGCCCACGGCATGGCGGGTCGTCAGCTGGGCCGGGTCGGTCTTGCCGGACGCCTCCAGCAAACGTTCGCGTGCGGTGGCCGCATCGATCCCGCCCCCGTCGACGTACTCCTGGACCAGTTCGTCCCAGCCCTGGCTGCCGAGCGGCCTTTCCTCCGTGCACACCGGGCAGAGCGCACGCACCAGGCGCTGGGCCACGATACCGAGCAGCGAGTCCGCAAAATTCATCGGATCCATGCCCAGGTCGAGCAGGCGCACGACACTTTCGCTGGCGTTGTTGGTGTGCAGCGTGGACAGCACCAGGTGACCGGTCAGGGACGCCTCGATGGCGATCTTGGCGGTCTCGGCGTCGCGGATCTCGCCGATCATGATGATGTCCGGATCGGCACGCAGGAAGCCGCGCATGGCGCTGGCGAAGGTCAGTCCGATCTTGGGATTCATCTGCACCTGGCGCAGGCCGGGCTGGGTGATCTCGATCGGGTCCTCGGCGGTCCAGATCTTGCGCTCTGCCGTGTTGACCTCGGCCAGCATGGAGTGCAGCGTGGTCGTCTTGCCCGAGCCGGTCGGGCCGGCCGCCAGCACCATGCCGAAAGAGCGCTGTGAAAAGCCGGCGATGATGGCCCGGTCTCTGGGCTGCAAGCCCAGTTGTCCCAGCGGAAGGGGCTTGGCCGAGGTGAGCAGGCGCAGCACCACGTCCTCCAGCCCGTCGTGGGTCGGCATGACCGCCACGCGCAGCTCCAGGTTCTGGCCGCCGAACTCCGAAAAATCGATCTTGCCGTCCTGCGGTCGGCGCCGCTCGGCGATATCGAGCCTGGCCATGATCTTGATGCGCGAAACCAGTGGCGCCCGCAGCTTGGCCGGCAACCACAGGTAGGGCTCCAGATCGCCGTCGCGCCGAAAGCGAATGGCGGTCAGGGCCTCGCCCGGGTTGCTCTCGATGTGGATGTCGGAGGCGTGGGTGCGCTGGGCCTCGCTGATCATGCGGTTGACCAGTCGCACCATGCCTGCGGACTCGCTGGCCGATGCCAGCTGCTCGGCCTCTGCGGCACTGCCGACCTCCACCATGGCCTGCGTCACCAGGTCGTCCAGCTGCGCGGCTTCGGGGGCAGCGCTTGCCCGCTGGCGCAGTTGCTCGACCAAGCGATCCGACGCCTGCTGACCGGCGTGTGCGATGCGATCCTGAATCTCCAGCCGGCGTTCGATCGCGTCAGCGCCAGCCCAGACCAGGGTGACCGTATGGCCGGTGATGTAGGCGAGGTCGCGCTGCAGATCGGCCCGCGTCGGTGTGGCGGAGGCGACGAACAGCTGCTCGTTGGCCATGCCGAGGGGAACCACATGCTGGGCTTGGGCCTGCTGCAGGGGAAGCAGGCGAAAAGCGTCAGGACCGATCTCGAATCCCAGTACGTCCACCTCGACCAGACCGGCCACCCGGGCCAGGGCGCGATGCAACTCGTCATGGCTGAGCAGCAGGCGCTGCACCAGCTGATCCGACCGTGAACGCAACAGGTCCGGATCCTCGCGCTCGAGCCCCCGCACCGTGTTCTCGTCCAGCAAACGCAGTTGCACGATGGCCTGGCGCAAGCTGATCACCGGCAGGCAATGCAGGCACTCCATGGCAACCAGTAACTGACTCAGGTTGCGAATCAACCCCGGCGGCAGGACACCGGGCGCCGAAGTCGGAGAAGACGGGTTCATGCTGGAAGGGGCGGAAATCATGGTCACCAGGACATGGGTGGACGGGTTACTTTCATTACCTTACCCTGATACCTGCCCTCGTGGGCTTGACATGCGGCAATTACCCGACGGGGTACATACCCCAAAACTCAAGAAACTCGCCTATCCATGAAGAAGTGCACATTCGCGGCGCGGCCGCTCCCGCGCTGGCGCAGTACCGGCCACGTTCTGGCGATCTTTCTCGCCACGGCCATGGCCGCCTGTTCCGCCCCCCTGTCCGCACCGGTGACGCTGGATACGGGAGCCCCGCTGCAACCCGAAGGATCCTCTGCCATCGGTCGCTCCGCCGAAACCCGCTGGCAGCGGCAAGCCGTGGCGGCGGCCCATCCGCTGGCGGCCGAGGCCGGCCTGCGCATGCTGCGGGCCGGCGGCGGGGCCATCGACGCCGCGATTGCAGCGCAGATGGTGCTGACCCTGGTCGAACCCCAGTCCAGCGGCATCGGTGGCGGCGCGTTTTTGCTGCACCACGACGGCCAGCGCGTGCGGGCCTATGACGGGCGCGAGACCGCGCCAGCGGCGGCCGGACCCGACCTGTTTCTCGATGCCGAAGGCAAGCCCATGACCTTCATGGGGGCGGTGGTTGGCGGACGTTCGGTGGGCGTGCCGGGCGTGATCGCCATGCTGGCCCTGGCCCACCGCGATCATGGGCGGCTGCCCTGGGCATCGCTGTTCGAGCCGGCCATCCGCCTGGCCACCGACGGCTACCCGGTCGGCCAGCGCCTGCACACCCTGCTGGCGGCCGAAACCGCCTTGAAGAAGGACCCCGCAGCCAGCCGGCTCTTCTACCGGGCAGACGGTCAGCCCCATCCGGTGGGCCATGTGTTGCGCAACCCCGATCTGGCGCAAGTGTTTCGCCTGCTGGCGACCCAGGGGGCCGACGGCTTCTACAGCGGCCCGGTGGCACAGGCGGTGGTGGCGGCCGTCAGCGGACACCCCGACAACCCGGGGCCGATGACCCTGGGTGATCTGGCGGGCTACCGCCCGAAGGTGCGCGAGGCGCTCTGCCACGAACACGACACACCGGTTCGCCGGCTGCGCCTGTGCGGCTTCCCGCCTCCCAGCTCGGGGGCGCTGGCCATCGGCCAGATCCTGGGTCTGCTTGCGCGCACCCCTCAGGCCGGCCTGCCGCTGGAGGACGGACAGCCCTCAGCGGCGGCGCTGCACGCCTACGTCGAAGCGGCCAGACTGGCCTTTGCCGACCGGGCCCAGTACGTGGCAGACCCGGACTTCGGGCCCGCGCCGGGCGGCCGCTGGACCCGCCTGCCCGCGCCCGCCTACCTGGACCGCCGGGCGCCCGGGGTCGGCCCGGACCTCGCCCCTTCGGTGCCGCCGGGCGACCCCGGTCCGTCCCCGGTCGTTTGGGCGCCCATGCCCGAGCAGGCCGAATACGGCACCAGCCACCTGAGCGTGGTCGATGCCCACGGCCATGCCCTGGCCATGACCACCACCATCGAAGCCGGCTTCGGCGCCCGCCTGATGGTGCGCACCCACCCGGCTCTGGAAGGCGGCTTCCTGCTGAACAACCAGCTCACCGATTTCAGCTTTTCCCCCGCCGATGCCCAGGGCCGGCCGGTGGCCAACCGGGTCGAGCCCGGCAAGCGACCGCGCTCCTCGATGTCGCCGACCCTGGTGTTCGATCGCGACAGCGGCCAATTGCTGATGAGCCTGGGCAGCCCCGGCGGTGCCTTCATCGTCCATTTCACCGCCAAGACCCTGCTGGGCACCTGGCACCAGGGCCTGACACCGCAGCAGGCCATCGACCTGCCCAACTTCGGCACCACGGGCGGACCGGTGGTTCTGGAGGCCGCCCGCTTCCCTGCGGCCACCGCTCAGGCCCTGGAACAGCGGGGCCACACGGTGCAGCAGCTGCCGATGCCCAGCGGCCTGCAGGCCCTGCAGCGCGGCCCTGGCGGCATGTGGCTGGGCGGCGCCGACCCGCGACGCGAAGGTGTTGTCCTGGGCGACTAGACGTCGATGGCAGCGGCCGAGCCGGCCTGCTTGCGCAGCTCGAACTTCTGGATCTTGCCGGTGCTGGTCTTCGGCAGCTCACCGAACACCACCGCCCTGGGCACCTTGAAGCCGGCCAGGTGCTGGCGGCAGTGGCGCACGATGTCTTCCGGCGTGGTGTGGGCCCCGGCCTTGAGCTCGACAAAGGCGCACGGCGTCTCGCCCCATTTCGGGTCCGGGCGCGCCACCACGGCGGCGGCCAGCACGTCCGGGTGGCGGTAGAGCACGTCTTCGACCTCGATGGATGAAATGTTCTCGCCGCCCGAGATGATGATGTCCTTGCTGCGGTCCTTGATCTTGAAATAGCCGTCGGGGTACTGTACGGCCAGGTCGCCACTGTGGAACCAGCCGCCGGCAAAGGCCTCGGCCGTGGCCTTCGGGTTCTTCAGATAGCCCTTCATGGCGATGTTGCCTTTGAACATGATCTCGCCCATGGTCTCGCCATCCTGCGGCACGGGCAACATGGTCTGCGGGTCGAGCACGCGCACGTCGCGTTCCAGGTGGTAACGCACGCCCTGGCGGGCGTTCAGCCGGGCGCGCTCACCGATGTCCAGCTCGCTCCAGCGCTCGTGCTTGGCACAGACCGTGGCCGGCCCGTAGACCTCGGTCAGCCCGTAGACATGGGTCAGGTCGAAGCCCATCTGCTCCATGCCCTCGATCATCGAGGCCGGCGGTGCGGCGCCCGCCACCATGGCCTTGATGCCGGCGGGCACCCCCGCCTTGAGGCCAGCGGGTGCATTCACCAGCATGCCGTGCACGATGGGCGCGCCACAGTAATGGGTGACGCCGTGCTCGCGCATGGCGTCGAAGATGGCCTGGGCCTCCACCCGGCGCAGGCAGACGTTGACGCCGGCGCGGGCCGCCACCGTCCAGGGAAAGCACCAGCCATTGCAATGGAACATGGGCAGGGTCCAGAGGTAGACCGCGTGCTTGGGCATGTCCCATTCGAGGATGTTGCTGATGGCGTTCACCGCCGCGCCCCGGTGGTGGTAGACCACGCCCTTGGGGTTGCCGGTGGTGCCGCTGGTGTAGTTCAGGGCAATCGCGTCCCACTCGTCGCCGGGCAGGCTCCAGGCGAAGTCCGGGTCACCGCCACCGATGAACGCTTCGTAGGTGGTGCTGCCGATGCGCTGCGCCGGCCCGGTGAACAGCGCGTCCTCCACGTCGATCACCAGCAGCGGCTCGGTGCGCTGGCGCAGGGCCATGGCCTGGGCCATGACGGACGCGAACTCCGGGTCGACGATGACCACCCGGGCTTCGCCGTGGTCAAGCATGAAGGCCACCGCCTGCGGGTCCAGCCGGGTGTTCAGGCTGTTGAGCACGGCACCGGCCATGGGCACCCCGAAATGCGCTTCGACCATGGGCGGTGTGTTCGGCAGCATCACCGCCACGGTGTCGTTCTTGCCGATACCGGCGCGCTGCAAGGCGCTGGCCAGCCGGCGGCAGCGGGCGTAGGTCTGGCGCCAGGTCTGACGCAGATCGCCGTGCACGATGGCCAGCCGGTCCGGGTAGACCTCCGCCGTGCGCTCGATGAAGGACAGTGGCGACAGGGGCGCAAAGTTGGCCTCGTTGCGCGGCAGGTCCCGGTAGTACATGTGGGCAACGGTCTCGGGGTTCATGGTCTTGTCTCCTGTTGTGAATGCGCCGTTGCGAGAGAATACCCCGATGGCGATCCCCCAGTCCTTCATCCAGGAGCTGCTCAGCCGCGTCGACGTGGTCGAGGTGGTGGGCCGGTACGTGCAGCTCAAGAAGGGGGGCGCCAACTTCATGGGGCTGTGCCCCTTCCACGGAGAAAAATCGCCCTCGTTCAGCGTCAGCCCGTCCAAGCAGTTCTACCACTGCTTCGGCTGTGGTGCCAACGGCAACGCCATCGGCTTCCTGATGGAACACGCCGGCATGAGCTTCATCGAAGCGGTCAAGGACCTGGCCGGCCAGGTGGGCCTGCAGGTGCCCGAGGACGAGGCCTCGCCGCAGGACCGCGAACGCGCCGCGCAGATGCGGCAGAAGCAGGCCACCCTGACCGACGTGCTGGAGAAAGCGGCCAAGGCCTACCAGAAGGACCTCAAGGCCTCGCCGCGCGCGGTCGACTACCTCAAGCGCCGCGGCCTGACCGGACAGATCGCCAAGACCTTCGGACTGGGCTATGCCCCGGAAGGCTGGCGGCATCTGGCCGGCGTGTTCCCCGACTACACCGAGCCCCTGCTGGTCGAATCGGGCCTGGTGATCGAACACGAGGACGAAAAGGACGCGGCGGGCGAATCGAAACGCTACGACCGCTTCCGCGACCGCATCATGTTCCCGATCCGCAACGTCAAGGGCGAGCACATCGGATTCGGTGGCCGGGTGCTGGACAAGGGGGAGCCCAAGTACCTGAACTCGCCCGAGACGCCGGTGTTCAGCAAGGGCCGCGAGCTGTACGGGCTGTTCGAGGCCCGCACCGCCATTCGCCAGCACGGCTATGCCCTGGTCACCGAGGGCTACATGGACGTGGTGGCCCTGGCCCAGCTGGGTTTTGCCAACGCGGTGGCCACGCTGGGCACCGCCTGCACGCCCGACCATGTGCAGAAGCTGTTCCGCTTCACCGACGCCGTGGTGTTCAGTTTCGATGGCGATGCGGCGGGGCGTCGGGCCGCGCGCAAGGCCCTGGACGCCGCCCTGCCCCTGGCCACCGACACCCGCAGCATCAAGTTCCTGTTCCTGCCGGCCGAGCACGACCCCGACAGCTTCATCCGGGAACACGGCGAAGCCGCGTTCTCTCGCTGCGTGAAAGAGGCCCTGCCACTGTCGAAATTCCTCCTGGAAGCGGCGGCGGCCGACTGCGACCGGGACAGCGCCGAAGGCCGCGCCCGGCTGGCGGCCCAGGCCCGCCCGCTGTGGAGTTCTCTGCCCGAGGGGGCGCTCAAGCGGCAGTTGCTGGACGAGCTGGCCCACGCAGTGGGCATCGGCAGCGCCGACCTGGCCGAATTGTGGAAACAGGCCGGGCCCGGAAGCCGTGGCTGGCGTGCACCAGCCGCCACAGCGGCTCCCGCGCCCGGTGCTGGCGACGACTCACCGGCCTCCGCCAGCCCGGGACATGCCCCGCACGATGCGGATGCCTACGGCGGCACATGGTCGCCCGGTTGGACCGAGGGGCCGGAACGGGCGCGAAATCTCGGTGGCCGGCGCCGCTGGACGCCGCCGCCCCCGCCGCGCATGCTCGGCACCGCCCGGGCTGGCGTGGGGCGTGCCGACCGCGCCGTGGGTCTGCTGCTGGCCAACGCCCGGGCCTGGGAAGAGCTGTCAGCCGACGACCACACCATGCTGGCCCGGCTGGGCCCGCCGCACGGCGATCTGTTGGCCTGGCTGGAAGCCTGGATCCACGAGCATGGCCCACAGCCCTGGGCGGTGCTGCGCGAAGCGCTGCGCGGACACGAGCACGAAGCCTTTGCCATCCGCCAGGGCGACCTGGCCGCGCAAAGCCCCGATGCCGAGGCGGAAGCGGCCGAAATCGCGGAAGTCATGACGCGCCTGCGCATCGAACACCTGAAATCACTGGAGCGCGAGGCCATCGCCCGGGCCACCACCGAACCCGAGCAGCTGCAACGCTACCGCGAACTGCAGGAACTGCGCAAGGCGCTTGAACACAAGATCGGTGACCCCACGTTATAATTGATGGTTACACCGCAAGCGCGACAGCAGCACCTCCGGTCCTGGCCACGCCCCTGAACGGGCTCATGGATCCTCATCCCGGCCAACGCGGCAGCCCACCCAGGGCGCCGTCGAACCCCGCAAGGACTGCATCCCAAATGTTCGCCCGACAGCTTGCAGGCCCGCCTTTACCGGCCGAAGGCGGGTGCAGTGTCCGACAAAGACCTCCGGAGCCGTTGCCGCCCTGGCATCCTCTGGCGTTTTTTGTGTGCGTTCCGCCGGTTCCTATTCCGACATTTTTTGAGGTATCCATGCCCGCGAAGAAGTCTGCCAGCGCGCCTGCCGTTTCCAGCACGTCAAAAACCGCCCAGAAGAAGACCGCCAAGGCGGTGGCTGCGGAGCCGGCCAAGAAGAAAGCTGCCTCCCCCGTGACCGCGAAAACCCCCACCAAAACCCCTGCCAAGTCGGCCAAGGCCGAAGAAACCAAGAGCGCCAAGGCCAAGCCGGCCAAGGTCGTCACCGAGGAGCTTGATGCCGGCGTGGCCGCGCCTGCGGCCAAGAAAAAGCCCGGCCGTCCTGCCAAGGCCGCCGCAGACAAGCCGGCCGCCAAGACCACGGGCGCCAAGCGCGGGCGCAAGCCCAAGGCCAAAGCCGAGGCTGCAGCCGATTTCGACGATGCCGACCTGAGCGACATCGAAGAGGATCTGGTCGAGGAGCTGCCGGAGGAAGTGGCGGACGAAGCGGCACCGGTCGAGAAGGTCAAGCCGCTGCGCATGAAGATCAGCAAGGCCAAGGAGCGCGCGCTGATGAAGGAATTCGGACTGGACGAGACCGTCCTGTCCGAAGAGGAAGCCAAGACCCGGCGTGAGCGCCTCAAGACCCTGATCAAGCTGGGCAAGACGCGGGGCTACCTGACACACGGCGAGATCAACGACCACCTGCCCGACAAGCTGGTCGAGGCCGAGACGCTGGAAGTCGTGGTCTCGCTGCTCAACGACATGGGCGTGGCCGTCTACGAACAGACGCCGGACGCCGAAACCCTGCTGCTGTCCAACACCGGCCCCACCGCCGCCACCGAGGAAGAAGCCGAGGAAGAAGCCGAAGCCGCCCTGTCGACGGTGGACAGCGAATTCGGCCGCACCACCGACCCGGTGCGCATGTACATGCGCGAGATGGGCACGGTCGAGCTGCTGACGCGTGAAGGCGAGATCGAGATCGCCAAGCGCATCGAGGGCGGCCTCAACGACATGATGGCCGCCATCAGCGAGAGCCCGGCCACCATCGCCGAGATCCTGGCCATGGCCGAAGAGATCCGCGAAGGCAAGGTGGTGATCTCCACGGTGGTCGATGGTTTTGCCGATGCCGACGAAGCCGACGACTACGTGGCAGAAGAAGACTTCGACGACTACGACGAGGCCGACGACGACGATGGCAAGGGTGGCTCCAAGGCCCTGACCCGCAAGCTGGAAGAACTCAAGCGCGAGGCGCTGGAGCGCTTCGACACCATCCGCACCCAGTTTGAAAAGCTGCACAAGACCTACGACAAGGAAGGCTACGGCAGTCCCGGCTACCTCAAGACGCAGCGTGCCATCACCGACACGCTGATGACCATCCGCTTCACCGCCAAGGCGATCGAGAAGCTCAGCAGCACGATGCGCTCGCAGGTGGACGAGGTGCGCAAGAAAGAGCGCGAGCTGCGCCGCATCATCGTGGACAAGTGCGGCATGCCGCAGGAGAAGTTCATTGCCGACTTCCCGGCCAACCTGCTGAACCTCAAATGGGTCGAGAAGCAGGCCTCCGCCGGCAAAGCCTGGAGCGTGGTGATGGAGCGCAACATCCCGCCCATCCAGGAACTGCAGCAGGGCCTGATCGACATCCAGAACAGCGTGGTGGTACCGCTGGCCCACCTGAAAGACATCCACAAGCGCATGAACGAGGGCGAAGCGACCTCGCGCGATGCGAAGAAGGAGATGATCGAGGCCAACCTGCGCCTGGTGATCTCGATCGCCAAGAAGTACACCAACCGCGGCCTGCAGTTCCTCGACCTCATTCAAGAGGGCAACATCGGCCTGATGAAGGCGGTGGACAAGTTCGAATACCGCCGCGGCTACAAGTTCTCGACCTACGCCACCTGGTGGATCCGCCAGGCCATCACCCGCTCGATCGCCGACCAGGCGCGCACCATCCGCATCCCGGTGCACATGATCGAGACCATCAACAAGATGAACCGCATCACGCGCCAGCACCTGCAGGAGTTCGGCTACGAGCCCGACGCGCCGACGCTGGCCGAGAAGATGGAGATGCCCGAGGACAAGATCCGCAAGATCATGAAGATCGCCAAGGAGCCGATCTCGATGGAAACCCCCATCGGCGACGACGACGATTCGCACCTGGGCGACTTCATCGAGGACCAGGCCAACACGGCGCCGATCGAGGCCGCCATGCAGGCCGGTCTGCGCGAGGTGGTCAAGGAGATCCTGGACAGCCTGACGCCGCGCGAAGCCAAGGTGCTGCGCATGCGCTTCGGCATCGAGATGTCGACCGACCACACGCTGGAAGAGGTGGGCAAGCAGTTCGACGTGACGCGCGAGCGCATCCGTCAGATCGAGAGCAAGGCGGTGCGCAAGCTCAAGCACCCCAGCCGCTCGGACAAGCTGCGCAGCTTCATCGATTCGCTGTGACCTGAGCGCTGCGTTTCGCTGATGTGACGGGGACCTTCGGGTCCCCGTTTTTCTTTGCGGTTCTGCTCTTTTCGGTCAAGGGGCGGCGTCGGCCCCTGACAGATCACGCGCAATCAGCCCGAATGGCCTCCATCCACTGCACCAGCAGTTCGCGCCGGAAAGAGGCGAACACCGGGCGGGTGCGGGCTTCGGGCTTCATGCGGGCGTTGATGTCGCTTTTTCCTCTCATTGCATTTTCAAGAGAGCGACCCCAGGCATCACACCAGCCGCCCCAAGGCCTCCACGCCCACGGGCGGCTCGGGCAGCCAGGGCAGCACGAAGGTGCGGCAGGCCAGTCCGCTGGCGATGCGTGCGGCCTGGCGGTGCTCGCCTTGCAGGCGGGCCAGCAACAGCGGGTCGGTGGTGCCGGTGGCGGCGATGCTCTTGTTGATGACCCAGGCCCAGGGCTCGATGCTGGCGCGGCGCAGGTCGTCCTGCAGCGCGGCCGCCTGGCTGACGGGTGTGACCTCGGGCAGGGTGACGATCAGGACTTTGGTGGTGTCCGGGTCCTGCAGGCGCATCAGCGGTGTGATGATGTGCCTCGCGCTGGCACTGCCCTCGTACTGACGGGTCATCTGGCGGTGGTAGGCACCGGTGGCGTCCATCAGCAGCAGGCTGTGCCCGGTGGGGGCTGTGTCCAGCACCACATAAGCGGTACGCGCCTCGTTGACCACGCGGCTGAAGGCGTGGAAAACGGCCACTTCCTCGGTGCAGGGGGATTGCAGGTCTTCGAGCAGCAAGGCGCGGCCCTGCTCGTCCAGGTCCTTGCCCCGGCTGGCCATGATCTTGGCAATGTAGGCATCCGTCTCGGCCTTGGGGTCGATGCGGCCCACCTTGAGGCCCGGCAGGCTGCCGTTGAGGGTGTCGGCCACGTGCGCCGCCGGGTCGGTGGTGGTCAGGTGGACACTGTGACCGCGCTGCACCAGGCCCACCGCCAGGGCGGCGGCGATGGTGGTTTTGCCGACACCGCCCTTGCCCATCACCATGATCAGTCCGTGCCTGGCGGCGGCCAGCTCGTCGGCCAGCCGGTGCAGGGGCTCGGCGGGCAGGTGTGTCGCCGTTTCAGGAGCCGTCGGGGCCGTGTCGGGCGCTGCCTCCGGCGCAGCTGCGAACAGGGCGCGCAAGGCCGGCAGACCCACGGTGTCGAAGGCCCGCAGCGGAATTTCGTCGCGAGGCAAGCCTGCCAATGCATCGGGCAAGGTATCCATCGCCTGCCGACCCAGGTCTTCGATGGCCCGTGCCACCGGATCGTCGGACCGGCTGGCACGGAACACGCCGTTGATGGCCAGGCGCTGGTTGCCCAGCCCCAGTTGCCGCAGTTCGTCGGCAGTGCGCGCAGCCTCCTGCATGGGGCGGGGGTCAGGCCGGGTCACCAGCACCACCGTGGTCAGCGCCGGGTCGCCCAAGGCACGCAAGGCGGCGTTGAAGCGCGCTTCCTGCATCTTCAGGCCCGAATGTGGCCCCAGGCACGAGGCACCGCGGTCATTGCCCGCCAGAAAGCCTGTCCAGGCCTTGGGCAGGCTCAAGAGGCGCAGGGTGTGCCCCGTGGGGGCGGTGTCGAACACCACATGGTCGTAGCCGGCTGTGCCGTCGCCTTCCCCAGCCAGCAGGGCAGCGAACTCGTCGAAGGCCGCGATTTCGGTGGTGCAGGCACCCGACAGCTGCTCGCGCACGGTCTGGCGCTCGGCGTCGGATGCATCGGCTTCCATCTGGGCCAGCACACGCTGGCGATAGGCCTCGGCCGCGTCATCGGGGTCGATGTTGAGCATGGCCAGACCCGGCACCCCCGCGACCGGCACCGGATGGTTGGACAGCGGCACGCCCAGCATTTCGTCCAGGTTGGAGGCGGCATCGGTGCTGACCAGCAGCACCTTCAGCCCGCGGTCGGCCAGGGCGATGGCCGTGGCCGTGGACAGGGACGTCTTGCCCACGCCGCCCTTGCCGGTGAAGAAGAGGAAACGGGTGGGCGCGGCAGCAAAACCGGGCAGTTCGGTCACGTGTCGTAGGCTCTGGTTCATGTGTTCAAGCATGGCACACAGCGACCCGCGGCGGCCTGACGCCCGTCAAGCCTGGGGCAGTTCCACCCGCACCCGCAAGCCCGGTCGGGCGTTCTCCAGCACCAGCCGGCCCCCGTGCGCCTGGGCCACCAGGCGGCAGAGGTACAGGCCCAGCCCCACCCCGCCGGCGGCGCGGGTGCGGGCGCTGTCGGGGCGGTAGAAGGCCTGGGCCAGCTGGGCCAGTTGCTCGTCGGGGACGCCGGGGCCGTGGTCGCGCACTTCGATGGTCACGCCCTGCGGCGTGCGGCTCAGCAGCAGCTCGGGTGGCTGCGGAGCGTCGCCGCCGTGGCGCCAGGCGTTGTCCAGCAGGTTGCGCAGCAGCAGACGCAGGCGGGCACGATCGGCGTTGACGTTTGACAGGTCGCCATCGACTTGCAGCGCGATGTCCACCGCCCGCGCGTGGCGGGCAGATAGCTCCTGCACCACGTCGCGCGCCAGGGCTGGCAGGTCCACCGGCTCCCGGTTGAGCCCCGCGTGGCCGCCGGCCAGGCGTTCGCTCTCCAGCAGGTCACTCACCAGGTCGGCCATTTCCTGCAGGTCGCGCAGCAGGGCCGTTCGCTGGGCGGCGGCTTCGCCCTCTTCGGGCAGCAGCTCGGCGTGCAGGCGCGCGCGGGTGATGGGGCTGCGCAACTCGTGGCTGATGGCCAGCAGCAGGGCCCGCTTGGCCTCCAGCATCTGGTGGATGTCGTGCCCCATGGTGTTGACCGTGGCGGCCAGCTGGCCCAGTTCGTCGGGGCGGCCGGGGTGTCGCACCGGAATCGGCTGGCCGAAGTCGCCGGCACCGAAGCGCCGGGCCCCGGCACGGATGTCGTCCAGCGGACGCAACAGTCGCCGCACATAGAGGTAGGCCCCGAGGGTGATCAGCAACAGGGCCACCAGGGCCACGCCGAAATGGCGCTGCCGGCGCTCGAACGCGGCCTCGTTCAGGCCGAATCGGATCACATGGCCGTCGGCGGTGCGCCGCTGCAACATGCGCTCCCAGTCCTTGTCGCCGCCCCAGCGCTCCTGTTCCCAGCCGCGGTCGCGTGCCCTTGCGTGTGCGCGCCAGTCGGGCTCCGGATGGGAACGCCACTGCACGACCGGCCCCTCGATGTGCACCGTCAGGGGCAAGCGTTGCGTGAGCGCTTGCGCGCGCTCGACGCTGGGCGGTCCTTCGCCCTGCCCGGCCACATCGCCGGCCAGGCGGTCGATGTAGTCCATGAGCACCGGGCGTGCTGCCTCGCGCCAGCCCAGGGTGAAGGCCCGCTGCGCGCCGACGATGAACACGCCGGCCAGCGCGACCGCCAGCAGCAGGAACACCAGCACCATGCGCCGCTTGATCGAGCGCCCCGGCATCAGGCGCGCGATCAGACCGACCGGGTTGGTCTTGCGCCCGGTCATGGCTGCGTGCGCCGCAGCGCCAGCGAATAACCGGCGTTGCGCAGCGTCTTGATGCAGTCCAGCGGTTCCAGCTTCTTGCGCAGGCGGCTGACCACGATGTCGACCGCCCGCGTGTAAAGGTCGGCCTCGTGGCCCCGCAGCCGGTTGAGGATGTCGTCGCGGCTGAACACACGACCCGGTTCACGCGCCAGCAGCAGGAGCAGTTCAAACTCGGTGCCGGTCAGCTCGACCGCCTGACCCTGGCGCTGCACACTGCGCCGCGCCGGGTCGATGACCAGGCCCTCGAAACTCAGCAGAGCCGCCTCTGCCGTGGCGTGGGCCTGGCCGGTGCGCACGCTGCCGTTGCGACGGCGCAGCAGGGTCTGCACCCGGGCCACCAGCTCGCGCGGCTCGAAAGGCTTGGGCAGGTAGTCATCGGCGCCCAGCTCCAGGCCGACCACCCGGTCCATCACATCCCCGCGCGCGGTGAGCATGACGATGGGAATGTCGTTGTCCTTGCGGATGGTCCGGCACAGCTCGAAGCCGTCCATCTCGGGCAGCATGACGTCGAGAATGGCCGCGTCGAAGCCCCCCTCGCGCAGCCGTGCCAGCCCCTCGCTGGGACGCGTGGCCTGCACGAGGTCCAGCTCGTAGCGCCGGAAATAGGTGGCCAGCGGCGGACCGAGATGGTCGTCGTCGTCGATGAGCAGGATGCGGGGCATGGGCGGATTGTCACACTGGTGCGGCGCAGCCGATGGAACGGTGCCTCATCACCAGGCGCCGCAGGCGGTGCTGGTCCTCCCTGGGCAGCCGGTCGAACCGGTCCGCGGCTTCCAGCAAATCCGGCAGGACCGGCAGGCTCTCGACCGGCTGCCGTCGATGGGCCAGGGCCCACAGGCCCAGCGCATGCGCCCGGTCGAAGCGCGGGCCCCACACCATGGCCAGCAGTTCTTCGTGTGGTTCGTCGGATGCCCCGAGCAGGCAGGCCCCGTGTCTGCGGGCCGCCTGTGTCAGGAGTCGTGTCGATGGGTCGGCGGCTGCCATGGTGTCCTCGCAGGTGAGGGCGAACCCGAACCCGGGTCAGCCCCGGCGCCAGCCGCGGCGCTTGTCCATGAGTTCCCGCACCTGCGTCTGCTGGGCCGGGGTCAGGCTGTCGTAGAAGTTGGCCATGGCCTCGATCACCTTGGGCGAACTGCCCTGCACGGCTTGCGTCTTCTGCTCCATCAGTTGCCGGGCCCGGTTGCGGTCGAACCTGTCGCTGGCGATCAAGGCCTTGAGCTCTTCGCGCGGCTGGGCACTGTCGCCTTTGACGGCCTGGCGGGCCGCCAGCATTTCGTCGGCCAGCAGGCCGAGCTTCTGCTTCTGGTCGGCATTGAGTTCGAGCTTGCTGCTGACGCGCTCGATGGCCTTGCCACGCATTTCGGTGACGCGCTCTTCGCTCCAGCCGCCGTGGCGGTGGTCGCCGCGGTGACCGCAGGCGCTCAGACCGCCCAGGACGAGGGTGGCGCCGGTGAGGGCAATCAGGGTGCGCTTGATCCAGGGTTTCATGACGGTGTTCCTTTCGGGAAACGGTTGAACATGACCGTCATGGTGCCG
>CALMYH010000060.1 GCA_937873395.1 uncultured Burkholderiales bacterium
TCCTGCGCACCTTCATCCAGAATGGCAGGTCTTCGCCGTAGTAGTCGCTGTCGTACTCGAAACCGCCGTGGTCGGCCACCAGGCGGCGCGTGTTGGGGCTGTCGCGACCGGTGTACCAGCCCAGGGGCCGCTCGCCCGTCAGGCCTTCGATGATCTGCATCGCCTCGGCCATGTGCGCGCGCTCGGTGGCCTCGTCGATGTTCTGGTAGTGAATCCACTTGAGGCCGTGGCAGGCGATGTCGTGACCCAGCTCCTTGAAGGCCGCAGTCAGCTCGGGGTGCTTTTGCAGCGCGGTCGCGACGCCGAACACCGTCAGCGGGAGACGGCGCTTTTCGAACTCGCGCAGGATACGCCAGACCCCCGCGCGCGAGCCGTATTCGTAGATACCTTCCATGCTGATGTGGCGAGCCTCGTAAGCGGCCGGGCTGAACATCTCGGAGAGGAATTGCTCGCTCGCCTTGTCGCCATGCAGCACGCTGTTTTCGCCGCCTTCTTCGTAGTTCAGCACGAACTGCACGGCGACGCGTGCGCCGTCCGGCCAGCGCGCATGGGGCACATCGCGGCCGTAGCCGACCAGGTCGCGGGGATAGGGTGCGGTGCTGTCGTAGATCATGGGGCGGCCGTCATGTCGAAAGGGCCATGGAAATGTCGTTGGTCGGCAGTTTCCGGTCGAAGGTCAGGGCTTCCTCGACATGGAGCAGATGTTCGTTCATGAGGCGTACCGCCAGCTCTTCGTCGCGTGCCGCGAGCGCCCTGACGATCTCGCCATGCTCTTCATTCGAGTGCTCGGCTGCGTGGGTGCTCTGGTACATGAGCGTGATCAGGGCGCAGCGCGAAATGAGTTCGCGCAACAACTCGGCGAGCACCTCGTTGCCCATGAGCTCGGCCATGCGCACATGGAAGTCGCCCAGCAGCTCGGTGCGGCCCGGTACATCCTGGTTGTCCACCGCCTGCTTTTCCTGGGCCACGTGCTCGCGCAGCGCCTTGATCTTGGCCGGCGTGACCTGGCGCACGAACGCCCGGGTCATTTCGGCTTCCAGCATGCGCCGCACCGCAAACACCTGTTTGGCCTCGTCCACCGAAGGGGCGGCCACAAAGGCTCCGCGTGCGGGCTCCAGGCGGATCAACCGGTTCTGGGCCAGCTGAAACAGGGCCTGTCGCACGAGGGTGCGAGAAACACCAAAGTGGTCCGCCAGTTTCTGTTCCGCCAGCTTGGTGCCAGGGTGCAGCCGGTGCTCCACAATGGCGCGGGTCAGCGACTCGACGATGTGATGCGTACTGGACGTTTCCATGATGTCATGATAGCCAGAAAAACCAAAAGTGTATACACTTTTGGTCGACTATCAACCGACAGAAAGGACACGTCATGGGCCTGAGTACCCACGTTCTGGACACCATGCATGGCTGCCCCGCTGCGGGCATGGCGGTGGAGCTCTACACCACCGGCGGCGGGCAGGTGCAGCTGGTGCGGCGCTTCATCCTCAACGAAGACGGTCGCAATCCGGACGGGCCGTTGTACGACCATGCCAGCCTGCGCGCCGGCACATACCGGCTGGTCTTTGGCGTCAAGGACTACTTTGCATCCAAGGGCGTTGTGCTGCCTGAACCGGCCTTTCTCGACCGGGTTTCACTGGATTTCGGCGTGGCGCATGCCGATCAGCACTACCACGTGCCACTGCTGGTGAGCCCCTGGAGCTATTCGACCTACCGCGGCAGCTGAGCGGGACAAAAGAACCCGCGGAAGCGGGTTGTTGGTGGGTGTGGCGCCGGTTCAGCGCGACAGCTGTCCCTCGGTGAGGGTATCGAGCTGGAACTGGCCGCTTCGGTCCCACAGCCAGACATCGGTGTAGGTCACACTGCCCATGGCGACAGGAGCCGGAAAAGGCGCGGCCTGGCGCACCGTGCGCTCGATTTCTGCCATGACGTGCGGCACGTGGCTGGGTGCCCGCATCCAGCTGAGATGGCGCACATTGCCGCGCGCATCGACTTCAATCTGAAGAACGCCGACGGCGTGCAGAAGGGGGGGCAGCTTTCCCTTGAAGATCCGGTGTCCGTTGTGACTGTAGAGGTGGCGCGCGCCGTCCTGACGGTATTCCCTGGGGGTCTTGGCATGAGACACCAGCGTGGGCGGCGGCTCAGGAGCCACCACCACCGGGGCAGGTGCAGGAGCAGCGGGTTCGGCCACGGGTGCCGGTGCCGGAGCAGGCGTGGGCGCAGGCGGCGGCGTGGTGCAGGCGGTCAGGGCCAGCAGTGCAACGGCACAGGCCCAGACGGAAACTGAAGGCAGGCGCGTGCTGCGCCGGGTAGGGTGGGGTGCTTCAACGTTCATGAGGACTCCATGGAAGCGATTCGACCGGGGTGGAACGGAACATACGCCTGACCGGATGCCGAGTATGGCAGCATTCCAACAAGAAGCCCGATTGTTCGACGCATACTGGTGCCGTGCACGCGCAGATTACCAATTCAAACACTTTTGCCCGTTCGGCGGTGCAGACGGATCCGTCTGTCTTGGCGTTTTTGCAACGGCTGCACTCCCAGCCTGCCGTTCTGGTTCGGGTGGAGGCGGTTTCGGGCTCGGCACCGCGGGAGGCTGGCGCCTGGATGGCGGTGTTTGCCGAAGGCCAGATTGGTACGGTCGGCGGCGGGCAACTGGAGTGGGACTGCTTGCGCCAGGCGCGCCTGCATCTCGCGCGTTTCCCTGGCGAACCACACCCTCCTGCCTGGCGCCGAAGGATGGCCCTCGGACCGAGCCTGGGTCAGTGCTGTGGCGGCGCCATGGAGCTGGCATTCGAGCCGGTGGACCATGGCGATATCGAGCGGCTTCGGCAAGACCTGCGTCCGGCACGGCGTGCACTGGCACTGTTCGGGGGGGGGCATGTCGGGCAGGCCATTGTGCGGGCCCTGCGCGACCTCCCTTTTGCCCTGACCTGGATCGACAGCCGCGACGAGATCTTTCCTCCAGAACTGCAACCCGGGATACAGTGCGAGCACTCCGACCCCGTGCATCGAGCGGTGGACAGCCTGCCGGCGGACAGCCTGGTCCTCATCATGAGCTTTTCGCATGCGGAGGACCTCGACATTGTGGCGTGCTGCCTCCAGCGACGCCGCGCATCACAGGATCTGCCCTTCGTCGGACTGATCGGCAGCCGGACCAAGTGGACGGTGTTTCGGCGCCGGCTGCGCGAGCGCGGCTTCAGCGATGCAGAGCTGGACGGCATCACCTGCCCGATCGGACTGCCGGGCATCCGGGGCAAGGAACCCGCTGTCATTGCAGCCAGCGTGGCCGCCCAGCTGCTGATGACGTGTTGAGGCTCAGTCCAGGTCCTGCGGCAGCAGCAGATTGAGTGTGATCGCGATGGTGGCGGCCGGCAGCAGGCCGCTGGTCATCAGGATTTTCAGGGTCGATGGCAGGTGTTGCAGGGCTTCCGGCGCCAGTTGCAGGCCCAGGCCCACCGACAGCGAGATCGCGAAGATCACCATGTTGCGGCGGTTCCATTTCACATCGGCCAGCATGCTCACGCCGGCCGCAGTCACCATACCGAACATGATGATCACACCACCGCCCAGCACCGTGATCGGCATGCTGGCGACCACCGCACCGAATTTGGGCACCAGCCCGCAGAGGATCAGGAAGATGGCACCCAGCGTGACCACGTGACGGCTCATCACACCGGTCATGGACACCAGACCGACGTTCTGGCTGAAGCTGGTGTTGGGCAGGCCCCCGAACAGGCCGGCGACCGAAGTGCCCAGGCCGTCGGCGAAGGTCGCGCCGGAAATCTCCCGGTCGGTGGCCTGTCGTCCCGCCCCCCCCCTTGGTGATGCCAGAAACGTCGCCCACGGTCTCGATGGCCGACACCACGGCCATGAAACACATGCCGATGATGATGGCCCAGTTGATCTCCCAGCCGAACTTGAAGGGTTCAGGCAGGGTGAACCAGGCGGCGTTGCCCACGGCAGCAAAGCTGACCTTGCCCAGCAGCATGGCGTACAGGTAGCCGGCCACCAGTCCCAGCAGCACCGCCGCCACCGACAACATGCCTCGGGCAAAGAACTTCAGAAGCAAGGTGACGGCGATCACGACCAGGGCGACCGACCAGTTCTCCAGGCTGCCGAACTCCGGCTTGCCCTTGAGCGGCACACCACCGGCGGCGTATTCGATACCCACCTTGATCAGGGCCAGTCCGATCATCAGGACGATCAGGCCGGTGACCAGGGGCGGCAGCGCATGCCGGATGCGGCCGATGAAGAAGCCGATGAAGAAATGGAACACGCCACCGATGACCACGCCCGTCATGAGTCCGGCCATGCCGGCCACGCCGGCGCCGGCCACCGCCGGGATCATGATCGGGATGAAGGCGAAGCTTGTTCCCTGCACGATCGGCAGGCGGGCGCCCACCGGGCCGAAGCCGATCGTCTGCAGCAAGGTGGCCACTCCCGCCAGCAGCATCGACATCTGGATCATGTAGATCATGTTCGGGAAGTCGGGCGAGTTCGAACCGAAGCCGAAACCGGCCGCACCCGCCACGATGATGGCCGGCGTCACGTTGCTCACGAACATGGCCAGCACGTGCTGGATGCCCAGGGGAACGGCCTTGGCCAGGGGAGGGGTGTAGTCCGGATCCCTCAGCTGCTCCGGGGTGCCCAGTGTGTTGTCCGCCATGTGCTTCTCCTGCGTTGACCGTGCGCTTGGCACCGGATTGGGTACATAAGCTGTATACAAAGTAGTATACGAATAGCGTCGGGGACTGCCAAGTCGGCGGCGTGTCCGAGCATGGCTCACACCAGACGCTGTTGTTGGAGAAAAACCAGTTGCATCAACCACTTGGCTCAACACCGGGGGTTTTTTCCGGGCTCCCGAATCAGGGTATGTCCCAATGCGCCGGTGCGGCGGCCGGAGTCGGTGGCGGTCCGATCCGTCTGTTCCCAGGCGCGCGTCTTGCTAGAGGTCTCCGGCAGATTCCGGCCGTCCACGCGCGTGTCGGATCAAATCTTGAGTCTTTGTTTGCAAAAAGTGTATACACTTAAGGCATGGTCGCAGCGGCGCAGGGCATGCACATCGTGCCCCGGGCGCGGCCCTCAGTCGGAGCACAGCGCCCGCAGTGGTGGTCCGGCATGTTCGACGGCTTGACCGTCCTCCTGAGGTGCCATGGAAACCTACCTGCTAGATTGGGCCAACCTGCTGTTGCGCTGGCTGCACGTCATCGTGGCCATCGCCTGGATCGGCTCTTCCTTCTACTTCGTCTTTCTCGACAGCAGCCTCACGCCGCCCGAAGACGAGCAGCTCAAGAAAGACGGCGTTTCCGGCGAACTCTGGGCCCTGCACGGCGGTGGCTTCTACCACCCGGTCAAATTCGCGGGCGCGCCGCCCAAACTGCCCGGGCATCTGCACTGGTTCTATTGGGAGAGCTATTCCACCTGGCTCTCGGGCTTTGCGCTGTTCCTGGTGTCCTACCTCTGGAGTCCCAGCGTCTACCTGATCGACCCGAACGTGATGGCGTGGTCGCCCGCCGGCGCCATCGCTGCGGCGCTGGCCTTCCTGGTGGTGTTCTGGTTCGCCTACGACGCCATCTGCCGCACCCTGGGGCAGACGGAAAACGGCGACGCCAAAGTGGGTGCACTGGTGCTGGTGCTGGTGTGCATCGCGTCCTACGCCGCCACGCAGATGTTCGCCGGCCGGGCGGCCTTCCTGCTGGTCGGGGCCATGCTGGCCACCGCCATGAGCGCCAACGTGTTCTTCTGGATCATTCCCGGCCAGCGCACCATGGTGGCCGACATGAAGGCGGGGCGTCCGGTCGACCCGATCCATGGCAAGCGCGGCAAGCAGCGCAGCGTGCACAACACCTATTTCACGCTGCCGGTGCTGTTTGCCATGCTCAGCAACCACTACAGCTTCACTTACGCCCACGAATACAACTGGGTGTTCCTGATCGCCATCATGTTCGCCGGGGCGGCCATCCGGCAGTTCTTCGTGCTGCGGCATGGTTACAAGCTGGGGCGCAACGGCCACCCTTGGCCGTACGCTGCTGTCGGCGTAGGGGTGCTGTTGGCCCTCATGGTCTGGATGAAGCCGCCGCCCACGCCGGCCGTGGCCGTTCCGCAGCAGGTCAGCCTGGCCCAGGTGCAAGACATCATGGAGCAGCGCTGCGTGATGTGCCATGGCGAGGCCTTGCAGTCCAAGAACGTGCGGGTCGACAGCCCCGAAGCCCTGCGCCAGCATGCCCAGACGGTCTACCAGCAGGTGGTGATCACCCGCCAGATGCCCATCAACAACTCGACCGGCATCACCGAAGAGGAACGTGCCATCGTGGCGCAGTGGTTCCGTCAGGGTGCGCGCCTGGACTGAACAACCCGCGACCGGTGCGCGATCCCCGTTTGCGATAACCTCGGCACATAACCCAAGGAGATCGCCAATGAAGACTTGCACTGCCGGGGCCTCGGAGGCCGGAATGCCCCCGCGTGTCCGTTTCTGACCATGGCCCTGGAACGTCTTGAACTGCTGTCTTCGCACGCCTGCTTCGGTGGAGAGCAGCGCTTCTACAAGCACTTTTCGGTCAACGAAATCGGCCTGCCGATGCGCTTCGGTCTCTACCTGCCGCCGCAGGCCCTGGCCGGGCAAAGCGTGCCTCTGCTGACCTATTTGGCTGGCCTGACCTGCACCGAAGAGACCTTTGCCATCAAGGCCGGTGCCCAGCGCGAAGCCGCCCGTCTCGGTCTCGCGCTGCTGTCCCCGGATACCAGCCCGCGACACACCGGTATCGACGGTGAAGACCACCACTGGGATTTCGGCGTGGGCGCCGGCTTCTACCTGGATGCCACCGAGCATCCGTGGGCCGGTCACTGGCAGATGGAGAGCTACCTGCTCAAGGACCTGATTCCCGGCGTGGTCGCCGAGTTCGGTCTGGACGGCGACCGCCTCGGTCTGACGGGTCATTCCATGGGTGGTCATGGTGCCCTGACCCTGGCCTTGCGCCACCCGGGGGTGTTCGGCAGCGTGTCCGCCCTGGCGCCGATCTGCGCACCCACCCGCTGTCCCTGGGGGCGCAAGGCCTTCCTGGGATACCTGGGGCAGGACGAAGACACCTGGGCGGCGCACGACGCCAGCCGGCTGATGGCCGACGTCAAGGCGTCGCCCTATCCCGCGGGCATTCTGGTCGACCAGGGGCTGGCTGACCAGTTTCTGGCTGAGCAGCTGTGCCCCGAGGTGTTCGAGGTCGCCTGTGCCCAGGTGGGCCAACTCCTGACGCTGCGGCGGCATCCAGGCTACGACCACGGTTATTATTTCATCGCCAGTGTCATCGACGAGCACCTGCGTCACCACGCCGCCTGCCTGGGTGTGACGGCAGCCTGACCCCCGGACCGTTCCATCGGTCGAACCCGCCATGCAACCCCAGCTCTCATGCGCCCCAGACGCTTCGACCTGATCGCTTTCGACTGGGACGGTACCCTGTTCGATTCCACCGCCCTGATCACCCGCTGCATCCAGGCGGCGGTGGCCGATGTGGGTGGCTCGGTGCCCAGCCGGGAGCAGGCCAGCTACGTCATCGGCATGGGGTTGATGCAGGCCCTGGCCCACGCGGCGCCCGATGTGCCGCCCGAACGGTATGCCCAGCTGGGCGATCGGTACCGGCACCACTACATGGCGGCCCAGCACGAAATCAGCCTGTTCGAAGGCGTGCTGCCCATGCTGCAAAGCCTGCGGCAACGCAACCACTGGCTGGTGGTGGCGACCGGCAAAAGCCGACGCGGTCTGGACGAGGCCCTGCACAGTGTCGAGCTGCAGGGTGTGTTCGACGGTTCGCGCACCGCCGACGAAACCGCCGGCAAGCCCAGTCCGGTGATGCTGCACGAGCTCATGCGCGAGTTCGGTGCCGATCCGGAACGCACCCTCATGATCGGTGACACGACGCATGACCTGCAGATGGCCGTCAACGCGGGCTGCGCGGGCGTGGGTGTCAGTTACGGGGCTCATGAACCTGAGTCCTTTGCCGCGCTGCGTCCGCTGCATGTGGCCCATTCGGTCGCCCAGCTGCACGAGTGGCTTCTTCTCAACGCCTGAGCGGGTGCCGAGATGCTTCCGGTCGAGCCCGATCTGCATGCGTTGTGCAACAGCCGCGACCTGACCGACGGTGGTCGGGCGGTGTCTTTCGATGTGGTCTACGCAGGCCAGACCTGCCGGGCCTTTGCGGTGCGGTACCGGGGGCGGGTCCATGCCTATCTGAACCGTTGCACCCATGTGGCGATGGAGATGGACTGGCAACCCGACCGCTTTTTCGATGACAGCGGAGAATGGCTGCTGTGTGCCTCTCACGGGGCCGCTTACCGACCCGACACCGGGGCGTGTGCCGGTGGCCCCTGCCGTGGCGGACTGTTCGGCATCGAAACCGAAGAGCGCGACGGGGTGGTGTATTGGCGGTCACAATACCACCTCAAACCCTTTGAATTCTGAGAGCACCATGAGCAATGAAACAGCCGGTGGCGACGGCCGCTGGGAGCGCGAGACGCTGGAGAAGCTGGTCTTCCAGACCCTCAGGGAACAACGCTCGCAGCGGCGCTGGCGGATCTTTACGCGGCTGCTCTGGCTGTCCTTGTTTGTGGTGGTGATCTGGCTGGTCTACCAGAGTGGACGTCTGACACCATCGCCATCGACGCCCCACACGGCGGTGGTGGAAATCCGGGGGGCGATTGCTGCCGGCAGCGAAGCCAGTGCCGACCAGGTGATCGGTTCGCTGCGGGCCGCCTTCGAAGACAGCGGATCGCGCGGCGTCGTGCTGCTGATCAACTCTCCGGGTGGCAGTCCGGTGCAGGCCGGCATCATCAATGACGAAATCTTCCGTCTCAAGGGCCTGCATGGCAAGCCGGTCTACGCCGTGGTGGGTGATACCTGCGCTTCGGCCGCCTATTACATCGCATCGGCCGCCGATGCCATCTACGTCAACAAGGCCAGCATCGTCGGCAGCATTGGCGTGCTGATGGACGGCTTCGGTTTCACCGGCCTGATGGAGAAGGTGGGTGTCGAAAGGCGCTTGATGACCGCGGGCGAGAACAAGGCATTTCTGGATCCTTTCAGCCCCCAGGACGAGGAGCAGCGCGCCTACATCCAGGGCATGCTCGACGAAATCCACCGTCAGTTCATCGAGGTGGTCAGGAAAGGGCGCGGGGATCGCCTGAAAGAAGACGCTGGCGTGTTCACCGGCCTGATCTGGAGCGGGCAGCAGGCGGTGAGCATCGGGCTGGCCGATGGTCTCGGCACGCTCGACAGCGTGGCGCGCGACCTGATCCAGGCCGAAGACATTGTCGACTACACGCAGCGTGAGCACCTGGGCCTGCGTCTGGTGCGCAGCCTCGGCGCGAGCATCGGCGAGGGAATCGCCAGGGCGGCAGGGTCGACCGGGATACAGTTGCGCTGAGGCCAGACGCAATCGGCTTCAGCGATAGCCCTGCGGGTTGCCGCTCTGCCAGTGCCAGGCGTCGGCACACATCTCCTGCAGGCCGCGCGTGGCGCGCCAGCCCAGCAGTTCCCGGGCCAGGGAGGGGTCGGCCCAGCACTGCGCCACATCGCCCGCTCGCCGCGGGGCAAACCGGAAGGGAACCGGCTGGCCGCTGACCTGCTCGAAGGCACGCACGACCTCCAGCACGCTGTGGCCCCGACCGGTGCCCAGGTTGACGGTGAAGCTGTGCGGCGCCTGCAGCAGGCGCCGGACCGCCGCCACATGGCCGGCGGCAAGGTCCATCACATGGATGTAGTCACGCACACCCGTGCCATCCGGCGTGGGATAGTCGTTGCCATAGACCTGCAGGCACGGCCGGCGCCCGACAGCCACCTGCGAGACGTAGGGCATCAGGTTGTTCGGCGGGCCTTCCGGGTCTTCGCCGATCAGGCCGCTCGGATGGGCGCCCACCGGATTGAAATAGCGCAGCACGCCCACGCGCCAGGACGGTTCGGCGGCCACCTGGGCGGCGAGCATGTCTTCGATCACCAGCTTGGTGTGGCCGTAAGGGTTGGTATGGCTGCGGGGGAAATCTTCGGTGATCGGAACCGAGGCGGGGTCGCCGTACACGGTGGCGCTGCTGGAAAACACGAGGGCCGGGACGCGCTCCCAGCCGCCTTCGGCGCCGGCCTGCGTCATGGCACGCATCAGGCTGACCGCCCCCCCGATGTTGTTATGAAAATACTTCAGCGGTTTCGCCACGCTTTCGCCGACGGCCTTGTCGGCCGCGAAATGCACGATGGCATCCGGCCGAAGTCGCCGCAGGACACCCGTCAGCCAGGCCGTGTCCAGCACATCGCCGCGCTCGAGCGCCAGAGACCGTCCCGTGATGCGGGCCAGCCGGTCCATCACCAGGGGATGGCTGTTGGAAAAGTTGTCAAGGACGATCGGTTCCAGGCCATCGGCCTGCAGGGTGACGGCTGTGTGGCTGCCGATGTAGCCGGCACCGCCGGTCAGGAGGATCTTGGGCATGGAAAATCCGACGTTCGGTTGCAGTGCTCGTCACGCACCGGCGGCCAGGACGCGATGGTGGCTCATGCAAGTACCCGATCCTGCAACAGGCGCAGCAGATACTGACCGTAGCCGTTCTTGGCCAGGGGCTGCGCCAGGCGCTCGACCTGGGCGGCATCGATCCAGCCGTTGCGCCAGGCGATCTCTTCCGGACAGGCGATTTTCAGCCCTTGCCGGTGCTCCAGGGTGGCAATGAACTGCCCGGCTTCCAGCAGGCTCTCGTGGGTGCCGGTGTCCAGCCAGGCGTAGCCGCGCTTCATGATCTGCACATTCAACTGGCCCCGTTGCAGGTAGGCTTCGTTGACCGCCGTGATTTCGAGCTCACCACGCGCACTGGGCCGGATCGAGCGGGCGATGTCCACCACCTGCGCGTCGTAGAAATACAGACCGGTCACCGCGTAGTTGCTCTTGGGCTGCCGGGGTTTTTCTTCGATGCTCACCGCGCGGCCCTGGGCGTCGAACTCGACCACACCGTAGCGCTCCGGATCCTGCACATGGTAGGCAAACACCGTGGCCCCGTCGGTCTGGGCATCGGCGTCGGCGAGCAAGCTCGTGAAGTCGTGCCCGTAGTAGATGTTGTCACCCAGCACGAGGGCACTGGGGTCCCGTCCCACGAAGTCCGCGCCGATGATGAAGGCCTGGGCCAGACCATCGGGGCTGGGCTGCACCGCGTACTGCAGGTTCATGCCCCAGTGGCTGCCGTCGCCCAGCAGTTGCGTGAAACGCGGCGTGTCCTGCGGCGTGCTGATGATCAGCACGTCGCGCATGCCGGCCAGCATCAGCGTGGTCAGCGGGTAATAGATCATGGGCTTGTCGTACACCGGCAGCAGCTGCTTGCTGATGGCCAGCGTGGCCGGGTGCAGACGCGTGCCCGACCCGCCCGCCAGAACAATGCCTTTGCGGGTAGCTGCCGGTTGGCTGGATGTGCTCATGTCAGGTCCCTGATGATCAAAGGATTTCGGCCAGCATCCGGCTCACGCCGCGCTGCCAGTCGGGAAGATGGACGCCGAACACCGTCTGCAGTCGCCGGGTGTCCAGCCGCGAGTTGCCCGGGCGCCGGGCCGGTGTGGGGAAGGCGCTGCTGGCCACGGCCTCGATGGTCCGGGTTTTCAGTGCCAACGCGGGACGCAGGGCGCGCGCGCTGTCCAGCACAAAGCCCGCATAGCCGTGCCAGCTGGTCTCGCCGGCCGCCGACAGGTGGTAGGTGCCGGCATCCTGCGGGCGGTGCGTGAGCTGGCGGATGGCATGGGCCGTCACGTCGGCGATCAGTTCGGCTCCGGTCGGTGCGCCCCACTGGTCGTCGATGACGGTCAGGACCTCACGCTCGGCTGCCAGTCGCAGCATGGTTCGGGCGAAGTTGCCACCGCGAGCCGCGTAGACCCAGCTGGTGCGCAGGATCAGGTGGCGCGGACAGGCGGCGGCGATGGCCTGCTCGCCCTCGAGCTTGGTCTGGCCGTACACGTTCAGCGGACCGGTGGGGGCGTCCTCCGCCCACGGCGTGCTGCCGCTGCCGTCAAACACGTAGTCGGTGCTGTAGTGCACCAGCCAGGCACCGACAGCCTGCGCGGCCTCGGCCAGTGCCGCCGGGGCCTCGGTGTTGAGTCGCCGCGCCAGTTCGGGTTCGCTTTGCGCCTTGTCGACCGCGGTGTGGGCGGCGGCATTGACGATCACGTCCGGCCTGAGAGCGTGCACCGTCGCATGCAGTCCGTCGAGGTTCTGCAGGTCGCCGCACAGGCGATGGGACGCATCACCGGTCCGGTCCAGCGCGACCAGTTCGCCCAGCGGGGCCAGGCTGCGCTGGAGTTCCCAGCCGACCTGGCCGTTCTTGCCCAGCAGCAGGATCT
>CALMYH010000061.1 GCA_937873395.1 uncultured Burkholderiales bacterium
GCGATGTCAGCCCCCTCGGGGGGCAGCGACCCGCGCAGCGGCGGAGCGTGGGGGCAGCAGACATCGCCGCCGGGCCGCCCCAAGGCGATGTCAGCCCCCTCGGGGGGCAGCGACCCGCGCAGCGGCGGAGCGTGGGGG
The DNA here is from genome assembly GCA_937873395.1 of uncultured Burkholderiales bacterium. Classification (GTDB taxonomy): domain Bacteria; phylum Pseudomonadota; class Gammaproteobacteria; order Burkholderiales; family Burkholderiaceae_C; genus Hydrogenophaga. The sequence continues at coordinate 139 of CALMYH010000061.1, forward strand.
CCTTGAAGCTCAGGATCGTCGGCAACCTGCCCTACAACATCTCCAGCCCGATTCTTTTTCATCTGCTCGACCATGTGGCCGTGGTGCGGGACCAGCACTTCATGCTGCAGAAGGAAGTGATCGACCGCATGGTGGCTGTTCCGGCCACCGCCGACTACGGTCGCCTGTCCGTCATGCTGCAGTGGCGTTATGCGATGGAGAACGTGTTGTTCGTGCCGCCCGAGTGTTTCGACCCCCCGCCGCGGGTGGACAGCGCGGTGGTGCGCATGGTGCCGCTGGCCGAGCCGCCGCCGATCGACTTCAAGACCTACAGCGACCTGGTCCAGACCGCCTTCAGCCAACGCCGCAAGATCCTGCGCAACACGCTGGGCAAATGGCTCGAAGCGCGTGGCTTTGCGGGCGATTTCGACCTGCAGCGCCGCGCCGAAGAAGTGCCGGTGGCCGAATACGTGGCCCTCGCCCAAGCTCTTCAGCCCTAGCCGGCAAGCAGGCATGAAAAAGCCGCTGCAAGTGCAGCGGCTGGTACTGTGGCGCGGGGATTTTCTCAGCGCCGGGCCGCCCCAAGTGGAGAACGCGCCCCCTCGGGGGGCAGCGACCCGCGCAGCGGCGGAGCGTGGGGGCCTTGAAATCAGCGCCGGGCCGCCCCAAGCTGAGAACTCGCCCCCTCGGGGGGGCAGCGACCCGCGCAGCGGCGGAGCGTGGGGGCGAATGGTCAAGCGGCCGTTAACCAGTACCCGGCATTGAACGGGCTGCTCATGCGCAGCGCCATGGGACTGACGTCGACGATCTTGTCGGTGGGCATGGGCTCTTCGCTCTCGAGGGCGATCGGCTCTTCGCCCTTGGGGGCCCGGGCCACCGAGAACGAGTAGAAGCAGCGGAAGGGGATCTTGCGATCGCTCCAGTAGTCCGCGGCGTCGCGGAAGATGTCCAGCAGCTGCTCGCGCGCTTCCTTGTCGAACTTGGCGTGCGCCGGGATGTGCTCGAGCACGACGATGAATCCGGTCTGCGGACCCGACTTGTGCACCAGGTCGGTCATGCAGTCGTACAGCGCATCGAAGTTCTTGCCGAAGTGCGCGGGCAGGGTGTACTGGGCAGCAATGAGTTCGAGCACGTCCTGTTTGCTCTGGGCCTTGGCCAGGTTGGCGTACAGAAAGTGGTGACCCAGCTGCTCGGCCGCGGCCTGCAGGTCTTTCACGCCGAAGGCGCGGATCGACTGAACGATGTTGGTGCGTACGTTACGAAGTGGCGTGTCCATCTCCGCGTCTCTTTCAAAAGGTCAAGTTGAAAATCCGTTGATCGTCCGTTCCGAGGCAGCCATTCATTCCACAATCAGGCGGAAGCTGCTGTAGTGATCCTCGGTGTAGTAGCACGCGTCAGGAGCCCGGGGTTGCTGGCCGCCGCACACGATGCGCCTGGCGCCGCGGTGCCTGAGGCCGGGCGTGGGAACCGTGTACTCGCGGTAGTAGCCCCGCTTTTCCAGGGGCAGCAGCCGCTCGCGGTTGCCGAAGACGGTCCCGTCCTTCTCGTAGCGGAACGGACCCCCTTCCCGGATCTGTGCCATCACCTCCCGACCTTGGACCGGCAAGCCGGACAACGGAACGGAGGCAATGGCCGAGCCCGGCAAGACCGGTGTCGAGGTTGTCCGGGCCTGCACCGCCAAGGTGCCCAGCGTGGCCAGCAGACCGGCTGCCAGCACACCTGCAATGACCGCCCGGGGCTGCTTCCAGCGTCCGCGGGCTTGCCAAAAAGCCATGAATTTCCCTGCTCCTGATGCGGGCAACCCGCCTCTGCTCAGGCGCCTGGACGGGCGGAACGCACCGCATGGAGGCGACTGATCGGGGGCGGGTTAACCCTGTGAATCAGCGCGAGAGTGTGCCCGAACGACCGAAAAAAAGCAAGCCCTTGCTGAAAAAACAGGCAGCAAAACAGATGGGCGGGTGTATCCAAAAGTTAGTGCTTGCTTTTCCCTGAAAGCCTATCGCGGCGTGTTGACTTCGGCCACCGTGAGGGCTGTCATGTTGACGATGCGCCGCACGGTGGCGCTGGGCGTGAGCACTTGCACCGGCTTGGCAGCACCCAGCAGCACCGGGCCGATGGCGATACCTCCGCCGGAGGCGGTCTTGAGCAGGTTGTAGCTGATGTTGGCGGCGTCGATGTTGGGCAGCACCAGCAGGTTGGCTTCGCCCTGCAGCAGGGAGTTGGGCATCAGGCGTTTGCGGGCATCGGCGTCCAGGGCCACGTCGCCGTGCATCTCGCCGTCCACCTCCAGCCAGGGGGCCTGCTGGCGCAGCAGCTGGAAAGTCTGGCGCATCTTGATCGCGCTGGGCTGGTTGGAGGAGCCGAAGTTGGAGTGCGACAGCAGCGCCACCTTGGGTTTGAGACCGAAACGCACCAGTTCCTCAGCAGCCATCACGGTGATCTCGCACAGCTCCTCGGGGCTGGGGTCGTAGTTCACGTGCGTGTCCACCAGGAACACCTGGCGCCCCGGCAGCATCAGGCCGTTCATGCAGGCGTAGACTCGCACGTCCTGCTCGGTTCGCGGGCTGCCGCCTTCGGCCTTGCCGATCACCTGGTCGATGTATTCCAGGTGGCCGGCGGTGCTGCCCCAGGTGCCGCAGATGAGCCCGTCGACGTCGCCTTTGTGCAGCAGCATCGAACCGATCAGCGTGAGACGGCGGCGCATTTCGATCTTGGCCAGTTGTTCGGTCACGCCCCGACGCTCGGTCATGCGATGGTAGGTCTGCCAGAAGTCGCGGTAGCGGTGGTCCTGCTCGACGTTGACCACGTCGTAGTCCAGTTCTTCCTGCAGCCGCAGGCCGAATTTTTCGATGCGCTGGGCAATGACGGCCGGCCGTCCGACCAGTGTGGGACGGGCCAGGCCTTCATCGACCACAACCTGGCAGGCCCGCAGCACGCGCTCTTCCTCTCCCTCGGCATAGGCGATGCGTTTGCGGGTGGCACGTTTGGCGGCCGCGTAGATGGGCTTCATCAGGGTGCCCGAGGCGAACACGAAGCTCTGCAGTCTTTCCCGGTAGGCGTCCAGGTCGGTCACCGGCCGCAGCGCCACACCGCTGTCGGCAGCCGCCTGTGCCACCGCCGGCGCGATCTTCATCATCAGGCGCGGGTCGAAGGGCTTGGGGATGAGGTAGTCCGGGCCGAAGGCCAGTTTCTCGCCGGCGTAGGCGGCGGCCACCACCTCGCTCTGCTCGGCCTGGGCCAGTTCCGCGATCGCGTGCACCGCAGCAATCTCCATCTCGTCGGTGATGGTGGTGGCGCCCGAGTCGAGCGCACCGCGGAAGATGTAGGGGAAACACAGGACGTTGTTGACCTGGTTCGGGTAGTCGGTGCGGCCGGTGGCCATGATGGCGTCGTCGCGCACCGCCTTCACGTCCTCGGGCAGGATCTCGGGATTCGGGTTGGCCAGCGCAAAGATCAGCGGCCTGGCGGCCATCTTCGCGACCATGTCGGGCTTGAGCACGCCGCCGGCCGACAGGCCCAGGAACACGTCGGCGCCGGCGATGGCCTCGGCCAGCGTGCGCTGCGCCGTCTTCTGCGCGAACACCGCCTTGTCGGGGTCCATGAGCTCGGTGCGGCCTTCGTAGACCAGACCGGCCAGGTCGGTGACCCAGATGTTCTCGCGTGGCAGGCCCAGCTTGACCAGCAGCTGGATGCAGGCCAGCGCGGCAGCGCCGGCGCCCGAGGTCACCAGCTTGACCTGCCGGATGTCCTTGCCGACCACCTTCAGGCCGTTGAGCAGGGCCGCGCCAACCACGATGGCCGTGCCATGCTGGTCGTCGTGGAAGACCGGGATCTTCATGCGCTCACGCAGCTTGCGCTCGATGTAGAAGCAGTCCGGTGCCTTGATGTCTTCCAGGTTCACGCCGCCGAAGGTGGGCTCCAGCGCGGCGATGATCTCCACCAGCTTGTCCGGGTCCTTCTCGTTGATCTCGATGTCGAACACGTCGATGCCCGAGAACTTCTTGAACAGCACGCCCTTGCCTTCCATCACCGGCTTGGCCGCCAGCGGGCCGATGTCGCCCAGACCCAGCACGGCGGTGCCGTTGGTGATCACGGCCACCAGGTTGCCGCGGCTGGTGTACTTGAAGGCGTTGTTGGGGTCCGCCACGATTTCTTCGCAGGGCGCGGCCACACCGGGCGAATAGGCCAGCGCCAGGTCGCGCTGGTTGGTCAGTTGTTTGGTGGCGGCGATGGCCACCTTGCCGGGCATCGGTTTCTCGTGGTATTCGAGCGCGGCTTGACGCAGCTCGGCGCGCCGTGTCTCTTTGGGGGTGGGATTGCTCATGGCCTGTCTCCTGCGCTCATATCGCCATATGAAAGATGATTGCGTATTCTAAATCGCGAACCCGAAAACCCCCAGTTCGCAATAGTGCGTACAGGTGTGATCACTTGTGACCGCCATGGGGGCGATCGACAGGTGTCCAGGGCTGGGGTTCCAGCCGGACCTGCTCGCGCAGGTTCAGGGCGTCGCTGGCCTGGCAGAGCCCGGTGCTCACGCTGAGCAGGGCGCCGGTCCCGCAGGCCACACCCCAGGCCAGACTGTCGGGCCAGTCGCGACCCTGCGCCAGCGACCAGACCAGCCCCCCGACGAAGCTGTCCCCGGCGCCCACGGCGCTGCGGGCCTCGATGTTCAGCGGCGGCGCAAACCAGGCGCCCTGGTCGGTGGCGAGCAGGGCGCCACGGTGACCCAGGCTCAGGGCCACGGCCTCGCAGCGTCCGGCGCCCAGCAGGCGGTGCAGGGCGGCCAGCTGGGCGTTGCGGTCGGGAAGATCGTGTCCGAGGTGGGCACACAGTTCGCGCAGATTCGGTTTGAAAAGAAACACGCCTTCTTGCAGTGCAGCGTCCAGCGCCGGACCGCTGGTGTCCAGCACCAGCCGGCCGCCCCTTTGGCGCGCGAGCCGGGCCACGCGTGCGTAGAAGTCTTCCGGCACGCCCGGGGGCAGACTCCCGCTGGCCACGATCAGCCCGGGAAAAGGAGTGAGCGCCTCCACCGCCTGCAGGCAGGCCTGCCACTCGGCGTCGGCCAGCAGGGGGCCGGGCATGACGAAACGGTATTCCTGCCCGCTGCTGCCCTCGTGCACGGTGAAGCTGACCCGAGTGTCTTCGGCCGTCGACACAAAATGGCCATCGATTCCTTCTTCACGCAGGCGCCGACGCAGCCAGTCACCGGTGGGACCCCCGGCCGGGCACAGGGTGATGCAGCCCCCGCCCATGCGCACCACCGTGCGCGCCACATTGATGCCCCCGCCACCCGCGTCGTGGGAGGTCGCGCTGCAGCGCAGCTTATGCGTGGGCACGACCTCGGTGGTCTCGGTCGCCAGGTCCACCGACGGGTTCATGGTCAGGCACAACATGGTGGTGCCGACGGGCAGAGAGGTATGACGCATGGAGCGGGTTGTACCCGAAATCGGTGTCGGCCGGCCGTTTCAGCGCAGGTGCTTGAAGCGTCGTGCCGAAAAGATCTCGCTGACCCGCAGGCCGCGCGGCCCGGGTTGCAGGTCGAAAGCCTGGCCTGCGCTCAGGCTGCCCGCCTGCTCCACCGCCAGGTAGAACCCGCTGCACAGCGCTTGCACCATGAGACGGCCGGCGTCCGGCAAACCCATGACGGCGTTGAACTTGAAGCAGGGTTCGCGCGGGGCCGTCACGCGCAGCACGGCGTCAGGGAAGACCAGCCGGTCGCCGATCCAGGTGTCGGTCTCCAGCAGGCCGCTGATGCTCAGGTTCTCGCCGAGAAAGCCGGGAGGCAGTTCTTCGTCGAACAGGCTGACACCGGCCTGCTGGCGACGGGCCTGCCAGAAGGGCAGGTGTTCGACCGGGTAGGCGTAGACCGCCTTGGCCAGGCCACCGTGCACATTCGGGTCGGCCTGTTCGTCGCCCTGCAGGCCCAGCGGCCCGACCACCACCGCGCCCTCGCGGGCCTGCTTGCCGATGGCCGAGCTGAAACGGCGCTGGCCCACCCGCAGGGGACCCACCGCGCCCGTGTTGACGCTGAGCAGGCGCATGCAGGCCCAGTCTCTCAGCCCCGCATCAGCGCTTCGATCGCATCGGCCTCGACCGGCACGTCGCGGGTGATGAGCTCGCAACCTTCGGGGGTGACGACGGCGTCGTCCTCGATGCGAATGCCCAGATTCCAGAAGTGCTTGGGCACGTCGGCCGCCGGGCTCACGTACAGGCCGGGTTCGATGGTCAGCACCATGCCCGGGCGCAGGATGCGGCTGGGGCGGTCCTTGATGATCTCGCCCGAGAGCGGGTCCCTGCGTTCGTTCAGCTGCCCCAGCTCGCTGGGCTCCACGTAGCTGCCGCAGTCGTGCACGTCCAGCCCCAGCCAGTGGCCGGTGCGGTGCATGTAGTGGCGGAAGTAGTGGCGCTTTTCGATCACGTCGTCCAGGTGGCCGACGTCGTTGCGGTCGAGCAGGCCCAGGTCGAGCATGCCCTGGGCCAGCACCCGCACGGTGGCGTCGTGCGGGTCGATGAAACGATTGCCGGGCCGGGTCGCCTCGACCGCGGCCGTCTGGCTGGCCAGCACGAGGTTGTAGAGGTCGCGCTGCGGGCCGGTGAAGCGGCCGTTGGCCGGGAACGTACGGGTGATGTCGGAAGCGTAGCCGTCGAGTTCGCAGCCGGCGTCGATCAGCACCAGCTCGCCGTCGCGAACAGGGGCGTTGTCGGCCCGGTAGTGCAGCACACAGGCGTTGGCGCCGGCCGCGACGATGCTGCCGTAGGCGGGGTACTGCGAGCCGTGCTGGCGGAACTCGTGCAGCAGCTCGGCGTCGAGGTGGTACTCGCGCACCTCCTCGCCGACGCGGAGCATGCGCGCGCAGCGCTGCATGGCGCGGACATGGGCCTGCGCGCTGATCCGGGCGGCGCGCTTCATGATGCCGATCTCGTGCGCGTCCTTGACCAGGCGCATCTCGTCCAGAATGCCGCACAGGTCGCGCTGGGCATCGGGGCAGAGGGCGCCGTAGCGCACGCGGGCCCGCACCTTCTGCAGCCAGCCGTCGACCCGGCTTTCCAGTCCGCTGTGGATGGCGAACGGGAACCAGACCGTCTGGCGGTTCTCCAGCAGGCGGGGCAGGCGCGCGTCCAGCTCGTCGACCGAGAACGCCTCGCTCACGCCCAGCGTGTCTGGCGCGGCCTGCGGGCCCAGGCGGATGCCGTCCCAGATCTCGCGCTCCAGGTCCTTGGGCTGACAGAACAGGGTGGTGTGCCCTTCGGACGTGATCGCCAGCCAGGCATTGGGCTCGGTGAAGCCGGTCAGGTAATAGAAATAGCTGTCGAACCGGAACAGGTACTCGCTGTCGCGGTTGCGGGTGCGCTCGGGCGCGGTCGGCACGATGGCGACGCCGCCCGGGCCCAGCTGGGCGGCGACGCGGGCGCGGCGTTGGGCATAGATGGCGTAGGCGGTCTGGTGGTCCATGTCCGGATTGTGCGGGTTTTGTGCGCAGCGCGCCTGACCGGGGTTTCGCCCAGGCGTCACAATCCCACCCGGTCAACCTGTCCTTGCCATGAATCCAGACGTCGTCATCGTCGGCGGTGCCGCCATCGGCAGCGCCGCCGCCTTCTTTCTCGCCGCCTCGCCCGACTTCAAGGGTCAGGTGCTGGTGCTGGAGCCGGACCCGAGCTACGAGCGCTGTGCCACCGCGCGTTCGGCCGCCTCCATCCGGCACCAGTTCTCGACACCCGGCAACATCGCCATGTCGCAGTTCGGCACCGAATTCCTGCGCCGCCTGCCCGAGCACCTGTCGGTCGACGGCGAGGTGCCGAATGTGGGCTTTCACGAGGGCGGCTACCTGTTCCTGGCCACAGCGGCGGGTGAGGCGGTGCTGCGTGAGAACCACGCGACACAGCGGCAGATGGGGGCCGATGCCGCCTTGCTGGGCCCCGATGAATTGGGCCGGCGCTTTCCCTGGTTGCATACGGCCGACCTGGCCGGCGGCTCGCTGGGCCTGTCGGGCGAAGGCTGGTTCGATGCCTGGGTGCTCATGCAGGCGTTCAGGCGCAAGGCCCAGTCCCTGGGGGTGCGTTACCGGCAGGCCCGGGTCACCGCCCTGCAGCGTGAGGGGCGCCGAATCACCGGCGTCGAGCTGGCCGACGGCAGCCGCCTGGCCTGTGGCACGGTCATCAACGCCGCCGGTACCGGCGCCACGGCGCTGGCGCGCAGTGCCGGACTGGACCTGCCGGTGCAGTCGCGCAAGCGCTGCGTCTTCTACGTGACCTCGCCGGCTTCGCTGCCCGCTTGTCCCCTGGTGATCGACCCCAGCGGCGCCTACTTCCGGCCCGAGGGAACCGGCTTCATCTGCGGCATTGCACCGGAGCCCGCCAACGACCCCGAATGCCACGACTTCGAGGTCCAGCACGCGCTGTTCGACGACATTCTGTGGCCGCTGCTGGCCGCCCGGGTGCCAGGCTTCGAGGCGCTGCGCGTGCAACGCAGCTGGGCCGGGCACTACGACGTCAACACCCTGGACGCGAACGTGATCCTGGGCGCCCACCCGGAGGTCGACAACCTGTTGTTTGCCAACGGCTTCAGCGGGCACGGGTTGCAGCAGTCACCGGCCATCGGCCGGGCGCTCGCCGAACTGGTCACCGAAGGGCGCTTCACGTCCCTGGACCTGAGCGCTTTCGGCTGGGAGCGGGTGCTGGCGGGTCGGCCGCTGCTGGAGCGCAACGTCGTCTGATCCGGTGGTCAGGGGTCAGCGGACCGCGGCGCGCTCGGCCTGATGGATCTGTTCGACCATGGCCTGATTCATCGGTGCGCTCCGGCCCAGGCGTTGCGCCAGACGGACCACCTCGCCACAGAGCACGTCGATCTCGGTCGGGCGTCCCGCCGCCAGGTCGTCGGCCATGCTGGAGCGGGCCTTCGGGTCGATGCGAAGCATGCGACGGGCCACCAGGCGGAACAGCGGCGTGGGCAGACGCAGCACACGCAGCAGGGCATCCCAGGACAGAGGCGTCAGCCGCGCCGGCTCGGCGCCGTCCTGGCGCATCAGGGTCAGGGCCTCCTGCACCAGGTCAGCAAAGCGCTGGCGGTGTTGCGCTTGCAGCAGTTGGTCGCGCAGTGGCCGTCCGGACAGGGCATTGACCGGGTTGTTGAGGTTGAGCAGCAGCTTGCCCAGCTGCACCGGACGCAGGTCTTCGTGCAGGGTCAGCGGCAGGCTGGCGCGTTTGAACAGTTCCGCCAAGCCCTGCAGCTGCGGGTGCGAGCGGGCGGCCAGCTGGCCATCGGTGCCGCGGTGGAAATGCCCCGGACCCAGTTCGGCGACGTTGTAGGGCACCATGCCAGGCACCAGCACCAGCTTGGGCGCCTGGGCCTGGGCGCGTTCGGCGTTGGTGAGTCCGTTCTGCAGCGACAGCACCAAGGTGCCTGCGGGCAGCGCGGCGTCCAGTTCCCGGGCCGCCGTTTCGGTGCCGCCACTCTTGACACACAGCAACACCAGATCCGGTCGGTGTTCCCGGGGTACCTGGGCGTGCAGGCGCAACTGGTCGGGAGCCAGGTGCTGCCGGCCGCCGTCGAGATCGCTCAACCCAAGGCCGTGCTGCCGCAGGGTTGCCAGCCTGTGTGGCCGGCCGACGAAGTCGACCTGTGCACCCGCCAGTTGCAGCCGTCCCCCGGTGTGGCAGCCGACACTGCCGGCGCCCATGACCAGCACACGGGGTGGCTGGCCGGGCGCTGCCTCAGCCCGCATGCGAAGCGCGGCGGGGCGTCTGTCGGGCCACCGGTCCGGCTTCGCGCACGATGTGGGCGTGCAGGGCCTTGCCGCCACCGACCGCAAACCAGAGTTCGGCCACCACAAACATCGGGCCGACCAGCAGACCGCGCAGGTCATCGACGAACGCCGGCTTGCGGCCTTCCCAGTAATGACCGACGAACTGGAACACCCAGCCGACGAAGAAGCTGCCCAGGCCGACGGCCAGCCAGGGGATCAGCGGGGCTTGGCCAAAGGGCTGGGCCAGCGCAAAAAGGACACCGGTGGCGACGAGGGTGGCCAGCGTGATGGCGGTGACGCCCTGGCGCAGGTACCAGGCCGCGCCGAGCAACCAGACCAGCAGTTCGGCACCGACGGACAGGCCGCCCAGCTCGAACCGCAGCCGCGCCAGCAGCACACCGATGGCAAACACGATCAGCGGAATGCCGATGTAGTGGGTGGCGATGTTGCGAGGGTCTCGGTGGTAACGGGCGTACTGGACGAGCAGGTCGGTGGTGACGGACATGGCGGTCTCCGGAGGCGCAATGCCCGCAGCATGCCCCGGCAGAAGTCCGGCGTCCATTGGTGTTGACACGGTGTCCGCCCGGACCCGGCTCAGCGGGGCCGCCGGTCCGGTGTGGGCATGAGCTGGTCGATTTCCTGCTGCATGGTCTGCACCAGGCGGCTGTAGATCTGCAGCTTGTGGCTACTCTCGCGCAGGCGCTCGGCCAGGCGCTGGGCCACGGCGGTCATCAGCTTGGCCGCGGTGTCTGGGCGCTCACCGATCAGGGTCTCCAGTGCCTCGCGGGTGAGCACGGCGCAGGTTACGTCGGTGCTGGCGGTGCACGAGGCCGAGCGGGCAGCGCCGTCGACCAGGGCCATCTCGCCGATCAGGCTGCCGGGGCCGAGCACGTTGACGGTGACCGGGTCGACCCGGCGCGCGATCAGCGTCTCCACCGTGATCTCACCCTCCAGCACCAGGACCATGAATCCCGTGTCCTCGGCGTCTCCCTGGCGAATGATGGTGATGCCGCGGCGGTAGCGCCTGGGGCGCATGAAGCCGACCACCACCAATGCATCGCTTTCGGTCAGCTGGGCCAGCGCGGTGGGCGCACGCAGCAGCCGCGCGGCCTCGTGGGCGGCCGGCGAGGCCTCCACCAGCGCCTGGCGGTCGGCGGGCAGGCGCGACTCGGGCGGTGTTTCCTGGGATGAGGTTCCGAACAGGCGGTTGAGCATGGCAGGCAAACAAAACCCCATTGTGCCGCTGTCGAAGCCGACCCAGCGTGACGGATTGCACCAGATTGGCACATCGATTGCTAGACGTTCGCATGGCCGCTTTGCCCACCCCGATCGACCGACAGACCCTGCCGGGGCGCGACGCGATCTGGCGCGACCCGCTGGAGCTGCTGCTGGCCTCCACCGGTGAGGGGGTCTACGGGGTCGACCTGGACGGGCGCTGCGTCTTCATCAACCGCGCCGGTGCGGCCATGATCGGTTACGCACCGTCCGAGCTGCTGGGTTGCAACATGCACGACCTGACGCACCACGCCAGGGCCGATGGCAGTCCCTACCCGGAGGCCGACTGCCCGATCTTCAATGCCTTTCGCCAGGGGCTGCCCTGCCGCATCGACAGCGAGGTGTTCTGGCGCCGCGATGGCAGCGCGTTTCCGGTCGAATATTCGAGCCACCCCATCCTGGACCAGGGCCAGGTGCGCGGGGCGGTGGTGACCTTTGTCGACATCACCGAGCGGCGCCGCGCCGCCGACGCGCTGCAGAAGGCCAAGGACGAGCTGGAGGAGCGGGTGCGGGAGCGCACCGCCGCGCTGGAGACCGCGCTGCGCCAGGTGCGCGAGCTGGCGGCCTGGTCGGAGTCGGTGCGCGAGGAGGAGCGCACCCGCATCGCGCGTGAGGTGCACGACGAACTCGGCAGCCTGCTGGTGGCGCTGAAGATGGACGTCAACTGGATGGACAAGCGTCTGTCGGAGCAGGGTGCGCGCAGCCCGGACGAGGCCGAGGACATGCGCGGGCGCATGCGCTGCAAATGCCAGAACATGAGCCGCCTGATCGAGACCGCGGTGGACAACGTGGGCCGCATCATCACCGACCTGCGACCCAGCATCCTGGACCACCAGGGCCTGTGGGCGGCCCTGGAGTGGCAGGCACAGGAGTTCGTGGCCTCGGCCGAGCTGGCACTGGACTGGTGCATGGCGGTGGACGAGTCGCTGGAGCTGCCCGAGCCGCAGGCGATGGCGGTGTTCCGCATCTTCCAGGAGATGCTCAGCAACGTCGGGCGCCACGCGCAGGCCTCGCAGTTGCGGGTCGAGATTGCGCGGGTCGGGGGGGAGCTGGTGGTGGCGGTGGAGGACGACGGCGTGGGTGCCCCCGCGCAGGCCTTCGAAGCGGGCGATGCCTACGGCATCATGGGCATGCGCGAGCGGGCGCGGCACTTTGGTGGCCGCATCGACATCCGCAGTGTACCGGGCGAGGGCACCTGCATGCGCCTGCGGCTGCAGCTGCCCGGCGGAGACGCGCCATGACCGTGACCCGGGTGCTGATCGGCGACGACCACCGCATCGTGCGCGAGGGTATCAAGCAGGTCCTGGCCGACGCCGACGATGTGCAGGTGGTGGCCGAGGCCCCGAGCGGGCCGGAGGTGCTGGAGGTGGTGCAGGCCCTGGGCGCGCGGTCAGGGCTGGAGCTGGTGCTGCTGGACGTGGCCCTGCCCGGGCTGGATGGGCTGGAGGTGTTGCAGTGCCTGCGCCAGAGCCACCCGGACCTGCCGGTGCTGATGCTCAGCACCTACCCCGAGCGCCAGTACGCGGTGCGCTGCATCCGCATGGGGGCGGCTGGTTACCTGAACAAGAGCGCCGACCCGGACGACATGGTGGCGGCGGTGCGCAAGGTGGCGGCGGGTGGCCTGTATGTCACGCCGGCCACGGCCGAGGCGCTGGCCGCGGCCGTAGGGCGCGGAGACGCGCGTCGCGGGCCCGAAGCGCTCTCGCACCGCGAGCACCAGGTCTACCGCCTGCTCACCCAGGGCCTGACCGTGACCGAAATTGGTGCACAACTGGGTCTGGCGGCCAACACGGTGAGCACTTACCGGGCGCGCATCCTGGAAAAGACCGGCACCAAGAACGACGTGGAGCTGGCGCTGTACGCCGAACGGCACGCCCGGCCGGCCGGTTTGTAGGGCTGCCCCTACACCACGTGGTCGTGGCGTCGGCGATTTGATGGCGAGATGGCCCAGCGGTGGCCTTTGGAGCCTTGGCTGGCGCGCTGCTTGCAAAGGGATTGGCGTCATCAACCAACGAGGTGTGCCATGTCCGAGTTCTTCGACCCCTACAACGCCGATCGCCCCCTGATGATGAAGTGCAGCTGCGGGCGCGACCACACGGTGGCCGACCATCACGCCGAGGTGGCGGCCGATGAAGCGGCGCGCGAGCTGCGTGCGCGCAGCCAGACGGCCGAGTTCGAGGCCTACAGCAACGAGTTCATCGAGGCCAGTCTGGTCAAGGCCATCTTTCCGCACGACGAGCAGCGCCGCCTGTTCCTGCGCGCGGTGGGCAAGGGCACGGCCATGGCGGCCATTGCCAGCGTGTTGCCGGTGGCCAGCCTGCAGGCCATGGCGCAGGAAAAGCGCTCGCTGGAGAAGACCGACCTGAAGGTGGGTTTCATCCCCATCACCTGCGCCACACCGTTGATCATGGCGCACCCGCTGGGCTTCTACGAGAAGGAAGGCCTGAAGGTCGAGGTCACCAAGACCGCCGGCTGGGCGCTGATTCGCGACAAGGTGATCAACAAGGAATACGACGCCTCGCACTTCCTCTCGCCCATGCCGCTGGCCATGAGCCTGGGCCTGGGTTCGACGGCGGTGCCCACCAACGTGGCCACCGTGCAGAACATCAACGGCCAGGCCATCGTGCTGGCGCTCAAGCACAAGGACAACCGCGATCCGAAGAACTGGAAGGGCTTCAAGTTCGGCATTCCGTTCGACTATTCGATCCACAACTTCCTGCTGCGCTACTACCTGGCCGAGCATGGCATCAACCCCGACACCGATGTGCAGCTGCGCGTCATTGCGCCGCCCGAGATGGTGGCCAACCTGCGCGCCGGCAACATCGATGGCTTCCTGGGTCCGGACCCGTTCAACCAGCGCGCCATCTTCGAGGAGGTGGGCTTCATTCACGTGCTGACCAAGGATCTGTGGAACGGTCACCCCTGCTGCGCCTTCGGCACCACGACCGAATTCATCCAGAACCACCCCAACACCTTCGCGGCCCTGTACCGCGCGGTGCTGACCGCGGCGGCCATGGCGCGGCAGCCGCGCAACCGGGAACTGATTGCCAAGGTGATCTCGCCCGCCCAGTACCTGAACCAGCCCGAGGTGGTGGTGCGCCAGGTGCTGACCGGCCGTTACGCCGACGGCCTGGGAGGCATCCAGAACGTACCCGACCGCGCCGACTTCGACCCCATGCCCTGGCAGAGTATGGCCGTGTGGATGCTCACCCAGATGCAGCGCTGGGGCTACATCAAGGGCGATGTGAACTACCGCCAGATCGCCGAGCGGGTCTTCCTGATCACCGATGCACGCAAGCACATGAAAGACCTGGGCCACGAGTTCAAGGCTGGACCGGCCTACGTCAAGCACACCATCATGGGGCGCGAGTTCGACCCGGCCAAGGCCGCCGAGTACGCGCGGAGTTTTCCGATCCACCGCGCGGGGTGAAGCCATGAAGACCCTGGTGAACCTCAACCTGCGCGCGGCCATCGTGTCGCTGCTGATGCTGCTGGGTGTGGTGGGTGTCTGGCACCTGGCCACCACCGGTGGCGTGGCAGCCACGGCCTCGGCCCACCTCACGCCCGAAGAGCTGGAGTACCTGGAGATGATGGGGCAGAGCCCGGGGGCTTCTCGGAGCGGTGGCTTCCCTGGGCCGCTGGAGGTGGCGCGCACCAGCTGGGGGCACCTGTCCGACCCCTTCTACGACAAGGGGCCGAACGACAAGGGCATCGGTATCCAGCTGGCGCACTCGCTGGCGCGGGTCGGGGTGGGTTTTCTGCTGGCCATGCTGGTGGCCCTGCCGCTGGGCTTCCTGATCGGCATGTCGCCGCTGATGCAGAAGGCCTTCAACCCCTTCGTGCAGCTGCTCAAGCCCATCAGCCCCCTGGCCTGGATGCCGCTGGCGCTCTACACCCTGAAGGACTCCAACGTCAGCGGTGTGTTCGTGATCTTCATCTGTTCGATCTGGCCGATGCTGATCAACACCGCCTTCGGTGTGGCTTCGGTCAGGCGCGACTGGCTGAACGTGGCTGCGACGCTTGAGGTGCACCCGCTGCGCAAGGCGTTTCGCGTCATCCTGCCGGCGGCCGCACCGACCATCCTCACCGGCATGCGCATCAGCATGGGCATTGCCTGGCTGGTGATTGTGGCGGCCGAGATGCTGGTGGGCGGCACCGGCATCGGCTACTTCGTCTGGAACGAGTGGAACAACCTGTCCATCACCAATGTGATCTTCGCCATCCTGATGATCGGCGTGGTCGGCATGCTGCTGGACCTGATGTTCGGACAGCTGCAGAAGGCGGTGACCTATGTGGAGTGACGAAACCCTGCGCGACAGCGCCGCGCGTGTGGCCACGGCGGCCATCGCCCCAACCCCGAAAGCGACCGTGATGTCCACCGAATTCCTGAAGGTCGAGCAACTGGCCAAGGCCTACCAGGCCGACCGCCCGGTGTTTGCCGACGTCTCCTTTGGCATCGACAAGGGCGAGTTTGTCTGCATCATCGGCCACAGCGGCTGTGGCAAGACCACCATCCTGAACGTGCTGGCGGGCCTGGACACCGCCACCAGCGGCCACGCCTTCATGGACGGCCGCGAGATCGCCGGCCCCAGCCTGGAGCGCGGTGTGGTGTTCCAGGGCCACGCGCTCATGCCGTGGCTGACGGTGCGGCAGAACATCGCGTTTGCGGTCAAGTCGCGCTGGCCCGGCTGGGGCAAGGCCCAGGTCAACGAGCAGGTCGAGAAGAACGTCGCCCTGGTGGGCTTGAACGCGGCCATCGACAAGAAGCCCAGCCAGCTCTCGGGCGGCATGAAGCAGCGCGTGGGCATTGCGCGGGCCTTTGCCATCCAGCCCAAGATGTTGCTGCTGGACGAGCCCTTTGGTGCGCTGGACGCGCTCACGCGCGGCACCATCCAGGACGAGCTGATGGGCATCGTGCGCGATACGCACCAGACGGTGTTCATGATCACCCACGACGTGGACGAGGCCATTCTGCTGGCCGACCGCATCCTGCTCATGACCAACGG
>CALMYH010000062.1 GCA_937873395.1 uncultured Burkholderiales bacterium
GTACAGCCAGGCGGCCATAAAGGAGCCGTTCTTGCCCACGATCACGCCGTCATCGACCACGGCGGCATAGTTGAGCAAGTCGGCCAGGCCCGCGTCCTTCGACCGATGCTTCTTGAGCTTCAGCTCGGCATCGACCTGACGGATACGGGCAAAGAGGATGAGCAACAGAACCGCACCGAGTACAGCAATGCCAATTGCGATTGCTTCGATCATTTGTATTGCTTCCCTTGACTCGGCGTGTTTTCACGGAAGGGCGTGCTGCGAGCCGGGTAGTACGGCTTGTACCGGCGGTGCCGCAGGTACACGTGTCGCAGCTTCGGGTCGGACTTCGCCATGAGGCGCAGCACGAATAACGCGCCGAACCACAAGGCGATGCCGAACACCGTTGCCCTCACTTCTTGGGCGCTGAAAATCAGCGCCCCGGCCAGCAGGCCCGAGAACATCACCAGCTCGCGGTCGCCACCCATGAACAGGTTTTCTCGGTTGCCGGCCCTACGGATGGGGATCGCGCGCAGTGCCATGACTTACCCCGCGATGTGGCCGCGTTCGGCCCAGCGTGCGATGGCTTCACCAGGGAAGCCGGCCATGTCCAGCGCCGCGACCTTGGCCTGGTGCAGCACGCCATCGGTCAGGGCGGCGATTTCCGCGCCACGGCCGAAGAAGGTGCTCATCATGTTCTGCGCGCCGACCAGCAGGGCCATGACCAGGACGATGAAGATCAACGTGCGGAAGAAGCCGTTGAGTTCGCCGCCGAAGATCAAGATGCCGCCGGCGACAACGATGCCGATGATCGACAGCGCGAAGGCCACCGGGCCGGTGACGCTGTTGCGCAGGTTGGTCAACCAGCCTTCATACGGCAGGGAACCGCCGGTGCCTTCGGAGGCGAAAGCGTGCTGGGGGGCCAGCAGGAAGAACGCCAAGAGGGCGAACATGCCCAGGTAGAACACGGCGCGGCTGTCGAAGCGGAACGCGGGAAGGGTCGATTGCATGGGTCTAAGCTCCTTACAGGGTTACAGGGTTACAGGGTTTTGGTTGCGTACTGGCCGTTGGCGTAGCCGGAAACCTCAAGGATTTCCTGGATGCGCCGCGAGCCGTCAGGGGTGCGGGCGATATGAACGACCACGTGAACCGCCTCGCCTATCAGCGGTTCAATGGGTTTGGGTGAATCGGGGTGCATGCTGATGAGCATGGCGAGCCGATCAAGGCCCGCTTTGGCGTTGTTTGCGTGCAGGGTTGCGGCTCCTCCTTCGTGCCCGGTGTTCCAGGCCATCAACAGATCAAGTGCTTCGGGGCCGCGCACTTCGCCGACCAGGATGCGGTCGGGCCGCATGCGCAGCGTGGTCTTGAGCAGCGCCGTCATGGTCACGTCGATGCTGGTGTGGTACTGGACGTAGTTCTCGGCGGCGCACTGGATTTCGCCGGTGTCCTCGATGATGAAAACCCGTTCGGTCGGGTCTTGAAGCACCATCTCGTTGATGATCGCGTTCACCAGCGTGGTCTTGCCCGAGCCGGTGCCGCCGATCACCAGGATGTTCCGGTGGGCACGCACGGCGGCAATCAAGGAATCGCGCTGCTGCGCGGTCATGATTCCGCGCTCGACGTACTGCGCCAGGGTGAAGATGGCGACCGCCTTCTTGCGGATCGCAAAGGTCGGTGCGGGCACGACCGGGGGGAGCTGGCCGGCAAAGCGGCTACCGTCTAGCGGGAACTCGCCTTCCAGGATCGGCCGCTGCCGCGTGACTTCCTTGCCGTGGTAGCCGGCAATGGTTTCGATCATGGCTTGGGCCTGCGCGAAGCGAAGGGTGCCGATGCACTTCATCGGCTCGCCCAGCTTCTCCTGCCAGACTTTGCCGTCCGCGTTGAGCATGATTTCAACGGTCTTGGGATCGTTCAGAGCTGCCAACAGCTCCGGCCCCATGTCGCGTTCGAGCTTCTTCTTCGCCCGTTCCTTGATGCTGTTGTGTTCTGGTTTCTGGTCGGTCATTCCGTATGCCCTGTATGCCGTTGCGTTTCGCGCATTCTACACAGGTTCATACGATATACCGAACTAATTTCGACCGCAACACCGAAGCGCACAAGGGTGACTTCGGCCGCGACGTTGCATCGCGGATTGCAGGGGCGAAAGAGGCGACAACGCGGCGCATGCTCCGTGCGCCCTCGCGCCGAACCCGTGGCGTTTGCGTTATGGGTTGTCCGGGGGTTGAGCCACCCCGGCGGGCTTTAGCGGCTAAAACTTGGCTGGCTCTTGTGGCTCAGTTCCGCGCCGCTTCCCTTCCCTTCTCACATCCTGGCGTCAACTCCCTCTAAGTTTCTTCCTTGTCGCTTCGCCCCACTTCTTGACGATGAACGCCTGGTGTTCTGGCAGCACGGCCGCCACGCGCTCGAAGCCTGGCGGCAGGCTTCGGGGTGCCTTGCCGCCGGCCAGGGTGTCAAGGGCTTCTTTGTCCAGGTCGGTCGATTCAAGCAGGAGCGGCAGGGGAGTTTCAAGGGCCTGCGCAATGTCCTCCATCACCTTTAGGGAGGGGTTGGCTTTGCCAGTAGTGAGATCGGACAGGAAGGAGATCGAAACCCCCGACCTGTCCGATAGCTCCTTTTTCGTCATGTGCCGCTCATCGAGCAGCCGGAGCACGTTCGTGAAGAAGATGTAGTTGTACAAGGCCCGTATGCCTTCTCGGTGCGGGCGGCAGAAAATTTTAGCCGCTAAAGTTCTTGACCACGGACGCAGGTTTAGCTAAACTGACGACTCCATTAGCGAAAGGAGCATGACGAATGAGCCACAACCTGTTCCAGTTTATCGGTAATCTTACCCGCGATACCGACGTTCGCCATAGCGAAAACAGCGCCCGCGCCGTTTTCGACCTGGCTGTCAATCGCGTGTGGCGCAACGCAGCCGGTGCGAAGCAGGAGCAGACGGACTTCTTCCGCATCAAGTCGTTCGGCGGCCTGGCCGAGAACGCGGGCAAGTACCTGGGCAAAGGCTCCAAGGTGTTCGTCCAGGGCCGCATCGAGCCGACGAAGTACGAGAAGGACGGCAAGACCGAATACGGCTTCGATTTCATCGCCGAGGAAATCGAATACCTGGACACCAAAGCGCCAGGCGGCGGCCAGTAAGGCCAGGCCCGGCCACGGCCGGGCAGTATGCTAGGAGGGAGATTAGATGCAGAACGAGTTCAACGAGCAGGAATACAGGCGCAAGCTCATCGAGGGCGGGCTTAGCGAAGCCGACGCCACCGACCTTGCCGCCCGTACCGCCGCCGCTCGCAGGGACTCGGGCAGCGCCGGCGGGGCCTTCCGCCCCGCCGGTTCCCTCTTCGAGCTGCCGGCCACGGCCGGCGACAACGAGGCGGCTTTGCCGCCGAAGCTACCGACGCCGGCAAGTGCCGCCGTCGAGCGATCCGAGCGCATGGCGCAGGAATCGGCCGAGCTTGCGCGCACGATGGGCCTGCCGCCCGAACCGCGCACCGCCGTGAACAAGATGGCCGAGCAGATCGGCGCGCTGGCCCAGGACAAACGGAGTAGTGCGATGGCGACCAAGAAGCGAACGGCCGGCGGTGAGCTGGCCGAGAAGGTCAGCGAGGCCAAGCAGACGGCCTTGCTCAAGCACACGAAGCAGCAGATCAAGGACATGCAGCTCTCGCTGTTCGACCTGGCTCCCTGGCCGGATCACATGCGGGCACTGCCCAACGACTTCGGGCGGTCGGCGATCTTCACCGTCCGCAACAAGAAGGTGCCGCGCGCCGCGCTGCAAGGCCAGTCGATCTACCACGTCAACAAAGACGTGGAGATCACCTACACCGGGATCGAGCTGCGCGCCGACGACGACGAGCTGGTATTCGCCCAGGTGCTGGAGTACGCGAAGCGCACCGCGCTCGGAGAGCCGGTTTCCTTCACGTTCTACGAGCTTTGCCAGGACTTGGACTGGTCAATCAACGGTCGGTACTACACAAGGGCCGAGGAATGCCTGACGCGGCTCCAGGCGTCGGCCATGCAGTTCTCATCCCAACGCATCGGCCGGCTCGAATCGGTGTCGCTGATCCGGCGCTTCCGCGTCCTGGATCGCGGCAAGCGCACGTCGCGCTGCCAGGTCGAGATCGACGCCGAAATCGTGGTGCTGTTCGCCGGCGACCACTACACGAAATTCGTGTGGGAGAAGTACCGCAAGCTGTCGCCCACCGCGCGGCGCATGTTCGACTACTTCGCCACCCACAAGGAGCCGTACCCGCTCAAGCTGGAGACGTTCCGGCTGATGTGCGGCTCGGATTCCACCCGGCCGAAGAAGTGGCGCGAGCAGGTAGGCGAAGCGTGCGACGAGCTGCGCGAAAACGGCCTGGTCGAAAGTGCGTGGGTGAACGACGACCTGGTGCATTGCAAGCGGTGATCGCCCCCCTGCCCTCCCCTGGAGCCGCCCGAGATCGAGGCGGCTTTTTTTCTCGAGCATCGCCACTTCCGGCGAGGCAGGGGTCGTCTCAGAAAACGGAAAATAAAGCACGCTAAGGCATAGCCGAACCTGCCAAGCTTGCTCCACCCTGTAGTGACGCGATCAGCGGGCAGGAAACGTTCCCCCTTCGCGCATGGCAGGCGCACACCAACTCAGACAGCACGGCCTCCATGCGCGCCAGGTCAGCCATTTTCTCGCGCACGTCCTTGAGCTTGTGCTCGGCCAGACTGCTGGCTTCCTCGCAATGGGTGCCATCCTCCAGCCGCAGCAGCTCGGCGATCTCATCCAGGCTGAAGCCCAGCCGCTGGGCTGATTTCACGAAGCGCACCCGCGTTACATCCGCCTCGCCATAGCGGCGGATGCTGCCATAGGGCTTGTCAGGCTCCAGCAACAAGCCCTTGCGCTGATAGAAACGGATGGTCTCCACATTGACCCCGGCCGCCTTGGCGAAAACGCCAATGGTCAGGTTCTCCAAATTGTTTTCCATATCGCTTGACTCCGTACATGAGTACGGAAGTAAGGTTACGCTATCCAATTTCAATTCGAAAGGACAAGCGCATGTCTGAACCAAAAACCGGGCGCGGCGCGCTCTTCACTGGAGGGCTTGCCGCCATCCTCGCCTCGGCTTGCTGCCTCGGGCCGTTGGTTCTGATCGCCTTGGGGTTCAGCGGCGCTTGGATCGGCAACTTGGCGGTGTTGGAACCCTATCGCCCCATCTTTATCGGCGTGGCGCTGGTGGCGTTGTTCTTCGCCTGGCGGCGCATCTACCGGCAGGCAGCGGCCTGCAAACCGGGTGAGGTCTGCGCGATTCCCCAAGTGCGAGCTACTTACAAGCTCATTTTCTGGATCGTGGCCGCGCTGGTTCTGGTCGCGCTCGGATTTCCCTACGTCATGCCATTTTTCTACTGATCGGAGTTCACCATGAAGAAACTGTTTGCCTCCCTCGCCCTCGCCGCCGTTGTTGCCCCCGTCTGGGCCGCCACCCAGACCGTCACGCTGTCCGTACCGGGCATGACCTGCTCCGCCTGCCCGATCACTGTCAAGAAGGCGATTTCCAAGGTCGAAGGCGTCAGCAAAGTTGACGTGACTTTCGAGACACGCCAAGCGGTCGTCACCTTCGACGATGCCAAGACCAGCGTGCAGAAGCTGACCAAGGCAACCGCAGACGCGGGCTATCCGTCCAGCGTCAAGCAGTGAGTCACTGAAAACGGCACCGCAGCACAACGGACGTCATTGTCTGGCGCCACAAACGATAAAGGATCTGTTGCATGACCCATCTAAAAATCACCGGCATGACTTGCGACTCGTGCGCGGCGCACGTCAAGGAAGCGCTGGAAAAAGTGCCAGGCGTGCAGTCGGCGCTGGTGTCCTATCCGAAGGGCACAGCGCAACTCGCCATCGTGCCGGGCACATCGCCGGACGCGCTGACTGCCGCCGTGGCCGGACTGGGCTACAAGGCAACGCTAGCCGATGCGCCACTGGCGGACAACCGCGTCGGACTGCTCGACAAGGTGCGGGGATGGATGGCCGCCGCCGAAAAGCACAGTGGCAACGAGCCCCCGGTGCAGGTAGCGGTCATTGGCAGCGGTGGAGCCGCGATGGCGGCGGCGCTGAAAGCCGTCGAGCAAGGCGCGCAGGTCACGCTGATCGAGCGCGGCACCATCGGCGGCACCTGCGTCAATGTCGGCTGTGTGCCGTCCAAGATCATGATCCGCGCCGCCCACATCGCCCATCTGCGCCGGGAAAGCCCGTTCGATGGCGGTATTGCGGCAACTGTGCCTACGATTGACCGCAGTAAGCTGCTGGCCCAGCAGCAGGCCCGCGTCGACGAACTGCGGCACGCCAAGTACGAAGGCATCCTGGGCGGTAATCCGGCCATCACCGTTGTGCACGGTGAGGCGCGCTTCAAGGACGACCAGAGCCTTACCGTCCGTTTGAACGAGGGTGGCGAGCGCGTCGTGATGTTCGACCGCTGCCTGGTCGCCACGGGTGCCAGCCCGGCGGTCCCGCCGATTCCGGGCTTGAAAGAGTCACCCTACTGGACTTCCACCGAGGCCCTGGCGAGCGACACCATTCCCGAACGCCTTGCCGTAATCGGCTCGTCGGTGGTGGCGCTGGAGCTGGCGCAAGCCTTTGCCCGGCTGGGCAGCAAGGTCACGGTCCTGGCGCGCAATACCTTGTTCTTCCGTGAAGACCCGGCCATCGGCGAGGCGGTGACAGCCGCTTTCCGTGCCGAGGGCATCGAGGTGCTGGAGCACACGCAAGCCAGCCAGGTCGCCCATATGGACGGTGAATTCGTGCTGACCACCACGCACGGTGAATTGCGCGCCGACAAACTGCTGGTTGCCACCGGTCGGACACCGAACACGCGCAGCCTCGCGCTGGACGCAGCGGGGGTCACTGTCAATGCGCAAGGTGCCATCGCCATCGACCAAGGCATGCGCACGAGCAACCCGAACATCTACGCGGCCGGCGACTGCACCGACCAGCCGCAGTTCGTCTATGTGGCGGCAGCGGCCGGCACCCGTGCCGCGATCAACATGACCGGCGGCGATGCGGCGCTCGACCTGACCGCAATGCCGGCCGTGGTGTTCACCGATCCGCAAGTGGCGACCGTGGGCTACAGCGAGGCGGAAGCCCACCACGACGGGATCGAGACCGACAGCCGCACCTTGACCTTGGACAACGTGCCGCGTGCGCTCGCCAACTTCGACACACGCGGCTTCATCAAGTTGGTTATCGAGGAAGGCAGCCATCGGCTGATCGGCGTACAGGCGGTCGCGCCGGAAGCGGGTGAACTGATCCAGACGGCGGCTCTGGCCATTCGCAACCGCATGACGGTGCAGGAACTGGCCGACCAGTTGTTCCCCTACCTGACGATGGTCGAGGGGTTGAAGCTCGCGGCGCAGACCTTCAACAAGGATGTGAAGCAGCTTTCCTGCTGCGCCGGGTGAGAAAAAGGAGGTGTTCAATGAACGCCTACACGGTGTCCCGGCTGGCTCTTGATGCCGGGGTGAGCGTGCATATCGTGCGCGACTACCTGCTGCGCGGATTGCTGCGCCCGGTGGCGTGCACACCAGGCGGCTACGGCTTGTTCGATGACGCCGCCTTGCAGCGGCTGTGCTTTGTGCGGGCCGCTTTTGAGGCGGGCATCGGCCTCGACGCGCTGGCGCGGCTGTGCCGGGCGCTGGATGCGGCGGACGGCGACGAAGCGGCCGCGCAGCTTGCCCTGCTGCGTCAGTTCGTCGAGCGTCGGCGCGAAGCGTTGGCCGATCTGGAAGTGCAGTTGGCCACCCTGCCGACCGAGCCGGCACAGCACGCGGAGAGTCTGCCATGAACAACCCCGAGCGCTTGCCGTCCGAGACGCACAAACCGATCACCGGCTACCTGTGGGGCGGACTGGCTGTGCTGACTTGCCCCTGCCACCTGCCCATCCTCGCTGTCGTGCTGGCCGGCACAACCGCCGGTGCTTTCCTCGGCGAGCATTGGGTCATCGCGGCGCTCGGTTTGACCGGCCTGTTCC
>CALMYH010000063.1 GCA_937873395.1 uncultured Burkholderiales bacterium
TCTCCTTCGAAAACTTCTACTTCTCGCCCCTCTGGTTTTTCGGGGGGATTACCGGCGTAAATCTTCTGCATGGCCTGGGCCACGCGCTGTTCAAAGGGCAACAGGGCTTCGCCCAGCGCGGCCTGGCGGATGTAGGCGATGACGCCAGCGGCGATATCCTGGTTGCTGCGGTTGCGCCAGGCGGCCTTGAGGCTGGCTTCTGAGTAGCCCGCGCCGTCGAGCAACAGGCGCACTTCCTTGAGCTGTTCGCGGGTGAGGTCGCGCGGGCGGTTGACCACGGTGGCCATGGCGGCAGACTGGTTGACCTGTTCGCGCACGAAGCGGCCGAAGGCGTCGAGGTAGTCCTCGGGCTTGGCGTACAGGCCCCAGCTCTGGCTGCGGTCTTTCAGCTCATCGGCATGGGTGGAGATGACCGGCATGTAGGCCGTGCCCAGGAGCTGTTTGACTTCGGCCAGTTGCAACAGCAGGCGGGTGTTGTGGCGCAGGAAGTCGGCCGCGGCTTGTGGTCCCGCTTCCTGCCCGAGCTGGTGCAGGTGGCGGTGCAGTTGCTGCGGCGGCACGCCCCATTGCTGTTCAAGTTGGTCGAGCTTCTCTTTGAGCGCAGGCTTCTTCTCGGCCTTGTGCGCGGCGTCGCGCAGCACGCGCATGAGTTTCTGGTTGAGCTGGTCGAGTACGTCGTGCGCGTGGCTGCGATCGGGGGCACTGCCCGCGGCTTCGTGTGCGGCAGGGTTGTTCAGCTCGTCGAACAACTGTTCCAGTGTGACGTTCGGGTCCTTCACCAGGGGCTGCATGGTGTTCACCGCCTGCAGCGAGGCGTACAGGTCCACCGGGTCGTAGATTTTGAAGACTGTCTTGCCGATGTCGTCACAACGCCGGGTGGCGCGGCCGATCATCTGTTCGTACAGGATGCGTGAGCGGACCCGGCGCATGAATACCAGGTGGCAGATGGGCGGCACGTCGATGCCGGTGGTCAGCAGGTCCACCGTGATGGCGATGGTGGGGAAGCGCTCGTTCTTGTAGCGGCGGATGAGCTGGTCCACCTTGTCGGACGCGCCGGTGATCTTTTCCACCGCGGCCTGGTTGTACTGGTCGCCGTGCACCGCTTTGAAGGCGTCGCTCAGCAGCCGCTTGACCATGTCGGCATGCGCGTCGGTAGCACAGAAGATCATGGCCTTCTCTTCACCCATGGGGTCCAGCTCCTGGGCGAGCTGTTCGCAGATCACGCGGTTAAAGGGCTCGTTGATGACGCGCTTGTTGAAGCTTTCCAGCTCGAAGTGCAGTTCGTCGTCCAGCTCGGCGCTTTCGATTTCACCGGTCCCCAGGTTGATGGCCTCGACATGCTGGCCACTATCGAAGTGGATGCCGTGCTGGCTCAGCAGGGTTTGGTAACGGATGGGGGGTTCGTGGTCGATGAGCCAGTCGTCGGCCACGGCCTCGCGGTAGGAGTAGGTGTAGACCGGGCGGCCGAAGATCTCGGTGGTGTGGCGCGCAGGGGTGGCGGTCAGCCCCACCTTGACGGCGTCAAAATAGTCGAGCACGCGCCGGTAGGTAGAGAGGTACTGGGCCTGGTCGCGCAGGGCGAGTTCGCCCTCGGTCATGTCCTGGTCCAGCGTGTAACCCCGGTGGGCTTCGTCCACGACGATGCAGTCGAAGGCGTCTAGCGGGGGCGGGTTTTCGCTGCCGAATATGCGCCTGACCATGGCCTGCACGGTCGCCACCTGCACGCGGGTTTCGGCCTCGAATGCCATGTCGCCTAGCTCGGCGATGTTGTAGATCTTGGACAGGGGTTGGCTTTGCTCCACCGGCGCTTCGTTGAAGGCGTCGATGGCCTGGTCACCCAGCGCGGTGCGGTCCACCAGGAAAAGAATGCGGCGGAAGCGCTCGGCTTTGAGCAGGCGGTAGATGAGGCCGATGATGGTGCGCGTCTTGCCTGTGCCGGTGGCCATGGCCAATAGGCAGTTGGTCTGGCCGGCGGCGAGAGCGGTTTCCACCGCGCTGATGGCTTTTTGCTGGTAGTCGCGCAGGCCCAGGTAGGCAAAGCCCTCTTGCTGCAGCTTCGCTTCGGCTTCGGCCTTGTTGCGGCGGAGCTGGTCGAGCAGGCCCTCGGGCGAGTGAAAGCCCTGCAGCGGTTTGGCCAGGTTGCCTTGGTGGCGCAGATCGCGGAACCAGGTGCCGCTGGCTTCCGGGCTCTGCTTGACCAGCGGGCGCCCGTTGCACGAATAGGCAAAGGGCAGGTGAAACACACCGCCCTGACCGTCAGGCCAGGGGCCTTGGCGCCCCTCAGCCAGCCAGGCGGCTTCGTGATCGGGCTCAATCTGTAAGCCGCGGGCGTAGCGCTCGGCCTGACCAATCTTGCCGGCGACGTTGATGTTCAGGCGCTTGGCCTCGACCGCGGCGATGGGCGTGAGACCGGCAAAAAGCAGGTAATCGGCGCTCTGTTTGCCCGCGGTGGGCCACTCGGCAATCGCCAGGTTTCGGTTGCGTTCGGGCCGGGCGCCCTTGGTGTGGGTGAGTTCGTGGGTGTCGGCCTCCCAGCCGGATTCCTTGAGCATCTGGTCGATGAGCAACCGGGTGGACGCTTCGTCCATCGCCACCTTCTGAGCGGCCTGGGTGGCGCGCTGCGCAAAGGCCTGAATGTCCTGCGAGCTGGGAACGGCCGGCGCAGCGTTGGCGGTTTGCAGGTGGGCGTCGAATTCGGCCTTGAGGGCGGCGTAGCGCGTGCTGGCCTCTTCGGCCAGGCTTTCGTAAACGCTGCGCTCTTCGGCGGCCCGTTCGGCCAGCAGGCGCTCCTGCGCCGCCTGGGCGGCCAGCAGCTCGGCCATCTGGGCCTTGGCCGCCTGTTCGGTCTGGGCTTGCTGCAGGTTCTGCGTGAGGTCGGCCACCTGCTGCTGAAGCGTGAGCAGGCGCTGGCTGGGGTCGTCCGGCAGGATGAAGGGGCCCGGCTTGAAGTTGGGGTTGCTGCCGAAGCTGCGGTGGAACCACAGCGCGACTTCACGCGCCACCTTCAGCGCTTCCAGCCCTTCGCGGTAGCCGATACGGTGGTCGGCCTGGTGCGCAGCTTCGTTGCCCCGGTGGCGCAGCAGGTTGAACATCTGGCGTACCTGGGCGTCCAGCCCCAGGCGCTGATCCACCGCGCGCAGCAGCTCGGCCTGGGTGGGCTGCATCAGGCGCACGCCGATGCGGGACGCCACGTCTTGCGTGATCGACTCCGCCAGCAGCCGCAGCTTGAGCACGCAACTGGCCGGGTCGAACGGGTAGAGCTTTTCGGCTGTGGCGCCTAGGTCGGCCAGCAAGGGCGAGTGTTCGGCGAGGAAAGTGAAGTTGCTTGTCATCCCCGATACAGATGCAACATGTGCCTGGTTGTTATGGTGGCTTGCTCAGTGTATCGGCTTCCTTGGGGCTGTTTTGTCGCCGATTCCAGTCGCTGCGGTTCAGGTTGTCCGGAGACCACGCTGCGATGAGCTGCGCGTTTTCTTCTCCCCGGGAACACTGCGATTGAATGGAAACACGCATCCCCAGAATTGGGGATGTACTGGCTGATGCTCAGCGCGCTGGCAGTAATATGTGTCAACTTGTGAGAAATGGCGGCGTGCCGTTCATTGTTCCATCCCTGAACCGTGTTTCATGGGAAGCCAAGACAACTCTGATGGCAAGGTGATGGTGGGGCTATCCCAGCAGGTCGGTGACTTCTACGGCAAACAGGGTAAGTAAGGGGAGCCGGTGTCGGACACCATTCAGAAAGCCGCCTTGTTCCGCAACTACGCTTGCGAGTAGGACAAACTCCGCTGCACGCTGTTGTCCACTTTGAGGCGCGTATCAAGTCCGGGGCAAGCGGGAGTGCTGTCCACTTTGGTTCGCTACCCGCGGCCAGTCGCGTCTATGACGGATGAACAGATCTAGTAGCCCATGCGCAGAGTCACTATGCCTGGGTTGAACGTTAGAAGTTGAAGGGTGTACTGCATGCAGTTAGTGATTTCGGATGAGACCCAAGCTTGGGAGGCATTGAGGAAGGCTACCAGGGGCGGAGGTTTTCCCGATGACGTTCAGCTTGTCCTTAACGGCTGGCCAGTGTTCAAAATGGACATCAAAGGTAGAGACTGGGACAGCACAGTCCCGACGAGAATCATGTCACCTTTGCTTGATGTGCAAAAGGACATCAATCGTGCCTATGCAAACGTCCGCTATGGGGCTGACAGCCTCCGCAAACTGCGGGATGAAGAGCGCGATGACCTAGAAGTGGTTGTTAAGGTGAAGAAGGGGTCATCGATCTATGATGCTGACCTGTGGAAGCAGCTGACTGCAATTGGTGAGGCCGCGGTAGGGCGTATGAACGGGACTGAGATCGTCATCACTGTTTTGGGGCTGGGCCTCCTTCTGACAGCGCCTGTAATGTACAAGGCTTGGCTGGCTGCGCGACAGCAGGAGAAGCAGCTTGAGCATCAGCTATCGCTCTCCCAACAAGAAACCGAGAGGATGCAGATATTCTCTGATGCCATGCAGAAGCAGCCAGTCTTGGAAGCCACAAAGCAAGACGTGATTGCAACCCAGAATCGCATGCTCAAGGCAACTCGCCCTGGCGATGTCATGGCAGTTCATAGCGTGCCGGTTGGTGCCGATGAGGCTGCAGTGCTAGTACAGACCGAGCGCGAAAGATCTGAGGACGTAGTCGTTGATGACGCCTTCGTTGTGCTTGGTAATCGAACCGACCGAATTGAAGGTTTCCGCATCACTGTCCGGCGTCTGTCCGATGGACTTGTACTGCAGGCTGATGTTCCAATTGAACTCCCTTACCCACAACAGCAATTGGTACAAAAGGCCGAATGGGAGAAGGAGAAAATTCACCTGACAATGAACGCATCCTCGCTGCGAGGTAAGCTTTCTCAAGCTGTGGTGATAAGCGCTCGTGAAGTCAGCGCATGAGCAGGCGGTCGGCTTTCAGGCTCTTCACGCCGAGGACAAGGTCGCCGAGATCGAGTTCAGCGTGAACAGCACGAACTGAGGCATCATCGATATGTTCTGTCGGTCTGACTGCTGGTCGCCTGATCTGCGGACGCGGGTTAGGTTCCGCACATGAGCGAAATGGCGACCGGGTAACTTACCGGGTAACTAGGTAACTTAGAGTTGGCAAAAGCTTTGATTTCTGCGGCTTGCAGGCGACAGTTTGAAGGCCCCCAGCTCCACCATACCTCATGACAAAAGCCGCCAGGACCTTTCACCTGGCGGCTTTCGTTTTTCAGGATCAGGGCCAAGGCCCGAAATCGTTGATCAGCACACCGCTCCTGGAGCCGCTTTGTCAGCCATCTGGACCACCTCCCGCTTCGACATCGATCTGGGTCGCCCGCAGGTCATGGGCATTGTCAACCTGACGCCCGATTCGTTTTCGGACGGTGGACAGTTCGGCAGCGTGGCTGCCGCCCTGCAACACTGCGAGCAGTTGCTGCGTGACGGGGCGAACGTGCTGGACATCGGCGGTGAGTCGACCCGGCCGGGCAGTCCGGCGGTGCCGCTGGAGGAAGAGCTGGCGCGTGTGCTGCCGGTGCTGCGCGAGGCGCTGAAGCTCGGCGTGCCGGTCTCGGTGGACACCTACAAGCCGGAGGTGATGCAGGCGGCGCTGGATCTGGGCGTCGACATCATCAACGACATCTGGGCCCTGCGCCGGGGCGAGGCGCTGCAGGTGGTGGCCGCCCACCCGCGTTGCGGCGTCTGTCTGATGCACATGCACCGCGACCCGCAGACCATGCAGGTGGCGCCCATGGCGGGTGACGTTGTGCGGCCGGTGATGGACTTCCTGCGGGAGCGGGGCCAGGCGTTGAAAGCGCGCGGCGTGTCGGCGGACCGGATCGTGGTCGATCCCGGCATCGGTTTCGGCAAGACCGTGGCGCAGAATTTCAGCCTGCTGGCACGCCAGCGCGAACTGCTCGAACTGGGCTATCCGTTGCTGGCGGGCTGGTCGCGCAAGTCTTCGCTGGGGGCAGTGACAGGCCGTGAGCAGGCACGCGAGCGGGTCAGCGCGAGCGTGGCGGCGGCCGTGCTGGCGGTGGAGCGTGGGGCGGCCGTGGTTCGTGTGCACGATGTGCGCGAGACGGTGGATGCGCTGAAGGTGCTGAGCGCCTTGGGATGATCGCAGTCAGGGCGACGTACGGCGCACCGGCCAAGGCCTAAAATGGGCGGCTTGTTTCTGTCACACAAAACGATTACACATGACCCGCCAGTATTTCGGCACCGACGGCATCCGTGGCACGGTTGGCCAGCCGCCCATCACCCCCGACTTCGTGCTGCGCCTGGCCCATGCGGTCGGTCGGGTGCTGCGCCGCACCGAGGCGCACCCGACGGTGCTGATCGGCAAGGACACGCGCATTTCGGGCTACATGCTGGAAAGCGCGATGGAAAGCGGCTTCAATTCGGCAGGGGTGGATGTGCTGCTGCTGGGGCCGGTGCCGACGCCGGCAGTGGCCTACCTGACGCGTGCGCAGCGGGCCAGTCTGGGTGTGGTGATCTCGGCCAGCCACAACCCGTTCGCCGACAACGGCATCAAGTTCTTCAGCGCCCAGGGCACCAAGCTGCCCGACGACTGGGAGCTGGCCGTGGAGGCCGCGCTGGCCGAAGACCCGGTCTGGGTGGACGCGGCCAGCCTGGGCAAGGCGCGCCGGCTGGACGACGCGGCCGGGCGTTACATCGAATTCTGCAAGAGCACCACCTCCAACAGCTTGTCGCTCAAGGGCCTGAAGATCGTGGTGGACGGGGCGCACGGTGCGGCCTATCACATTGCGCCCGATGTGTTCCACGAGCTCGGCGCCGAGGTGGTTCGCGTGGGCTGCGCGCCCGACGGCCTGAACATCAATCAGGGCGTGGGGGCCACCCACCCGCAGGCCATGGTGGACGCGGTCAGGGCGCACCAGGCGGACTACGGTGTGGCACTGGACGGTGACGCCGACCGCCTGCAGATGGTGGATTCGACCGGGCGCCTGTTCAATGGTGACGAGTTGCTGTACCTGATTGCGTCGGACCGGATTGCGCGCGACATCGACGTGCCGGGGGTGGTGGGCACGCTCATGACGAACAAGGCGGTGGAACTGGCCCTGCAACGCAAGGGCGTGTCCTTCGTGCGTGCCAAGGTGGGCGACCGCTATGTGCTGGAGGAGCTGGAGCGCCGCGGCTGGGTGCTGGGGGGTGAGGGCTCCGGTCACATCCTGGTGCTGGACCGTCACACGACCGGCGACGGGCTGGTCTCGGCCTTGCAGGTGCTGCAGGCCTGTGTCGACAGCGGCCAGTCGATGGCGGGTCTGCTGGAGGGCGTGAACCTGTTTCCCCAGGTGCTGCTCAATGTCCGGCTGCAGCCGGACCAGGACTGGAAAACCAACCGGCGACTGGCCACTGAGACGCAGGCGGTGGAGGCCGAGCTGGGCGAGGAGGGGCGGGTGCTGATCCGGGCCAGTGGCACGGAGCCGCTGTTGCGGGTGATGGTGGAGGCGCGCGACGCGACACTGGCGCGGTCCATGGCCGAGCGTCTGGTCGAAGCTGCCAGGGCCGGTTGATGGCTGCTGCGTTTTCTGTGCGGCTGGCCGACTATGCCGACGGGTCGGATGCCGCCGCCATCGTCATGCTGCTGGACGCCTACGCAAGCGACCCGGCCGGTGGCGCCGAGGCCCTGTCGGCCTACGCCTGTGAGAACCTGGTGCGCGAGCTGGCCGCCCGGCCCCAGGCCTTCAGCGTGCTGGCCTTCGACGGCGATGCGCCGGTGGGGCTGGTGAACTGCATCGAGGGGTTTTCCACCTTCAAGTGCCGGCCGCTGGTCAACGTGCATGACGTGGCGGTGCTGGCCAGTCACCGTGGGCGCGGCGTGGCCGAGCAGATGCTGCGTGTGGCCGAACAGGAAGCGGTTCGGCGTGGCGCGGTGAAGATGACGCTGGAGGTGCTCTCGGGCAACCGCCCGGCCTTGCGCCTGTACGAGCGCATCGGCTACGCTGGCTACCAGCTGGACCCGGCCATGGGCACGGCGCAGTTCATGCAGAAGTGGCTGGGCTGAGACCCGAGCGGCCGGGTGGCCCCCCTTGGGGCGCGGCCGGGTTTGTCATCTCTGTGCCATCGATCCCGGCGAACATGTGACAGGTACATGTTTCGCTCGGGAGGGGCTGGATGGAAAAAGCTGGCGCAGTGGCCGCCA
This sequence comes from uncultured Burkholderiales bacterium, assembly GCA_937873395.1. Taxonomy (GTDB): domain Bacteria; phylum Pseudomonadota; class Gammaproteobacteria; order Burkholderiales; family Burkholderiaceae_C; genus Hydrogenophaga. The sequence goes on from CALMYH010000063.1 coordinate 8,165, forward strand.
TGGGTCAGGACTCGTTGCTTCTGCCGGCCTGGATGAAGGCTGCACTGGCGGCCAACGACCGGCTCAAGCTCTACCTGAGCATGATGCAGGCGATCGATCAGGGGCTGTCTTCCGGGCAGCCGGTGCCCACGGACTGGCGCCGTGAGCTGGCCCGACTCGGGCTTCAGGATGTGACCTGGCTTCAGGCACTGGGCGAAGGCGCCTACCGCCAGGACGGCATTCTGTTCGTTCCGCACCTGGAGGAATGGCTGGATGCGCTGGGTCGCGACCTGCACGTGATGGCGCGTCCCGTCTGCGAACGGCCGGGGCACGAAGAACCGCAGCTGCTGACCCGCCGCAACCTCTGGGAGGGGCGGATCGAGTCTCTGAAAGAGGAGGAGGGGCTGCACGCCGATGCCTTGCGGTCCCTCACCCATGGCGACCGGCATGCCGACGACAGCCTGCACCTGTTGGTGATGGACCTGCACAAGGCGATCAATGCCATGTCGGCCGAGGTGGCCACCGAGGACATCGACGGCGCCCATGTGTGGCAGATCGAGCCTCAGGACCGGGAGCGGGTGCAGGCCTTCATGCGGGGCATCCATGCCACGGCCGCGCTTAAGTTCGGCCACCCGGGGCTGGACACGGCCGTGACACGCGACGGAGACCGCCTGCTGATCCAGAACGACATCGGCACCAACGATGCCCATGTGCTGGTGATCGAATGGCTGCCGGGGGCCTTGCACCTGAACTATTCGGACCTGCACGCCAACCGGTTTGCGTTTTTTGGCCGCATGCTCCAGGGGCTGGGTTTTCACTGGGAGGCACTGGCGCCCCGGGTCGATGCTTCACTCAACCGGGGAAAGCCCTATCAGCTGGGGCACGCCAGCCTGGAGTCGACGGACGAGCGGCGCTTGCTGGAGGCGCTGGAGATGGCGGCCTCCCGGATCGTGTTCGTGATCGACTGGAACCGTGCCCGCAAACGCTTGCAGGCCTTTGTCCGCAAGCCGGCGGCCATCGATCTGCTGGAGCAGGCGGCACGGGACAACGTCGGTCACATGGCCTGGCTGCTGGCGGGCGGCGATCAGCTGGTCTACGAAGCCATGCAGGCGGTGGATGGGGATGCCTTCCGGGTCGGGGAGAGGCTGGACCAGGTGCTGGGCGAGGCCGCTGCGCGCGCCTACCTGCTGGACCTGATGAGGGCGGCCAGTGTCCGGTTGCGTGAGCAACATCCCATGGCCCTGGTGGCCGACGAGGCGCGGATGCTGCTTGCCCGCGCCATTCGCAAGCGCACCTTCGAGTTCGACCTGCTGGCCGAGCACTCGGCCTATTGCCACGCGCTGGCGCTCTCGCTGGTCGAGGCCCTGGTGGACGAAGAGGGACAGGCGCAGGCACAGGCACGGCTGCTGCGCGCCAAGGCCTGGGAGCGGCAGGCCGACCACGTGCTGTCCGAATCCCGACGCCGGGCCGAGCGGCAGGCGCGCTGGCAGCCCATGCTGGCGCTGCTGGACAAGCAGGACGACGTCGCCGATGTGCTGGAGGAGTCCATGTTTGTCCTCAGCCTGCTGACCTCGCCGCCTCTGTCCCGTCTGCCCCGGGCGGTGCGCGACAGCGTGCTGGCCATTGCCGAGACCACACTCGGCGCCATCCAGGACCAGATCCGGGCGGTGGAAATCGCGCGCCACCTGGAGGAAAGCGTGGCGCAACTGGAAGCCGATGCCTTCCTGCAGGCCTTGTGGCGCATCCTGCGTGCCGAGCGCGTGTGCGACGAGTCCTTGCGCGAGGCCCGAATGCAGATCGTTGCCCATCTGCATGACCAGCCGGCCCTGCTGCACCTGGCGAGCGAGCTGGCCATGACCATCGAGCAGGCGACCGACCACCTGCTCGGGGCTGCCTATGCGTTGCGAAAACTGGTGTTCGAAAAATCGGGGGTACACGCATGAGCCGGCATTCGCACGGTCCGAAGCAGTTCTTTCTCGTGTGCACCGGCCAGGGCAGTCCCCTCAAGGGCGCCAGCCGGGAAAGCATGGGCGGCAAGGCCTTCAACCTGCTGGAAATGGCCCATCTGGGCCTCAATGTCCCGCCAGCCCTGGTCGTCGGTACCCACTACACCTTCGATCCGGCATCCAGCCTGTTGCCGCTGACCCAGTGGGGACTGCCCGAGCTGGAAGCCGCCACCGGCCTGACGCTGGGCGATGAGCGCCATCCGCTGATTGTCTCGGTGCGCTCGGGCGCGCCGGTTTCCATGCCGGGCATGCTGGAGACCCTGCTCAATGTGGGCCTGTGTGATCGCACGGTGGGCGGTCTGCTTCGCCAGACCGGCAACCCCCGCATGGTCTGGGATGCCTACCGGCGGCTCATCGCTTCCTTTGGCGAGGTGGTCGCCGGCGTGCCGCACTCGGCCTTCGAGCAGGTGCTCAAGGAGACGGTGGGTGAGCGCGACGAGCGCCAGCTGGATTTTGCCGAACACAGATCCATGGTGCGACGGTATCTGGAGGTCTACCTCAACGAAAGCGGCAGCGAATTCCCGCAGGACCCCCACGAACAGCTGCATGCCGCGGTGCAGGCGGTGTTCCGTTCCTGGCACCTGCCCAAGGCCCGGAGCTACCGTGAGCTCAATGGCCTGAGCGAAAAGCTGGGCACGGCGGTGACCATCCAGCGCATGGTGTTCGGCAACACCGGCAGCCATTCCGGTGCCGGTGTCGGATTCACCCGCAACCCGATGACCGGCGAGCCCGGGCTGTGGGTGGATTACCTGGTGAACGCCCAGGGAGAGGATGTGGTCGGAGGCCACCGCAATGCGCATGGGCACGAAGCCCTGGTGCGCAGCGCGCCGCTGGCCTTCGAGGCCCTGAAACAGGCGGCGTCCTTGCTGGAGCGCCATTTTGGCGACATGCAGGACCTGGAGTTCACGGTGCAGGATGGCGAGCTGTTCATGCTGCAGACCCGTTCGGGCAAGCGCACCCCGCGGGCAGCGGCGCGGATTGCGCTCGATCTGCTGGACGAGGGGGTGATCGACCGGTCACAGGCGCTGGAACGCACCCGCATCCTGTCGAGCGAGGCCTTGCAGCTGGTTCGTTTGTCCAGTCCCGATGGCGCCGAACACGCGGCACTGGCCTGTGCCGAGCCGGCTTCCGGTGGTGTGGTGTGCGGGGAGATCGCCCTGGACGCCCAACGGGTCGAGGCCTGTGTGCAGGCGGGCCGGCCGGTGGTGCTGGTGCGCAACGACACCCTGACCGAGGACATCAACGCCCTTCAGGCCGCGCATGGGCTGCTCACCCGTCACGGAGCACGCACCTCACATGCGGCCGTGGTGGCCAGGCAGCTGGGCAAGGTGTGTCTGGTGGGATGCGCCGACCTGCAGGTGGACCTGTCCAACCGGACCATCCGGCTGGCCGGACGCTGCCTCGAAGAAGGGGAACCGATCACGCTGGACGGTTGCGGTGGTGGCATCTACCCGGGCCGCATGGAGATGGTCTCGGAGCCGGATGAAGCCTTGTGGAGCCGGATCGAGGGACTGAGGGCGTCGCCCGCGGGATCGCTTCGTTCCCACGGCAAGAAGGTGAAGGCCTGACCGTCAGGAGTCTTTTGTGCAGCAATGGTTGGAAAACAGGACATTCGAAGAGCTCCGGATCGGGGACAAGGCCTCGCTGGTGCGCACGCTGGACCAGCAGGACATCCTGGCCTTCGCAGCGGTGTCCGGCGACATGAATCCGGCCCATCTCGACGCCGCCTACGCCGAAGGGACCGTGTTTCACGGCATCATTGCCCACGGCATGTGGGGCGGCGCGCTGATCTCTGCCGTGCTGGGAACCCGCCTGCCCGGCCCTGGGACGATCTACCTGGAGCAGCAACTGCGCTTCGTGCGTCCGGTGCATCCGGGTGACCACCTCACGGTCGAGGTACAGGTGCTGGCCAAGGACGACAGGCACCGGCATGTCGAACTGGACTGCCGCGTCAGCAACCAGCTGGCCCAGCCGGTGATTCTTGGGATGGCGCGGGTCGTCGCCCCTGCAACGAAGATCCGGGTGCCGATGCCGCGTGTCCCGGCTCTGATGCCGGTGGACAACCCGCAGCCCGCCTGAGCTGAAGCCGGTTCGGCCCGGTTCAGTCGTCGTACCGCACCATCACATAGTCGCCCGGAGCCGCTGGAAGCAGCGGGTCAACCGGCACGGACCTGGCCGCCACGGTCCGGGTGGGCGCCCGTTCCGACAGCCAGGCATGCCAGGCGGTCCACCAGCTGCCCTGGTGTGTGTCGGCCCGCTGCAACCACTCCGGCGGCGTCGGCCTGCCGTCGCTCGCCAGCGTGTCCGCGACGCGATAGTGCCGACCGGCGTGCCCGGGCTCGGACACGATGCCCGCGTTGTGTCCGCCATTGGTCAGCACAAAGCGCAGGTCTCCGCTGGCCAGTTGATGGATCTTGAAGACCGATTGCCAGGGAGCAACGTGGTCTTTTTCGGTGCCCACGACGAACAGGGGAAGGTGCACGTCACGCAGCTGGACCGGGTGGCCGTCGAAGCGCAGGCGTCCGTTGGCCAGCGCATTGTCCAGGTAGAAACGCCGCAGGTACTGGCTGTGCATGGTTGCGGGCAGGCGCGTGGTGTCGGCGTTCCAGGCCATCAGGTCGTTCTCGGCCAGGTCTTCTCCCATCAGCCAGCGTTGTGTTCGGCGCGCCCAGACCAGATCCGCCGCATGCAGGAATTGGAAGGAGTTGGCCATCTGGCGGCCCGACAGGAAACCCTGGCGCTTCATGACGGCTTCGATCATGCGCACCTGGGCTTCGTCGATCAGGACGCCCATCTCACCCGGCTCCGAAAAATCGGTCTCGGCCGCCAGCAGCGTCAGACTGGCGGGCGCGGCATCGGCGGGCTGGTCCGGCCGGCACAGGTGGGCCGTGGCCACCGCTGCAAACGTGCCGCCCAGGCAGTAGCCGGCGAGGTGGACCGGCTGTCCACAGGCGCGCTGAACCCAGGCCAGGCTGTCCAGAACGCCTTGCCGGACATAGTCGTCGAATCCGATCTCGGCGTCGGACTTGTCTGGGTTGCGCCAGGACACGATGTACACCGTGTGCCCCTGGCCGACCAGCCAGCGAGCCAGGGAGTTGTGCTGCGAGAGGTCGAGCACGTAGTACTTCATGATGCAGGACGGGATGATCAGCAGCGGCGTGGCCTGCACCCTGGGTGTCGTGGCCTCGTACTGGATCAGCTCGACCAGGTGGTTGCGCATCACCACGCGACCGGGTGTGGTGGCCAGCTCACGACCGGGTACCAGCGGTGAGTTCACCGATCCGGCCGGCTTCGCCAGTGCGCGCAGACTGTCCTCCTGCAGCAGTTGCCAGCCCCTGAGCAGACTGGCGCCCCGGCTGTCGATGGCCTTGTGCAGCGCCTCGGGGTTGGTCAGCAGGGTGTTGGACGGGGCAAACAGGTCCAGCCAGCGGCGGGCATAGAAGGCGATCTGTTCCTGCACATGCGGTGAAACCCCTTCGATCTGGCCCGCCTCGCGCCACCACCGGTCGGCCGTCTCGTGCAGGCCGGCCCACGCGGCCCAGGGCCACTGCTGCCAACTGGGGTCGGCAAAGCGGCCGTCTTGTTGCGGTTTCCCCCCGCTGGCGAGCCATTCATGGCCCAGTCGGGCCGCCTGTTGCCACAGGTGCAACTGGGTCCCCGGAGCGCAGGCCAGCGATGCGCCCCAGGCCGTTGCAGCCGGGACCAGGGAGGCCGGGGCGAGGCCCTGGGACCAGCCCGACAGCGCAGCCAAGGCCTGGCCATCCAGCGCCTCGGTATCGGCCGGTCGGGGGGCAGGGAACGGGGCAGTGTGGTTGGCAGAGGTCTGGGTGGTCATGGTGCCAGTATGTGGCGCCGCCGTGACAATCTGTTGAAACGCCGCCGCCTCGGCTGCAGGCCCAGAGAGCAAGTCTCAGTACAGCAGGTGGGGGCGGCGAAGCTGGTGCCAATTGGCTTCGTCGGGGCTGGCCATGGCGTCCAGATCGCCGGCTTGTGCGCCCGGGTCGTCCACCCATTCGCGCAGAGCCGGTCCGCCATTGATGAGATCGATCGCCAGGCGGTCGTGCTCGTACTCGTAGGGGAAGTCGCGCCAGAGCGGGTAGTCCGGCCTTTGCAGGCGCAAGGCTTTGAAGGCCAGGGCCTGCAGGCGCCAGGGGCGGAACGCACCATGGTCATAGTGCGTCGGGTCTTCGACATGGATCTGCACACCGGCACAGAGTTGGCCGGCATGTTTGTGAAAGGTGGGCTCGAACCAGCAGGTGCGCAGGCGGCAGCCGGCCAGCCATTGCGGGGCCATGCGCTGCATGTCGGCCAGCAGGCGGTTGGCGTCGATGTCCGGGGCGCCGAACAGCTCCAGCGGCCGGGTGGTGCCGCGGCC
>CALMYH010000064.1 GCA_937873395.1 uncultured Burkholderiales bacterium
CCGGCGGGCTTTTTTCATGGCCGTCATTGCCGTCTATTTATTCGACAATGTATATTATGTTAAGTTAATGGGACCGCATCGGCGGCGTCCGGACCCTGGATCACATCTTGCTTCACGGGTACACCTGACCCTCCGGACGCATGCGCGCCCCGATCCGGTGCCTGCGTTGCGGGCCCCATCACCGAACCCCTACAATCGGACACCTTTTTGGCAGGAATTGCACGTCGCTTTCCTGAAACTGACATCTTCGTTCACCCATGAAACCCATTCTTTACGCCTTGGGCGCCGTTGCCCTTGTGACTCTCGCGGCCTGTGGCAAGTCGGAGGCTCCTGTGGCCGCTGGCTCTGCGCCTTCGGCGGTCGCTCCCCCCGCCATGCCCGAGCTGCGGGTCGCCATCGACCCCACCTACGAACCGTTCACCTACAAGACCCCCAACGGTCAGCCCACCGGCTTCGACGTGGACATCGCCGAAGCGCTGTGCAACGAGATCCAGCGCAAATGTGTGTACGTCGAACAGGTCTGGGACAGCATGATTCCGGGCCTGCAGGCCCGCAAGTACGACGTCATCATCAGTTCCATGTCGATCACCGACGAGCGCAAGCAGGTGGTGGACTTCTCCGACAAGTACTACAACACTCCCAGCCGCATCGTGGTCAAGGCCGATACACCCTTCACCGATCTTGAGTCGCTCAAAGGCAAGCGCATCGGCGTGCTCAAGGGAAGCACCCAGGAAAGGTATGCCATGGGCGAGCTCCGCCCGGTGGGTGTCAACGTGATTGCCTACGAGGCTCAGGACCAGGTCTATCTGGACATCCGCTCTGGCCGCCTCGATGGCACGGTGGCCGATTCGGTCGAAGTCACCGGCGGCTTCCTCAGCAAGCCCGAAGGCGAAGGTTATGGCTTTGTCGGCCCCGTGCTGTCTGATGTGAAGTACTACGGGTATGGCGTGGGCGTGGCCATGCGCAAGGGTGAAGACCAGTTGCGCGAGCAGATCAATGCCGCCATTCAGGCCATTCGCGCCAACGGCGTCTATGAGACCGTCAGCAAGAAGTACTTCGACTTCGACGTCTACGGCGACTGATCCCGGCTCGGCTTGACCGGCTACTACGCTTCCATCCTGCAAGGTGCCCTCGTGACGGTGGGCGTCTCGCTGGCGGCGCTGGTTTTCGCCATCGTGCTGGGCTTGTTGGGCGCGGCAGCGAAGCTTTCGGGCAACCGGCTCCTGGTGGGCCTGGCCACTGTGTACACGACGGTGATCCGAGGCGTCCCCGAGCTGGTATTGATGCTGCTGATCTTCTATGGCGGCACGATCGGCCTCAACCACCTGCTGGAGTGGGTGGGCCATCGGCGGTATGTCGACATCAATCCCTTCGCGGCGGGCGTGCTGACCATCGGCTTCATTTATGGGGCCTACATGACCGAAACCTTCCGGGGCGCCATCCTGGCGATTCCCCGGGGCCAGGCCGAAGCGGCCTGGGCCTTCGGGATGGGCCGCTTTCGGACCTTTCTGCGCATCACCCTGCCCCAGATGGTGCGCTACGCCCTGCCCGGCTTCACCAACAACTGGCTGGTGCTGATCAAGGCGACCGCCCTGATCAGCCTGATCGGCCTGCAGGAGATGACCTACCTGGCCAAACAGGCCAGCGCGGCCACGCGCGAACCCTTCACGTTCTTTCTGTTTGCTGCCGCCCTGTTTCTTGTCTACACCTCGATCTCGCTCTGGGCTTTGCGGTGGTTGGAGCGCCGCTACAGCCTGGGTGTGCGGCGCGGGTCGGCGTGAAGGATTGAGCGATGCGCTGGGAAGTCATCACCATGCCGCAGACCCTGGCCCTCTACGCCGAGGGCCTGGTCACCACCGCCTGGCTGCTGTTTTCGGCCCTCGCCGTTGGCGGTGTCATGGCGGTGCTGATGGCGCTGGCGCTGACCAGCCGCATCGGTCCCCTGCGCTGGCTGGTCGGCAGCTTCACCTATGTCATCCGGGGCACGCCGCTGCTGATTCAGGTCTACCTGATCTACTATGGCGTGGCCCAGCTCGAATGGATCCAGGCCCGATGGGACACCGTGTGGCCCTGGACGCATTTCAAGGATGCCTTCTTCTGCGCCCTGCTGGCCTTCAGCCTCAACACCGCAGGCTACACCGCCGAGTTGCTGGCCGGGTCGATGCGGGAAACCGCGGCCGGCGAAATCGAGGCGGCCCATGCGATGGGCATGAGCCGATGGCAGACCCTGCGTCGCATCGTCATGCCCAGCGCCATGCGCCGGACCCTTCCCGCCTATTCCAATGAGGTGGTCATGATGTTGCACAGCACCAGCCTGGCCAGCACCGTGCCAGGTCTGCTGGACATCACCGCCGCGGCCAGCCGGATCTACTCCGACTATTACCTGCCGTTCGAGGCCTACCTGTTCGCGGCGGCCATCTACCTGGTCATCACCTTCATGCTGGTGGGGTTGTTTCGCGTGGCCGAACGGCACTTCCTGGGGCACCTGGCGCCCCGCAGCCGCTGACGATCGCCATGCAGCGCCGCGAGCATCCCCTGTCCGGTGGCAGCCTGGGCCAGCAGCGTCAGGTCGTCAGTCTTCATTTCGGGCCCGCGGGCGAGCGCAAGGTCTACATCCAGGCCAGCCTTCACGCCGACGAGCTGCCGGGCATGCTGGTTTTGTACCACCTGCGCGAAGCGCTGGCCCGGGCCGAAGCGGACGGGCAACTGCTGGGTGAGGTGGTGCTGGTGCCGGTGGCCAACCCCATCGGCCTGTCCCAGCGCCTGCTTCACCGTCCGAGTGGCCGATTCGAGCTGGGCAGCGCACACAACTTCAACCGCCACTATCCCGATCTGGCACAGGCAGTTTTCGAATCGCTGCGTGACCGGCTGGGGCCTGATGCGGCGCTGAACGTGCGCGCGGTGCGCGAATGCGTCGGCCAGTGGCTCACCCACTGGAGTCCGGAGACGGAAGCGGACAGCCTGCGCCGGTGCCTGTTGTTGCTTGCCCATGACGCCGAGGTGGTGATCGACCTGCATTGTGATGCCCAGGCGGTCATGCACCTGTACACCGAAGAGCCCTGCTGGCCGGTCCTTGAACCGCTGGCTCGGCTGCTGGGTTGCCGGGCCGTGTTGCTGGCCCGACAGTCGGGCGGCAACCCTTTCGACGAATGCCTGTCGGGTGTTTGGTGGCAGCTGGCGGCTCTGCTGCGTTCGGCCGGCTCGACCCACCCGCTTCCCCAGGGCTGCGCTTCGAGCACGGTCGAGTTGCGGGGCGAGACGGACGTGGACCACGCCAATGCCCGAAGGGACGCCGACGCCCTCCTCGCCTATCTGTCCCACACGGGCCTGTTGCGGGCCGCTCGCCCGGAGCTGCCGGGCTTGCCGTGTGCCCCGACGCCACTGGCCGGTTCCGAGACCCTGCGTGCACCGATGGCGGGGCTTGTGGTCTTTCTGGTCGAGCCTGGCACCGGGCTGCGCGCGGGCGACCCGGTGGCCGAGATCATCGATCCGACCCCAGCGGCGGGTTCTTCGGTGCATACGGTCCGCGCCGGGGTCGACGGTGTGTTCTACGCCCGGGTGCGCGAACGTTACGTGCGCGCCGGGGGAGAGCTGGGCAAGGTCGCCGGCAGCCAGGCCTTCCGGACCGGTGACCTGCTCGGCGCCTGACGCGCTTCCCGATGAATGACAGGAAACCCATGACCACTTCCCCCGCTTCATCACCGGTCACGCCGCTGCTGGAAGTGACCGACATCCACAAGCGCTTCGGCAACAACGAGGTGCTCAAGGGTGTTTCACTGACAGCCCACGCCGGCGATGTCATCAGTCTGATTGGCAGTTCAGGTTCCGGCAAGAGCACCTTCCTGCGCTGCATCAATCTGCTGGAGCGGCCGAACAGCGGCAGGATCGTCCTGGGAGGGGAAGAGCTCCAGCTCAGGGCGGACCGCCATGGCGAACTGCACGCAGCGCAGCCGGCCCAGTTGCAGCGGCTGCGCACGCGTCTGGCCATGGTGTTCCAGCATTTCAACCTGTGGGCCCACATGACGGTGCTGCAGAACGTCATCGAGGCCCCCATCCATGTGCTGGGTATTCCGCGCGAGCAGGCGGTGGAGACCGCCAGGCGTTACCTGGAGCGCGTCGGATTGCGCGGGGTCGAGGACCGCTACCCGGCGCACATGAGCGGTGGCCAGCAGCAACGGGTCGCCATTGCCCGGGCACTGGCGGTGGAACCGGCCGTGCTGCTGTTCGACGAGCCGACCAGCGCCCTCGATCCCGAACTGGTGGGTGAGGTCCTGAGGGTGATGAAGCTGCTCGCCGAGGAGGGGCGGACCATGCTGGTGGTGACGCATGAAATGGGCTTCGCGCGCGAGGTGTCGAACCACGTCGTTTTCCTGCACCAGGGCCGGATCGAAGAGCAGGGGCTTCCGTCCGAGGTGCTGTCGCGGCCGCGCAGCGAACGACTCGCCCAGTTCCTCAGCGGCAACCTGAAGTGATCGACACCTGGGTCGACGCGGCAGGTCGGGCCGAGGCCAGCTCAGGACAGGCGCGAATGGCCCAGCACCATGGCTCCGTCCACCAGGCGGAAAGACACGGTCGGTGAGCTGTAGTCGGTGAATGGCGTGCCCATGGCGATTTCCCCGTCGCTGTGCAGCAGGCATTCCTGACGGCGCAGGGAAATCACGTGGTCGGTGCCTGCGAAACGGACCCAGGTGCCGTAGCTGCTGACATCCTCCAGCACGTAGTTGCCGGAACGGATGTCGAGTGTGGCGTGGATGCGCGAGACCCGGGGGTCGTTGACGATGAAATCGGCCTCCGGGATTCGCCCGATCTTGATCGGCAGATCCGTGATGTCGAAGGCCCGGCTGGCATCGAGCCAGCCCAACTGGATGCCACCGAACACCGACTCGCCATGGGACGCGATCCCGTGCAGGTCCGATGGCAAGGTCAGGAACTCGGAGAGCATCTCCGGCTGCCACTCGATCCGGAACACCTCGCAGGGTTCCGCCCGTCCCTTGATTCGCATGGGGCCAAGGCTTCGGCTGCGCACACCATGACGGGCGCCCAGCTTGCGGATCACCGTGTCGGTCACCAGGATCTGTTCCGGACCCGCCAGGTCGCTCAGTCGGGAGGCAACGTTGACGGCATCTCCGAAGCAGTCACCGTCGACCTGGACCACCTGCCCGCGCGCCATGCCGATCTGCATTTGCAGCTTCAACCGCTTGGGCCACTGCGCCACGCGCTGGGAGTGTTCCTGCTGGATCTGGGTCATGGTCTCGACCGCCAGCAGGTTGTTGCTGAAGGACAGCAGCACACCATCCCCGAGCATCTTGACCACCTTGCCGCCGTTTTCCAGGCCCACCGCCCCGATCCATTGGGTCAGCTTGGTCACGGCCTTCGTCGCCCGGTCGTTGCCCAGCGTCTCGAAGACCGAGACGCTGCCTGTGAGATCAACGAACGCGATGGTGAGTTCAGCCATGGAAAGGTAAGAACAAAAGCTGATTACATCACATCACCGTCGGGGCATGGAGGCCACCCAGCCTCGCTCGCTGCCTGCGGAGTTTGTCACGGATGTCCCGCCTGTGACCGGTGGCCCTGACCACCCGGTGCGCAATTCCGGCCTTTGGTCGGTGGGCCCAACGCATTACCGGAGGACCGATTGTCCTTCCCGGCGGCCTGCTTTCTATTCCAAAGGTATGCAGATGTTTCAGAAAGCAAGTGAACCATTACAGGTAAATACATGATTCACTTGTTGTTTTTTCGGATTTTTATCGTGTTTACACGCTTGCCAGCGGACACGGGGACGTATATCGTTGCACCATAAAACGAGTGTCGTTGAGGATTTCATCATGCGTTTCATCAAACCAGGCTTGCGCAACAGCATTTCAGCCCTGCTGGGGACCGAAGTGCGCAAGTCGTCCCCGGAGGCGCTGGAGCCGGTTCGGCAGGCGATGCTGGCCGTGCTGGGAGAGGAAGGCGCTCGGCTGCATCCCCAACTGAGCAGGAAACTGCGCTACCTGCACGATGCGCACGCCCTCTGGTATGCGCGTGCCGACGTGGTGGCTGCGCTGAGCAGCATGCACGGAGAATTCAAGGCGGTCAGCATGGTGCAGTCCCTGACCCCGGTGTTCAAGGGCCTGGTCCCCAAAAGCCTGATGGACGCCTCCAGCCGGCAGCGGCACTGAGTTCTCGGGCTGTCACCCGCGCGGGGCGAATCAGCCCCAGTACAGCAGGGCGTCGCGCCCCTCCACCATCAGCGAGATGCGCTGCCCCACCGGCAGCAGCACTTTCGTGGGCACATGCCCGAAAGGCAGACCGGTCAGCACCGGCGCCTTGACTTGGCTGCGGAGCCAGGCGACCACCGTCTGCAGCTTGAAGCCCCGGTCGTGTGGAACCGGCTTGTAGCGGTTGAACGCACCCAGCAGGATCGCCTTCTGTTTCGCCAGCACCCCCGCGTGCAGCAATTGCGTGAGTTGCCGTTCGATGCGATAGGGGTGTTCGTTCACGTCTTCCAGGAACAGCACCCCCGACTTGATCGGTGGCAGGAACGGCGTACCGACCAGTGCGCTGAGCACCGAGAGGTTGCCTCCCCAGAGCAGGGCTTTGTCCACGCGCAGGGCCTGCGGCACGGGGGTGCCTGCCTGGGCAGCGCTTTTCAGGTCTGAGGCGGGCAGGCGCCATCCGCTGCCCTCTCCCTGGCCACACAGCAGGTCCTCGAAGCAGGCCTGCATGATCTCGTCGGGTTCGGGGGCTCCGAAATCCTCTCCCAGTGCCGGGCCCGCCCAGGTGGTCGCCCCGGTTTTGGCGAGCAGGGCGCACTGCAGGGCCGTGAAGTCGCTCAAGCCGACGAATTGTGTGCCTCTTTCGATGGCCTTCGCGAGCGGTCGGAAAGGCAGGTCAGGCAGTATCCGCGTCAACCCGTAGCCTCCCCGGGAAATCAGCGCCACATCGGCGCCGCTGGCGGCGGCCCGGCCGATGGCCGCCAGCCGGGTGGCATCGTCACCGGCGAAGCGCATATGACTGGAAAGCGCGGCTTCGTCGATCTCGACCTCATGCCCCAGGCTTTGCAGGCGTCGGAGGCCGCGACGGAACGCACTCTTGTCGCGCACGGCACTGGATGGGGAATAGACGTAGATGTGGCTCATGCAGCCTCCTTGAAGTGTTCGAGCGCCAGCGCGGCCACCCCTTCTCCATGCTCCTGGACAAAGTGACCGGCCTCGGGGAGCAACACGGGGGGCGGACAGCCCCGAATGTCCTGGTGCAGCTGCCGCATCACGGCCTCGCCCAGCACCGGGTCGCGCTGACCGATGACCATGAGCGACCTGCCCCGCCAGCGCTCGCGCCAGAACTGCTGCGCCTCGCGCGAAATGTCGGCGCCCTCGCTGTCGGCAAACTCCGGCACCATGTCAGGAAAGGCCTGCAGGGCTGCCCGGTGGCCGCGATCCGGAAACGGCGCGTCGTAGGCTTGGCATTCCGCCACGCTCAGGTGGGGGTTGCCGCGCTGAAACAGGCGTCCGATGTCGTAGTCCGGACGCCGCCGGCACATGTCGCGCCAGTCCAGAAAGCCGGGCGACAAGGGTTCTTCCCCGGTCGCCAGCAGGGTGTTCATGATCAGCAGGCCCTGGTACCGATCAGGAGCCGCCAGGGGCAAGGTCAGGCCCAGCAGGCCGCCCCAATCCTGCACCACCAGCACCACCTGGTGAAGGTCGAGGCGCTCGACCAGTTCCAGCAGAACCTGCCGGTGCCAGCCGAAGCGGTGTGCCTGCCGCTTCTTGGGCTTGTCGCTTTTTCCGAAACCAGGCATGTCCGGCGCCACCACGCGATCGCCAGCCGCCAGAAAGGCCGGCATCATGCGGCGGTAGAGATAACTCCATGCGGGATTGCCGTGCAGGCACAGCCAGGTCCGCGTGGCGTCTGCGGGGCCTTCGTCCAGGTAGTGCATGCGAAGCCCCGCCAGGGCAGGCAGATCGCTCACATAACGCGGCGACCAGGGGTAGCCCGGCAAGCCATCGAACCGTTCTCCTGGCGTGCGCAGTGCGTCCTCGCGCAGGGGGTGTGCATCCAACCGGCTCTTGACCCGGCGCTCCCGAAAAAAACCACCGAGCACAGCAGCACACTCCTGGGCCCGGACGCCGCCGAGTACGGCCGTCTGATGGTTCAGCCGAGGGTCCGAGAACAGGTCGACCACCGAGCCCGCCGCACCGGTCTTGGGATCGGTGGCGCCGAAGACCACACGCCGCAGCCGGGCATGCAGCATCGCGCCACTGCACATGGCACAGGGCTCCAGGGTGACGTAAAGCTCGCATTCCCCGAGGCGGTAGTTCGACAGGGTCCGGGCGGCGTCCCGCAAGGCGACGATCTCGGCATGTGCGGTCGGATCGTGCTCAGACACCGGCGCGTTCCGTCCTCGGCCCACCACGCGGCCCTGATGAACGACGATGGCGCCCACAGGGACTTCGCCTGCGGCCGCCGCCGCGCGAGCCTCCTCCAGGGCCAGCCCCATGTAATCGGTGTCGCTGCTGGCGGACATGTCAGGGTCACCGGATGCAGTGGACGGGCTCACTCCCACTCGATGGTGGCCGGTGGCTTGCTGCTGACGTCGTAGGTGACCCGGTTGATGCCGCGCACCTCGTTGATGATGCGGCTGGACACCTTCTTGAGCAGCGCATACGGCAGCTCGGCCCAGTCGGCCGTCATGAAGTCGCTGGTCTGCACGGCCCGCAGGGCCACCACATAGTCGTAGGTGCGTCCATCGCCCATCACCCCCACACTCTTGACCGGCAGGAACACGGTGAAGGCCTGGCTGGTCAGGTCGTACCAGCTCTTGCCCGAGTTCGGCTCCAGCGTCGAGCGCAGTTCTTCGATGAAGATGGCATCGGCCCGGCGCAGCAGGTCGGCGTATTCCTTCTTGACTTCGCCCAGAATGCGCACGCCCAGGCCGGGGCCGGGGAAGGGGTGGCGGTAGACCATGTCGTGTGGCAGCCCCAGGGCCACGCCCAGCTCGCGCACCTCGTCCTTGAACAGGTCGCGCAGCGGCTCCAGCAGCTTGAGGCCCAGTTGTTCCGGCAGGCCACCCACGTTGTGGTGGCTCTTGATGGTCACGGCCTTCTTGCTCTTGGCGCCGCCGGATTCGATGACGTCCGGATAAATAGTCCCTTGTGCCAACCACTTGGCACCTTTTTTTGATGTATCACTTGAGGTCAATTTGGCGGCTTCCGCCTTGAAGACGTCCACGAACAGCCGCCCGATGATCTTGCGTTTCTGCTCCGGATCACTCACGCCGGCCAGCTCGCCCAGGAACAGCTCGCTGGCGTCCACGCGCACCACCTTGGCGTGCAGCTTGCCGGCAAACATCTCCATGACCATGTCGCCCTCGTTCAGACGAAGCAGTCCGTGGTCGACGAACACGCAGGTCAGCTGGTCGCCGATGGCGCGGTGGATCAGCGCCGCGGCCACCGATGAGTCCACCCCGCCCGACAGACCGAGGATCACTTCCTCGTCACCCACCTGCTCGCGGATCTTCTGCACCGCCTCCTCGATGTGGTCGCGCATGATCCAGTCGGCCCGGGTGTCGCAGATCTCCAGAACGAAGCGTTCCAGCAGCGCCCTGCCCTGCACCGTGTGCGTCACCTCGGGGTGGAACTGCACCGCGTAGTAGCCACGGGACTCGTCGGCCATGCCAGCGATCGGGCAGGCGTCGGTGCTGGCCATGAGCTTGAAGCCCGGCGGCATTTCGGTGACTTTGTCGCCATGGCTCATCCAGACCTTGAGCATGCCGTGGCCTTCGGGCGTGTGGAAGTCCTCGATGCCTTTGAGCAGGGCCGTGTGGCCGCGGGCGCGGACCTCGGCATAACCGAATTCCCGGGTTTTACCGGCCTCGACCTTGCCGCCCAGCTGCTGCGCCATGGTCTGCATGCCGTAGCAGATGCCCAGCACCGGCACGCCGAGCTCGAACACGGCGTCGGGCGCCTTGTCGTCCACTTCGTAGACACTGGCGTGGCTGCCGGACAGGATCACACCCTTGAGCTGGCCATCGGCGGCGTACTCGCGCACCCAGTCGCTGCTGACATCGCAGGGATGCACTTCGCAGTACACATGCGCCTCGCGCACGCGGCGCGCAATGAGCTGGGTGACCTGGGAACCGAAATCGAGGATGAGGATTTTCTGGTGCTGCATGGCGGGCGGTGGACTTCAGAAAAAAACAAAGGTCGCCACGAAGGACGACCCGTTGAGCAAGAGGCCACCCCATCCAGGGGCACCGCGGAACCGGCTTTGCCGGGCCGCTGGTGCCGCCCCCTGGGGGGTGACGCCGCAGGCGGCGCGGGGGGAGCCTCAATCAGCTCTGTAGTTGGGCGCTTCCTTGGTGATCTGCACGTCGTGCACATGGCTTTCGCGGATGCCGGCCGAGGTGATCTCGACGAACTCCGCCTTGGCGCGCATGTGCTCGACGGTCGGGCAGCCGCAGTAGCCCATGGCGGCACGCAGACCACCGGCCATCTGGAAGATGATCGAGACCACCGAACCTTTGTAGGGCACGCGTCCTTCGATACCCTCGGGCACCAGCTTGTCGGCGTTCGGGTTGCCGGTGCTGCTTTCCTGGAAATAGCGGTCGGCGCTGCCCTGCTGCATGGCGCCGATGGAGCCCATGCCGCGGTAGCTCTTGTAGCTGCGGCCCTGGTACAGCACGATCTCGCCCGGCGCCTCTTCGGTGCCGGCGAACATGCCGCCCATCATGACGCAATTGGCACCCGCGGCGATGGCCTTGGCGATGTCTCCGCTGTAGCGGATGCCTCCGTCGGCGATCATGGGCACACCGGTGGTCTGCAGGGCCGAGGCCACGTTGTCGATGGCGGTGATCTGCGGCACGCCCACGCCGGCGACAATGCGCGTGGTGCAGATCGAGCCCGGACCGATGCCGACCTTGACGCCGTCGGCGCCGGCCTCCACCAGGGCAAGTGCCGCGCTGGCGGTGGCGATGTTGCCGCCAATCACGTCCACCTGCGGGTAGTTCTGCTTGACCCAGCGCACCCGGTCGATCACGCCTCTGCTGTGACCGTGTGCGGTGTCGACCACGATGGCATCGACCCCCGCCTTGACCAGGGCCTCGACACGTTCTTCCGTGCCCTCGCCCACCCCCACGGCGGCGCCGACGCGCAGCCGGCCGGCCGAGTCGCGCGCGGCATTCGGAAAGTTCAGCTGCTTGTTGATGTCCTTGACGGTGATCAGGCCCTTGAGCTCGAAGGCGTCATTGACCAGCAGCAGGCGCTCGAGCTTGTGTTTGTGCAGCAACACCTTGGCTTCGGCGGGGGTGGGGCCGTCGGGCACCGTGACCAGGCGGTCCCGCGGTGTCATGTTTGCGGGGACCGCCACATCCAGCCGGGTCTCGAAGCGCAGGTCGCGGCCCGTGACGATGCCCACCACCTTGCCGTGCTCCACGACCGGGAAGCCCGAAACGCCGAGCTCGTCGGACAGCTGCATGACCTGGCGCACCGTGGTCTGCGGGCTGATCACCACCGGATCCCGCAGCACACCGGACTCATAACGCTTGACCTTGGCCACATGGGCGGCCTGTTCCTGCGCCGAGAGATTCTTGTGAACGATGCCGATGCCGCCTTCCTGGGCGATCGCGATGGCCAGGCGGGCCTCGGTGACCGTGTCCATGGCTGCCGACACCAGCGGCAGATTCAACTGGATGTTGCGGGTGAACTGGGTGGCCAGAGAAGTGTCCTTCGGCAGGACCTGGGAATAGGCCGGGACCAGAAGGACGTCGTCGAATGTGAGCGCTTTGCCTAGGAGGCGCATGGGGTAAAGCTCCAAAAGACGCATTGTATCCGTGTGCTCCCGGACACCGGGGGCATGCAAACCGCCTCGCCGGGAAGAGGCCTGCCCCACCCACCGTCTGGCTCTCCAGCGCGCCGTCCATACCGGTTCCGGCGCCGACAGGCACACCTTGGGATTACACTTTTTGCATGAGTGTCCTTTGTTCGCACAACTGTTTGCGTCCTTGGTTGCTGGCCGCCGCGATGGCACTGGCCTCTGGCTGGGCCCAGGCCCAGTGGCAGTGGATCGACGACGCCGGTCGCAAGGTCTTCAGCGACACCCCGCCGCCTGCCAGCGTGCCGGATCGGAACATCCTGCGCCGGCCCAACGCGCGGGCTGTGCCTGTGGCAGCGCCCGCCCCCGAGAGTCCGCCGGAATCCACGGAAACGGCGCCGGCCTCGGCCGCCACGCCAGGCCGAGACGAGCAACTGGAGGCGCGCAAGAAGCAGGCCGAGGCGGCCGAAAAGGCCCGTCAGCAGGCCGAGCAGGACCGCGTGGCACGCATTCGCCAGGAAAACTGCGAACGCGCCAACCGGGCCCGCACCACACTCATGTCGGGCATCCGTGTCTCGACGACCAACGCCCGGGGCGAGGTGGTCGTCATGGACGACAAAGCCAGGGCGGCCGAGATGCAGCGCCTGGACCGAATCATTGCCGCCGACTGCGGCCCCTTGCCACAGGCCGCTCAGTAACCGGCCTTGGATCCCGGCCGCCGGCTGGCGAACAGTCCCGAGCCTCGGGCCCCTTGGGCCACAAACCGCTCTCTGCGTGCCACCTTGGGATCCACCCTCAGGGGCCGGCAGATCTCCAGTCGGTCGCCGTCGCGCAGGAGGTGCTGCCTGTCGACCTGGCGACCCCAGACCGACATCGAGAGCTGTCCGTCCTTCAGTTCGGGAAACCGTTCCACCCAACCTGCAGTCTGCAGGGCCGCCCCGGCATCGAGGCCGTCCGGCAGGCAAACGTGCTCCTCATGACAGCATCGGGCCGCGGGAGCGTAGACCAGGATCACCTTCATGTCCGTCCCTCCAGGGGATCGGTGCCATAGACCTGATCAGCCCGGCGCACGAAGGCGTCCACCAGGTTGGCGGCGATCTTGTCGAACACCGGACCCACCAGTTTGGCCAGGGACGGACTCGCAAAGCCGTAGCGAAGGTCAAAAGTGACCTTGCAGGCGCGCTGGCTGCCATCTCCCAAGGGGAGAAACTCCCAGTGCCCCTCCAGCAAGGAGAACGGTCCGTCGACCAGGCTCAGATGCACCTGACGGTCTTCGATATGGGTGTTGCGGGTGGTGAAGCTCTGGCGCAATCCGCCAAAGGCCATGCCCACCCGGGCCAGCATGCCGTGCTCGGTGAGTTCAAGCACTTCCCCCTGGTCGCACCAGGGAAGAAACTGCGGGTAGTGCTGCACATCGGTCACCAGCGCAAACATTTCTTGTGCGCTGTGCCAGAGCAGAACGGACTTGTGAATCGTTTTCATACAATCTGGATCTGCCTGTCGGGAGACAGGACCGACCGGCCCGGCATCTTGCCGACCGGTGTCGGACCCGTGGCCCACCCGTCAGACCGGCGGTCGAAACCGGCACCGGGACATTGTATGGGCCCTCCGTGCCCCCATCTGCTGCTTCATGGCCACCCCCACTTCCAAGAAAGCTTCTTCCAAGACCACCGATGCCCGCCTGGCGGACAACAAGAAGGCCTTGTTCAACTACGCCATCGAGGAGCGATTCGAGGCGGGCATGGTGCTGCAAGGCTGGGAGGTCAAGGCCCTGCGGGAGGGCAAGGTTCAGCTCACCGACGGTTATGTGGTGGTGCGGGAAGGCGAGCTGTTTCTGATCGGCTGCCAGATCAACCCCTTGCGGACGGCTTCGACCCATGTCACGGCCGAAGCCACGCGCACCCGCAAGCTGCTGCTGCACAAGGACCAGATTCGTCGCCTGATCGGCAAGACCGAGCAGAAGGGCTTCACCCTCGTTCCCCTCAACCTGCACTGGAAGAACGGCAAGGTCAAGTGCGAGATCGCCTTGGCCAAGGGGAAGGCCGAACACGACAAGCGCGACACGATCAAGGACCGCGAAGGTAAGCGCGAGGTGGAACGGGCCATGAAGCAGCGCCAGCGCTGACGCTGGCGCGCTCCGGCGCTCAGAGGTGCGCCAGCGGATGGCCCCAGACCGGCCAGGGCGAACGGAAGAATCCCTGGACCATGTCCGGGGTGACATCTTCTACCCGTGCCGGCTGCCAGCGCGGGCTGTGATCCTTGTCGATGGCGAGCGCGCGGATGCCCTCGACCGTTTCACTGGCGGTGGCGCTGCGTCCCAGGTGGCCGGCATGGAAGCAGTGGCGCACCAGGTCGCGTTCCATGCGCAGGTTCTCCGCCAGTCCCATGTGACGGGCCCGACGGATCTGCTCCAGCACCACGTGCAGCATCAGGGGCGAACGGGTGCGCAGCACGGCCGCGGTGTCCTTGGCCCAAGCGGATGCAGACACTTCCAGAGAGTCCAGAATGGCCGTGACCCTGGCAAGACCGAAATGCGCGTTGACCTCATCCAGGGACCAGTCTGGCTGGGGTGTGGTGCGCGACTGGTGCGTGCGGCACCAGCGCTCGACAGCCTCTCCCGATTCAAAGGGGGTGCTGGCCAGGGTCTCCCACAACGAAGCCAGGCGCGAGCTCTCGATCACCACATCGGCCAGGCCGGCGGCCAGGGCCTGCGGTGCGGCCAACACCCGGCCGGTGAGGGCCAGATACTCCCCCAGGTGTCCCGGACAACGGCTGAGAAAGAATCCACCCCCGACGTCCGGGAACAGGCCGATGTGCGTCTCCGGCATGGCCAGCTTGCTGCGCTCGGTGACCACCCGGAGGCTGGCGCCCTGACTGATGCCCATGCCGCCACCCATGCAGATGCCGTCCATGAAGGCGATGTAGGGTTTCGGGTAGGTGTGAATCAGGTGGTTGAGGGCGTATTCTTCGGTGAAGAAGTCTTCCAGCGCAGGGTCTCCGGCGAGGGCCGCCTGATGGAAAAAGCGGATGTCGCCGCCCGCACAGAAGGCCCCGAACGGTCCTTCCTTGCCGGTGCCACGGATGGCCACCGCCAGCACCTGCCCATCGTCTCGCCAGCGCCGCAGGGCCGCGGTGAGGTCGCGGACCATCGACAGTGAGAGCGCGTTCAGTGCCTTGGGCCGGTTCAGCGTCAGGCAACCGACCCGTCCGCGGATTTCGGCCAGGACGAAGGAATCATCGGTGGTGTGCATGGGATTCTCCTGGGGGAATGGATGCGGGATCGGATCCGTCCGGCGTGGCCTGCAGGGTCTGGATACGCGGCACGGAGCGTCGGCTGCGCCATCCCAGCAGTTCGTTGGCCACCAGGGCGCCGATGACCAGGCTGCCGCCGGCGACAACTTCGGGGCCCGGCGATTCGCCGGCGCCGATCCAGGCCAGCAGGATGCCGAAGATGACTTCCAGCAGGGCCAGCAGCGAGACCTCGGGTGCCTTGAGCACCCGCGCACAGACCACCGACAGGGTGCACGGAATGGCCAGCTGGAACAGGCCCAGCCCGGCCAGCCACGCGATGTCACTGGCTGTGGCGATGAAGGGAAAGGCCAGCGGCAGGGTGAGCAGGCTGGAAATCAGGGCGCCCAGCAGCACGGAAGGCACGAGGTCGATGCGTTCGCCCTGCGTCTGGCTGCGCTGGACCACCGTCCAGTTCACCGCGCCGGCCAGGGGCACGCACAGCGCGATCAGGGAACCGACGATGAGGTCCGAGACACCGGACTGCGGATCGCTGAAGGCCTGCAGAAACTGGCTGCCGTACATGTAGATGATGCCGGCCCCGGCCAGCACCACGGCCGTCCAGGTGCGCAGCGGCAGCGGCTGACCGATCAGCAGGCGCGCGAGCAAGGCGGTGAAAAGCGGCCCCAGCGCCATGATGATGAGCACGTTGGCCACGCGCGTGAAGGTCAGGGCCAGCATGAAGGCCGTGAACATCACGCTCCAGCAGATGCCCGAAATCCAGAAAGCGCCGGATTCCGGCTGCAGGCCCCAGTGACGGTGCAGGAACCGGCCCAGGGCCGAGCGTTCGTCCACCGGTGCTGCGGCGAGCGCTGTGCCGGCGCGCCGCCACAGCGGCAGGATGATCAGCAGCGAGAGGGCCGTGAAAGCACTGCGCCAGAAGGTCACCTCGAAGCGCGCTGCCGATTCCAGCTGGCGCGTGACCACACCGGCGATGGACCACAGCAGGGCCACCACCACCATCAGGAAAACCGCCTGGGTGTGGCCCAGGCGGTGAAGGAGTCGGAGAGGCACAGACGGTTCGCGATCGGCGGCCGGGCCGCGGGGTCAGCTTTCCTTGCCAGCGCGCTTGCGCTCGTGCTCCTTGAGGAAGCGTTTGCGCAGGCGGATGCTCTTGGGCGTGATTTCGACCAGTTCGTCGTCCTCGATGAATTCGACGCCGTACTCCAGCGTGAGCTCGATCGGTGGCGTGACCTTGATGGCGTCTTCCTTGCCACTGACGCGGAAGTTGGTCAGCTGCTTGGTGCGGGTGGCGTTGACCACCAGGTCGTTCTCGCGGTTGTGCACACCGACGATCATGCCTTCGTACACCGGGTCGCCGGCCCTGACGAACATGCGGCCCCGGTCGTCGAGTTTGCCCAGGGCGTAGGTGAAAATCTCTCCGTCGTCCATGGAAATCAGCACGCCGTTCTTGCGGCTGGCCAGCTCACCCTTGTGTGGTTCGTAGCCGTCGAAGATGTTGGAGATCAGGCCCGAGCCGCGGGTCAGGTTGAGGAACTCGTTCGAAAAACCGATCAGGCCGCGGGCCGGAATCCGGTATTCGAGGCGCACGCGGCCCCGGCCATCCGGTTCCATGTTCACCAGTTCGCCCTTGCGCTCGCCCAGGGCCTGCATCACGCCGCCCTGGTGACCTTCTTCGATGTCGGCCGTCACCAGCTCGATCGGCTCGCACTTGACGGCGTCGATGTCCTTGAACACCACGCGCGGCTTGCCCACCGCCAGCTCATAACCTTCGCGGCGCATGTTCTCCAGCAGGATGGTCAGGTGCAGCTCGCCCCGGCCCGAGACCTCGAACACGCCATCCTCTTCGGTCTCCTTGACGCGCAGGGCCACGTTGCTCTGCAATTCCTTCTGCAGGCGGTCCCAGATCTGGCGGCTGGTCACGAACTTGCCTTCGCGCCCGGCCAGCGGACTGGTGTTGACGCAGAAGTTCATGGTCAGGGTGGGCTCGTCGACCCGCAGCACCGGCAAGGGCTGCGGATTGGCCGGGTCGGTCACGGTGACGCCGATGCCGATGTCCTCGATCCCGTTGATGAGCACGATGTCGCCGGGGCCGGCCTCGCTCACCTGGACACGGTCCAGACCCTGGAATTTGTGCACCTGGTTGATGCGGCCCTTGAAGGATTTGCCATCGGCGCCCTCCATCACCAGCACGTCCATGGCCGGCTTCAGGATGCCGGCGCTGATGCGGCCCACGCCGATGCGGCCGACGAAGCTGTTGTAGTCGAGCGCCGAAATCTGCAGCTGCAGCGGGCTGGCCGGGTCGCCCTGGTGGGCCGGGACGTGCTGCAGGACGGTATCGAACAGGGCCGACATGTCCGGTCCCCATTGCTCACCGGGTGCGCCCTCCTCCAGCGACGACCAGCCGTTGATGCCGGAGGCGTAGACGACCGGGAAATCAAGCTGTTCGTCGGTGGCGCCCAGCTTGTCGAACAGGTCGAAGGCGGCGTTGATGACCTTGTCCGGGTTGGCGCCGGGTTTGTCGACCTTGTTGACCACCACGATGGGCTTGAGGCCCAGGGCCAGCGCCTTCTTGGTCACGAAGCGGGTCTGGGGCATGGGTCCTTCCTGGGCGTCGATCAGCAGCAGCACACCGTCGACCATGGACAGAGCCCGTTCGACCTCACCGCCGAAGTCCGCGTGGCCGGGGGTGTCGACGATGTTGATGTGGGTGTCCTTCCAGCTGACAGCGCAGTTCTTGGCCAGGATGGTGATGCCCCGCTCCCTTTCGATGGCGTTGTTGTCCATCACGGTGTCTTCCACCTTTTCGTGCGCGGCGAAGGTGCCCGACTGCCGCAGCAGCTGGTCGACCATGGTGGTCTTGCCGTGGTCGACGTGGGCGATGATGGCGATGTTTCGGATCTGTTTGCTCATGTTGCGATTTCCAGGATTTGCTGTATTTCGATGGGGCTCAGCAGACGCCCCGGTATCAGTTCGCCGGACCGGGTGTGGGCACTGCCCAGCAGCACGGAATCGGCCGGGTTTGCAGGGGCCGGGCCGAAAACGGCCACCTGCTCGTCATCGGACCATGCGCCGCGGCGGCGCAGGCCATTGAGAAAACGCGCGGCATCGTCCGGCGACAGCGTGAGCGCCCGGTGGCCGGGCAGAAGCGCCTGGACCGGCAGCAGCCGCTGCTGGCGCGCCTCGTCCGGCAGGGCCTCCAGTGCCTCCAGCGTGATGCACTGGTCGACCACGAACGGGCCGGTCTGCACGCGGCGCAGCAGGCTCAGGTGTCCCCCGCAGCCCAGGGCGCGGGCGATGTCCTCGCCCAGGGTGCGGATGTAGGTGCCTTTGGAGCAGCGGACCCTCAGGCGCAACCGAGGTGTCTCGCTCTGCAGGTCCAGGGCCAGCAGCTCCAGTTCGTGGATGGTGACGGCCCGTGCCTCACGCGCGACATCGACGCCGTCCCGGGCGTATTCGTAGAGCGGCTTGCCGTCTTTCTTGAGCGCGCTGTGCATCGGGGGCACCTGGGTGATGGGGCCGGTGAAGGCGTCCAGCGCCTCGACGACCTGTCCCACGGTGCAGGTCACGGGTCGGGTTTCGATGACGTCGCCCTCCGCGTCGCCGGTGGATGTGGTGACGCCCAGTCGCACCACCGTCTCATAGGTCTTGTCGGCGTCCAGATGCAACTGGCTGAATTTGGTGGCGGCCCCGAAGCAGATCGGCAGCACACCGGTGGCCAGGGGGTCGAGGGTGCCGGTGTGGCCGGCCTTCTCGGCACGCAGCAGCCACTTGGCCTTCTGCAAAGCCTGGTTGCTGGAGAGGCCCAGCGGCTTGTCGAGCAACAACACCCCATGCACAGGGCGCCGCTGCACCCTGGTGCGTGGCGCGTCCATGCTCATTCTTCCTTGGCGCGGGAGGAAACGGCCTTGGCGATCAGCGCATTCATGTCGGCCGCACGCTCGGTGGTGCGGTCGAACACGAAATGCAGCGTCGGCACGGTGTGGATGTGCAGGCGCTTGAACAACCCGTTGCGCAGGAAACCCGCTGCCGCGTTCAGTCCGGCCGTTGCCTCGTCCGGATTGCCGGTCAGCAGGCTGAAAAACACCTTGGCATGGGCGTAGTCGGGCGTGACCTCTACCGCGTTGATGGTGACCATGCCGACGCGCGGATCCTTGAGCTCGCGCGCGATCAGCTCGGCCAGATCACGCTGGATCTGGTCGGCTACGCGGAACCCGCGGTTCGGAACGGATGGCTTTCGGGGCATGGCTTAAAGCGTCCGGGCGATTTCCTTGATCTCGAAGAACTCCAGCTGATCACCTTCCTTGATGTCGTTGTAGTTCTTGAGCTTGATACCGCACTCGAAGCCCTCCTTGACTTCGCGCACGTCGTCCTTGAGACGCTTGAGCGATTCGACTTCGCCGGTGTAGACGACCACGTTGTCGCGCAGCAGGCGGAAGTGCGCGCTGCGGGTGACCTGGCCCGAGGTGACCATACAGCCGGCCACGGTGCCGATCTTGGAGGCCACGAACACGGTGCGGATTTCGGCGGTGCCGATGTCCTCTTCGCGTTTCTCGGGTGCCAGCATGCCGGACATGGCGGCCTTGAGCTCATCCACGGCGTCGTAGATGATGTTGTAGTAGTGCAGATCGACGTCGTTGCCCTCGGCCAGCTTGCGGGCGCCGGCGTCGGCGCGCACGTTGAAGCCGATCACGATGGCGCGCGAGGCAATGGCCAGGTTGACGTCCGACTCGCTGATGCCACCGACCCCGGCATAGACCAGCTGTACTTTCACTTCGTCGGTCGACAGCTTGAGCAGCGAAGTCGACAGCGCCTCCTGCGAGCCCTGGACGTCGGCCTTGATGATGATGGGCAGGGTCTTGACCTCGCCGGCAGTCATGTCGGAGAACATGTTCTCCAGCTTGGCGGCCTGTTGCTTGGCCAGCTTGGTGCTGCGGTACTTGCCGGCGCGGTAGGTCGCGATTTCGCGGGCACGGCGCTCGTCGGACATCACCATGAACTCGTCCCCGGCCTGCGGCACCTCGGCTAGGCCCTGGATTTCCACCGGAATGGACGGGCCGGCTTCCTTGGCGGGCTTGCCATTTTCATCCAGCATGGCACGCACACGCCCGGAAGTCTGGCCGGCCAGTACCACGTCGCCCACCTTGAGCGTGCCGGACTGGACCAGCACGGTGGCCACGGCGCCACGGCCTTTGTCCAGACGGGCCTCGATCACCAGGCCTTTGGCCATGGCGTCAACCGGCGCCTGCAGCTCCAGCACCTCGGCCTGGAGCAGCACCTGCTCAAGCAGATCGTCGATGCCCATGCCGGTCTTGGCAGACACCGCCACAAAGGGCGAGTCGCCACCGAACTCTTCCGGCACGACCTGCTCGGCCACGAGCTCGGCCTTGACCTTCTCGATGTTGGCCTCGGGCTTGTCGGCCTTGGTGATGGCCACCACGATCGGCACCTCGGCCGCCTTGGCGTGCTTGATGGCTTCCTTGGTCTGGGGCATGACACCGTCGTCGGCCGCACAGACCAGGATGACGATGTCGGTGGCCTGGGCACCGCGTGCCCGCATGGCGGTGAAGGCCTCGTGACCGGGGGTGTCCAGGAAGGTCACCATGCCGCGCGGCGTGTCCACATGGTAGGCACCGATGTGCTGCGTGATGCCGCCGGCCTCGCCTGCGGCCACCTTGGCCCGACGGATGTAGTCGAGCAGGGAGGTCTTGCCGTGGTCGACGTGGCCCATGACGGTGACCACCGGTGCGCGAGCCCTGAGCTCGGCCTGCTGTCCGGAGACTTCCTCTTCGGTGAAAGCTTCCGGGTCGTCCAGGGCCGCCTGGATGGCCTTGTGGCCCAGTTCCTCGACCACGATCATGGCGGTGTCCTGGTCCAGCGACTGGTTGATGGTGACCATCTGGCCCAGCTTCATCAATTGCTTGATGACCTCAGACGACTTCAGGCTCATCTTGTGCGCCAGTTCGGACACGGTGATCGTCTCCGGCACATGCACTTCAATCACCTTGATCTCGGTCGGAGCCACAAATGCGCTGCCACCGTCGCGGCTGTCGCGGTCGCCACGGCGACCGCCGCCCTTGGGCCCGCCACGCCAGTTGGAGCGTCCCGCGCTGGTGTCGCCCCGGGTCTTGATTTCCTTCTTCTTGGCGGCGTCGTCCTTCCAGGTCGACGAGAGGTTCTCGGACTTGATCTCTTTCTTGCCGGCGCCGACGGTGCCTGCCGGCTTGGCCGCTCCCGGGGTTCCCGCCGGCTTGTGCAGCGTGCCCTTCAGGCCCGCCTTGGGGTCTGGAGTGGGTTCCGGCTTCTTGGCCACCAGGGTTTTGGCAGGAGCCGCCATCATGGCGCGGATGCTGGCAGCCTCCGCTTCGGCCTTGCGACGGCGTTCGACCAGCTCCTGGGCACGCTGCTCCTCCGCCTCGCGGGCCTGGGCCTGGGCCTGAGCGCGTGCCTCACCTTCCAGCTTGCGGGCTTCGGCCGCCTGCTCCTTTGCCTGGGTGTCGGGCAAGGGCTGCGGCTCACTGCTTTGAGACAGGCGCGCCGCCTCTTCGGCCTGGCGGGCACGTTCGGCCGCTGCGCGCTCCTGCTCGGCCTGGGCCTGACGTGCTTCTTCGGCCTCGCGTTCGAGACGCTTCTGAGCCAGTTCTTCTTCCTGGCGCCGCAACAGTTCAGCCTGCCGGCGAGCTTCTTCTTCGCGGCGGGCCAGTTCCTCGGTGTCGATGACCGGCGTCTGGGCCTGCTCTTCGGGTGCCGACCTGCCCCCCTCGATGACGGCTTCGTCATCGCGTTTGATGAAGGTGCGCTTCTTGCGCACTTCGACCTGGATGGTCCGGGCCCGGCCGGTGGCATCGGCCTGCTTGATCTCGGTGGTGGATTTCTTCACCAGCGTGATCTTCTTGCGCTCACCACCGGCCGTGCCGTGGCTGGCCTTGAGGTGGTTGAGCAGCATCTGCTTGTCCGATTCATTGATCGGGTCTGAGCCGGATGCCTTGGGCACGCCGGCCGCGGACAATTGTTCCAGCAGCAGGGACGTGGGTTTGTTCAGTTCGGCGGCCAGATCGGCAACGGTGGTACTGGTCATAAATTCTTTTCTCCGCTGGGGCCTCCGGGTCAGCTCGACGCCTGGGTTTCGTCGCCGGTGAACCAGTGTGCGCGCGCCAGCATGATGAGGCGGGTCGCATCGTCCGGCGTCTGACCGGTGATTTCGGTCAGTTCGTCGGTGGCCAGATCGGCCAGATCGTCACGGGTGTGCACGCCGGCTTCGGCCAGCTTGCCGATCAGTTCGGGGTTCATGCCTTCGAGGTCGCGCAGATCCTGGGAGACTTCCTCCACGCTCTCTTCGCGGGCGATTTCCATCGTCAGCAGGGCGTCCTTGGCCCGGGCGCGCAGTTCGTTGACCGTCTCCTCGTCGAAGGATTCAATCTCCAGCATCTCCTGCAAGGGCACATAGGCCACCTCTTCCAGGCTGGTGAAACCTTCCTCGATCAGGATGTCGGCGATCTCCTGGTCCACATCGAGCTTGGACATGAACAGCTTGCGGATGACCTCGGCCTCCTCGGCCTGTTTCTGGGCCGACTCGTCGGCCGTCATGATGTTGATCTTCCAGCCGGTCAGTTCGGATGCCAGTCGCACGTTCTGGCCGCCCCGGCCGATGGCGATGGCCAGGTTTTCCTCGTCCACCACCACGTCCATGGCATGCCGTTCTTCGTCGACCACGATCGACACCACATTGGCCGGTGCCAGCGCGCCGATGACGAACTGGGCCGGGTCTTCGCTCCAGAGCACGATGTCGACACGCTCACCGGCCAGTTCGTTGGTGACGGCGTTCACCCGGGATCCGCGCACCCCCACGCAGGTGCCGATCGGATCGATGCGCTTGTCGTGCGACAGCACGGCGATCTTGGCGCGCGAACCGGGGTCCCGGGCGCAGGTCTTGATCTCCAGCAGACCCTGTTCGATCTCGGGCACCTCCTGGCGGAACAGTTCGATCATGAACTCCGGTGCCGCGCGCGAGAGCAGAATGGGAGCGCCACGCAGCGTCAGGTCCACTTCCATGATCATCGCGCGCACGCGGTCGCCACTGCGGAAGTTTTCCTTCGGAATCGTTTCGCCCCGCTTGAGGCGCCCTTCGACGCGTCCGCTCTCGACGATCAGGTCCCCCTTGTCCATGCGCTTGACGGTGCCGACAAAAATCTTGTCACCGCGGCTCATGAAGTCGTTGAGCAGCATCTCGCGCTCGGCGTCGCGGATCTTCTGCAGGATCACCTGCTTGGCCGCCATGGCACCGATGCGGCCAATGGGGACACTCTCCACCGGCTTCTCAATGTAGTCGCCTTCCTCGATATCGGGAATTTCATCGCGCGCATCGGAGACCAGTTCCTCGGCATCCGGATTCTGCAGGCCAGCCTCATCGGGCACGACCAGCCAGCGGCGGAAGGTTTCGTAGGCGCCGGTGTCCGGGTTCATGGCCACGCGGATGTCGACATCGCCCTTGTAGAGTTTCTTGGTGGCCGAAGCCAGCGCCTGCTCGACAGCGCCCAGCACCAGGTCACGCTCGACATTCTTCTCGCGCGAGATGGCATCGATCAGCATCAACATTTCGCGGTTCATTTCACTCGCCCACCTTTCCAGTATTGCTCTGCCGGCCCCGCCGGCCGATGTATTTGTCGGTTGTTGTCACTCGCCTGCCTTCGCATCCCTTGCCGGGGTCTGCCGGGGAGCAGGCGACTGCCGCCCCTTGAAATTCACGATCGGCGCCAGTCGCGCCTGTTGCACTTCGTCCAGTGAAAAAGCCAGCGCCTGCAAGGCAGCCGGGGGACGCTTTCTGCTCACGCGCTGACCTGGCTTGGGCGGCGGTTCGTCGCTCCAGACGATCTGCCACTGTCCGTCCTGTGGACCCGGCTCGAGCGTTCCGCGGAATTTCTTCCGGTTGGCCGCCACGCCCGAATCCGTGCTGCCGATGGGCGCCTTCAGGGTGATGTCCACCGTCTCGCCCAAAAAGCGCTGATAGTCTGACTCGTGGCGCAGCGGGCGATCGATGCCCGGGGACCCGACTTCAAGCCGCCGGTAGTCGACGGCTTCGACCTCCAGCAGATACTGCAGCTGCCTCGTCACACGCTCACAATCTTCCACGGTCACGAAGCGCTCCTCGGAGGGGGCATCCGGGCCTGGCGGTGTCCAAGGCCAGTCGATGGTCACGCGCAACAAGCCTCCCGCCGAACGCTCGAGGTCCACCAGGTCGAAACCCAGCCCTGAAACGGTTTGTGCAACGGTGTCTTGCCAGGCCATGGGGTCGTGAAGGGTCTGAAACAGATGTCGGTCAGGTCGGTCAATCGGGGCTGGCGCTGCAAGAAAGCGCCGTTCAAGACGGCGTTTTTTCGGGCGGCGCAAACCGTTCGGCCAAAAAAAATGGGCCGGTGTAACCCGCCCATTTGGTCGTGAAGCGCTTATTTTAACGCGAAGAAGGCGTCAATTCAAGCGAGGACCGGCACTTTTTCCGGTGTTCAGCCCCCCGCAACGGGCGCGTTCAGATGCCAAGCAGCCACTGGATGAGGTTTTTGGCCAGAAAACCCAGCATGCCGAAGGAGAGCACCAGAAACAGGATGAAGGTGCCGAACTTGCCGGCCTTGGACTCCTTGGCCAGGTTCAGGACGATGAACAGCATGTACAGAATGAATGCCCCGACCCCGAACGTCAGTCCGAACTGGGCGATCTGTCCCTCCGTGTAACCAAGAATGGTGTTGTCCATGAAACTCTGAGGTCAGCTTCTCGCAGTCACCTGCTTGTAGGGAGAACCAGCGGTCAATTCCAGGTAGGCGTGCCAGCTGGCGTGGGCCAGCCAGGGGATGATGACGACCAGCCCCAGCATCGCGGTCAGCATGCCGACCCCCGAAAGGACGGCAATGATCACGGCCCACAGGGTCATGACGGCGGGATGGCTTGCCACCGTGCGCCAGCTCTCGGCCACGGCCAGGCTGACCGGGACGGGGGTGTCGATCAGCATGGGGATGGCCATGACGCTGGAGGCAAAAACGGGCGCCGCCAGCAAGGCCCCCATCAGAAGCCAGATTTCGAACAGACCCACCTCGCGCACCAGCACCACATGGCGCAGAAAGTCCAGAGGCTTTTCGATGGGCACTGGCGACAGGAGGGTGATCAGGCCGGCCGAGGTCAACACCCAGCCGGTTCCGGCCAGACCGAGCAGCAGTCCGAACCGAACCAGGCGCCCGTCCCCGGACCGCCACAGGCCGATCACCTCCTGCAGGCCGGCTTCGCGTCCGGCCGCCTGGCTTCGGCTGATGTGGTACAGACCGGTGGCGAGAATGGGTGCCACGATCAGAAAGCCTGAAAAGGCCCCGGCCAGCAGCCAGAAATGATCGCCGGCCAGCCATAGCACCAGCCAGCCGAACGTGCAGATGAGGGCCCCGTGCGCCAGTGCAGGCACCGGATTGCGCCGCAGATCGGACCAGCCCAGGCGCAACCAGCGCAAAGGAGATCTGAGGTCGATTGGGGTCATGTGGGGCGGGGCGGAGGGGGTCGACATGGTCATGAAGCGTCCTCGGTGGCAACCGGGAGCCGACCGACGTTTATAACGCGTCGGCTCCACAGCGGGCTTGACGAAAATCAACGACCACCTTACACGAAAGCCTGCGGCTTCGCGTTTCTCCCATGTGTTCGGGAGCGATGGCCGATCAGGTGGCCGCTTCCACCAGTTTCCGCGTGTAGGGGTGTTCCGGTCGCTCCAGGACCTGCCCGCAGGCCCCTTGCTCCACCACCTCGCCGTCCTTCATCACCAGCACGTCGTGGGCCATGGCGCGGATCACGTCGACGTCGTGGGTGATCAGCAGGTAGCTCAGACGGCGCTCACGCTGCAGGCGCTGCAGCAGGGCCAGCACCTGCTTCTGCACCGTCACATCCAGCGCGCTGGTTGGTTCGTCGAGCACCAGCAGGCGCGGTCCGACGATGAGCGCCCGGGCAATGGCCAGGCGCTGGCGCTGGCCGCCCGAGAACTCGTGCGGATAACGCTGCAGCCAGTCCCCGGCCTGGGCCGGATCCTGCACCAGCCCGACATCGGCCAGGGCCTGCTCGATGCGCTGGCGGCGCTGCTGCGGGGTCAGCCCAGGCTCATGAATTTCCAGACCCTCTCCCACGATCTGCTCCACCGTCATGCGGGGCGAGAGCGAAGAAAACGGGTCCTGGAACACCACCTGGATCCGCTGGCGCAGGCTGCGAGACTGCTTTCCGCGCCGGGCTTGATCCCAGTCGGTGCCACAGACCTGCAGTCGTCCCTCGAAGGGCAACAGGCCCAAGGCCGCCAGGGCCAGCGTCGACTTGCCCGAGCCGGACTCACCGATCACGCCCAGCGTGCGACCGGCTTCGATGCGCAGCTCGGCGCCCTTGACCGCCACAAACCGCCCCTTGCGGAACCAGCCCCTGAGGCCGGGAATGGGCACCGGGTAGGCCACCTGCAGTCCCTCGCTGCGCAAGGTCGGTTCCGGACCTTTGGGGGGATCGGGCTCGATGTTGCGCTCCGGCCGGCTGGCCATGAGCATGCGGGTGTAGGCGTGCTCGGGGGCATTGAAGACCTGCACCACACCGCCCTGCTCCACCAGATGCCCACGCTCCATCACAGCCACCCGGTCGGCAAAGCGGCGAACCAGCGGCAGGTCGGGGGTGATGAGCAGCACCGCCATGCCGTGCTGGCGCTGCAGGTCCGACAGCAGGTCCAGGATCTGGCCCCGCAGGCTCACGTCCAGGGCCGTGGTCGGCTCATCGGCCAGCAGCAGGCGCGGCTGACTGGCCAGGGCCATGGCGATCGTGGCGCGCTGGCGCTGGCCGCCGCTGAGCTGGTGCGGGAAGGCCGACGCCCGGCGCCGGGGTTCGGGAATGCCGGTGGCCGCGAGCAACTCGACCGCCGATTCGGAGGCCTGGCCGGCGGTCAGGCCCTTCTTGAACTGCAGCACCTCGACGATTTGCTCCCCCACCGTGTAGAGCGGGTTGAGCGCCGTCATCGGCTCCTGAAAAATGATGGCCACCTCGTCGCCGCGCACGCCGCGCAGTTCGCGCTCGGTCAGGGCCAGCAGGTCGCGCCCGTTCAGCCGGGCCGTTCCCTGAACCTCGGCCCCCTGCACCAGCCGCAACAGGGACAGGGCTGAAACCGTCTTGCCCGAGCCGGACTCCCCCACCAGCGCCAGCTTTTCACCCGCGCCGATGTGGAAGTCGATGCCGTGCACCACCTCCTGACCGCCAAAGGCGACCCGCAGCCCACGAACCTCCAGCAGTGGCTCGCCGTTCATCGGTCCTGCTTTCTGGGGTCGAGCGCGTCGCGCAGGGCATCCCCCATGAAGGTCAGCAACAACAGGGTCATGACCAGCACCGCGAAGGTGGACAGGGAAATCCACCAGGCGTCGATGTTGTTCTTGCCCTGGCTCAGCAACTCGCCCAGGGACGGGGTGCCCGGTGGCACGCCCAGTCCCAGAAAGTCGAGCGAGGTCAGTGCCAGGATCGCGGCGCTCATGCGAAACGGCAGGAAGGTGACCACCGGTGTCATGCTGTTGGGCATGACATGGCGCCAGATGATCTGCCAGTTGCTCAGCCCCATGGCCCGGGCCGCGCGCACATAGTCGAGCTGGCGGTTGCGCAGGAACTCGGCACGCACATAGTCTGACAGGCCCATCCAGCCGAACAGGCTCAGCAGCACCAGAAGCAGGCCCACGCTAGGAGCAAACACCGCCGAGAAGATGATCAGCAGGTACAGCTCCGGCATGGAGCCCCAGATTTCGATGAAACGCTGAAAGGCCAGGTCGGTCTTGCCGCCAAAGAAGCCCTGGATGGCCCCGGTGATCACGCCCAGCAGCACCCCGATGGCCGTCAGCGCCAGCGCAAACAGCACGCTGACCCGAAAGCCGTAAATCAGCTGGGCGAGCAGGTCGCGCCCGCGGTCGTCGGTGCCCAGCCAGTTCTCGCGCGAGGGGCCGGACGGGTTGGGCTCCCGTGCGAAGTAGTTCAGCGTTCTCGGTCCGTAGGGGTTCGGTGCGTAGATGGCCCAGTTGCCGCCCTGGGTGAGGCGCTCGCGGATGAACGGGTCCAGGTAGTCGGTGAGGGCCTCGAAGTCGCCGCCGAATGTGGTTTCGGGCAGGTCCTGCCAGATCGGGAAATAGGTCTGCCCCTCGTAACGCACGACCAGCGGCCGGTCGTTGGACAGCAGCTCGGCGAACAGGCTGGCCACCACCAGCACACAGAACAGCACCAGGCTCCAGAAACCGAGCCGGTTGCGCTTGAAGCGCAGCCAGGCCCGGCGGGCGGGAGACGGCGACACCCGCCCGCCCGCTGCCGCGACGCTGGCACCAGCACCAGCCGGTGGAATGGCGGATGTGCCGGTCGGTGCCATGGGCTCAGTCAAACTTGACACGGGGGTCGACCCAGACATAACAGAGATCGGAGATCAGCTTGGTGAACAGGCCGATCAGGGTGAACAGAAACAGGGTGCCCAGCACCACCGGGTAGTCGCGGCGGATCACGCTTTCGTAGCTCAGCAGACCCAGTCCGTCGAGCGAGAACAGGGTCTCGATCAGCAGCGAACCGGCAAAAAAGGCGCCGATGAAGGCCGCCGGAAAGCCGGTCACGATGGGAATGAGTGCGTTGCGGAACACGTGCTTCCACAAGACCTGACGTTCGCTCAGCCCCTTGGCACGGGCGGTCATGACGTACTGCTTGCGGATCTCCTCCAGGAAGGCGTTTTTCGTGAGCATGGTGGTGACCGCGAAGCTGCCCAGCACCATGGCGGTCACCGGCAAGGTGATGTGCCACAGGTAGTCGATGATGCGCGCGCCCCAGGACAGCTCCTCCCAGTTCGACGAGGTCAGTCCGCGCAGCGGGAACCATTGCAGCTGCCCACCGAAAATCACCAGCAGGGCCACGCCCAGCACAAAACCCGGAATGGCGTAGCCGACCAGCACGATCAGCGTGGTCACAAAGTCGAACCGGGAACCCGCCCGCACCGCCTTGGCCACCCCCAGCGGCACCGCCACCAGGTAGCTGATGAAGAAGGTCCACAGCCCCAGGCTGATGGACACCGGCAGCTTTTCAACGATGAGCTCGGACACCGCCTTGTTCTGGAAAAAGCTGGTGCCCAGATCGAAGCGGGCGAACTGGCCGATCATCTGGAAAAACCGCTCGTGCGCCGGTTTGTCGAAGCCGTACAAAGCCTTGATCTGTTCCAGCCGCTGCGGGTCTACGCCCTGGGCGCCGCGATAGACCGATCGGCCTTCGGCGCCGCTGCCGTCCGCCGCCCGGGCCTCGGCCAGGTATTGCTCCACCGGACCACCCGGCACGAACTGGATGACCACAAAGGTCAGCAGCAACACCCCGAACAGGGTGGGGATCATCAGCAGCAGGCGCTTGAGAATGTAGGACCACATGTCGGTACCGCCGTGTCAGGGCTTGCTCCACCAGGTGAACATGGCCCACTCCTCGCCGGTGGCGTAGGGAGGCATGGATTCGGGCAGCTGAAGCCGCCACGCGTTGTACACCATGCGGTGGGTGGTGGCCGACCACTGGGGAATCAGATAGTGGCCGTGGGAGATCACCCGGTCCAGCGCCCTGCAGGCCACCAGAAAGTCCGCCTGGTTGTCGGCCGCGACCATGCGCGCGATGATGGCGTCGGCCGCCGGGTTGCGCACCCCGGCGTAGTTGCTGGAGTCCTCGGTGGCGGCGGCTTCGCTGCCGAACAGGTCGGCGTACTCGGTGCCGGGCGTGTGTGTGCCGCCGAAGGCCAGCGAGATGACGTCGTAGTCGAAATTGCGCATGCGCTGCTGGTACAGGGCAAAGTCGACCGGACGGAAGCGCAGGTTGATGCCCAGCTTCTCGAGGTTCCGCGCCCACGGCGTCACCACGCGGGCGCCGGCCTCGTTGCTGTCCAGATACTCCAGCTCCATGGCCTGGCCCTGGGCGTTGCGCAGCCGGCCGTTGCTGACCGTCCAGCCCGCGGCGCGCAACAGGGCCTGGGCCTGGCGCAGGTTGTCCCGCAGGGTCTGTTCCCCGTCGGTGCGGGGCGGAATGAACATGGGCCCGAACACTGCCTCTGGCAATTGGGCCCGCCAGGGGTAGAGCAGGGCCAGTTCGCCTGCCGAAGGCTCCCCCTCGGCCGAGCACGCGGTGTTGCCGAACAGCCCCTGCACCCGCTGGTAGCTGTTGTAGAACATCTGCCGGTTCATCCACTCGTAGTCCAGCGCCAGACCGAGGGCCTGGCGCACGCGGATGTCGTCCAGCGGCGGGCGGCGGGTGTTGAGCACGTAACTCTGGAAGCCGGTGGGCAGGCTGTGCCGGAACTCCGCCTTGACGAGTTCACCCGAATTGAAGCGGCGACCGGTGACCCGCCGCGCCCAGTCACCGGCCGAGAAGAAACGCATCAGATCGAACTCGCCGGCCTTCAGGGCCTCCAGGCGCGCCGTGTTGTCGCGGTAGATCTTGACGGTGATGCGATCGAAGTTGATGCTGCCCCGGCGCACCGGCAGGTCGCGCGCCCAGTAGTCGGGATCGCGCACATAGGTGATGTCGCGGCCGAAGCGCACCGGACCGATGCGGTAAGGTCCACTGCCCAGCGGGATGTCCATCACCACCTTGTCGAAGGTCTTGCGCTCGCCGGTGGCCGGGTCGATCTCGTCGCCCCAGTCGCGGCTGAACACCGGCAGTCCCCCCACCGTCAGTGGCAGTTCCCGGTTGGGCCGCTTGAACCTGAAGCGCACGGTGCGCTCGTCCAGCACGTCCAGGCCGTCCACGTCCTGCAGCACCGTCTTCCAGGCGGGCGAGGTGTGCGGCCCCATCAGAGTGTCGAAGCTGTGCTTGACATCGGCGGCCCGCACCGGCTTTCCGTGGTGAAAGCGGGCTTGCGGGCGCAGCACGAAGGTGGCCGAAAGGCGGTCGGGAGCCACCGTCACCGACTCGGCCAGCAGCCCGTAGGCGGCTCCGGTCTCATCCAGAGAGCCGGCCAGCAGCGAGTCGAACATCAGCGTCGACAGGTAGGCCGGTGCACTGCCCCGCAGCGTGAACGGGTTGTACTTGTCGAAGGTGCTGGTGCGAAACGGGCTGGCCAGCCGCAACTCACCCCCTTTGGGCGCCTGCGGATTGACGTATTCAAAATGGGAAAAACCGGGCGGGTACTTGAGATCCCCCCAGAGTGCGTAACCGTGGGCAGCCCAGACGACGGGCCCGCCCACGGCCAGGAGCAGTCCGATACAGACGTTGCGCCAGCGGGATCCGGCGCTTGGGCGGGTGGGCGTCATGCGACAATTCTGCTGGATTTTTTCTTGGAGACTGACCAATGGGTTTTCTAGCCGGCAAGAAATTGCTGATCACGGGCGTCCTGTCCAACCGCTCCATCGCCTACGGCATCGCCAAGGCCTGCCACGCGCAAGGTGCAGAACTGGCCTTCAGCTACGTGGGCGAGCGATTCAAGGACCGCATCACCGAATTTGCTGCCGAGTTCAACTCCAGTCTGGTGTTCGATTGCGACGTGGCCGATGATGCCCAGATCGAGAAACTGTTTGCCGACCTGTCTCAGACCTGGCCGAAGCTCGATGGTTTCGTTCACAGCATCGGATTTGCACCGCGCGAAGCCATTGCCGGCGACTTTCTCGAAGGTCTCTCGCGTGAAGCCTTCCGCGTTGCCCATGACATCAGCGCGTACAGCTTCCCCGCCATGGCCAAGGCCGCCCTGCCCTACCTCAACGAGCGTTCTGCCTTGTTGACGCTGTCTTACCTGGGTGCGCTGCGCACGGTCCCGAACTACAACACCATGGGCCTGGCCAAGGCCAGCCTGGAGGCCTCGGTGCGCTACCTGGCCGAATCCCTCGGTCAACGCCAGATCCGGGTCAACGGCATCAGTGCCGGCCCGATCAAGACCCTGGCGGCCAGCGGCATCAAGGACTTCGGCAAGCTGCTCAAGGTGGTGGCCGATGCCTCCCCGCTGCGTCGCAACGTCACCATCGAGGACGTGGGCAACGTCGCTGCCTTCCTGCTGTCCGATCTGGCCAGCGGCGTCACCTCGGAAATCACCTACGTCGATGGCGGATTCAGCCAGACAGCCGGCATCAGCCGGGACAGCGAGGGTGTGAACTGAGCTTCAGTTCCGCCGCATCAAGCGGCGGGTGAAGCCAGGCCTGCGCCTTGAAGCTCAGGCTTTTTCTTCGGCTGCTTTTCTCAGGATCACATACAACTGGTCCTTGAGATGCAGCTTTTCCTTTTTCAGGTTCTCGATCTCGACCTGCGAACCGGGCTGGATGTGGGCCTCCATGTTCTTGATGGTCTGGTCCAGCTCGTTGTGTTTGTCAAAAAGACGGGTGAAGTGGTGGTCGTGCCCCTTCAGGCGGGTGATCAGGTCTCGGTACTCGGGAAACATTCAGGCTCCTTGATTCGGGTGGTCCAACCGTTCCATTCTAGGCCCTGGATCAGTCCATC
Source organism: uncultured Burkholderiales bacterium (assembly GCA_937873395.1). Classification (GTDB taxonomy): domain Bacteria; phylum Pseudomonadota; class Gammaproteobacteria; order Burkholderiales; family Burkholderiaceae_C; genus Hydrogenophaga. Next base: position 32,494 of record CALMYH010000064.1, read on the forward strand.
TTCACGCAGTCGGCGAAGTGGCGTACCTGCCCGTCGGGTCCGGCCTCCTGCACCAGACCGTGGATATCGGTCTCGAAACCGGGGCACTCGCGCGCAAACTCGCGGTTGAAGCGCAGGTATTCGACGATCTTGCGGTTGAACACCTCGCCCGGAATCAGCAGGGGAATGCCTGGCGGATAGGGCGTGACCAGACTGGTGGTGATGCGGCCTTCCAGCTCGTCGATGGGCACCCGCTCGGTGGTGCGGTGGGCGATATGGGCGAAGGCATCGCTGGGCTTCATGGCCGGCTGCAGGTCGCTCAGGTACATGTCGGTGGTCAGCCGGGCAATGTCGTACTTGGCGTAGAGCGCATGCACATGCTGGCACAGATCCCGCAGGCCCATGTGCTCGTAGCGGGGCTGCTTGGCGCAGAACTCCGGCATGATGCGCCACATCGGCTGGTTGCGGGCGTAGTCGTCCTTGAATTGCTGCAGCGCCGTGAGCAGCGTGTTCCAACGGCCCTTGGTGATGCCGATGGTGAACATGATGAAGAAGCTGTAGAGCCCTGTCTTCTCGACCACCACCCCGTGCTCGGCCAGAAACTTGGTGACGATGGAGGCCGGAATGCCGGTCGCCGCGAAGTCGCCTTTCATGTTCAGGCCTGGGGTCACGATGGTCGACTTGATCGGGTCGAGCATGTTGAAGCCGGGGGCCATGTCCCCGAAACCGTGCCAGGCCTCTTCACCGTCCGAGGGCTGCACGCCGTCGGCGTCGGTGCGCTTGAGCACCCAGTCGCTGGCACGGCCGATGCCCTCCTCGGCCAGTTCTTCCGGCCCCCAGACCTGGAACCACCAGTCGTCCTGACCGAACTCGGCCTCGACCTTGCGCATGGCGCGCCGGAAATCGAGTGCCTCGGCGATGCTTTCCTCGACCAGGGCGGTGCCGCCGGGGGGCTCCATCATGGCCGCGGCCACGTCGCAGCTGGCAATGATGCTGTACTGCGGGCTGGTGCTGGTGTGCATCAGGTAGGACTCGTTGAACAGGTGCCGATCCAGTTGGGTGTCCTGCGAGTCCTGCACCAGCACATGGCTGGCCTGGCTGATGCCGGCCAGCAGTTTGTGGATCGACTGGGTGGCATAGACCACGGAGTGTTTCGGGCGCCCGCGCTTGCGGCCCATGGCATGGAAGGTGCCATAGAACGGGTGGAAGCCCGCGTGCGGCAGCCAGGCCTCGTCGAAATGCAGGTTGGCGATGTAGCCGTCCAGCAGGTTCTTGATGGTTTCGGTGTTGTAGAGCACCCCGTCGTAGGTCGACTGGGTCAGCGTGAGCACGCGCGGCTTGACCGCATCGGCGTCAATCCCGGCCAGCAGGGGATTGGCCCGAATCTTGGCCTTGATGGCCTCGATCTCGAACTCGCTCTGCGGGATCGGACCGATGATGCCGTAGTGGTTGCGCGTGGGCTTGAGAAAGACCGGGATGGCGCCGGTCATGATGATGGAGTGCAGGATGGATTTGTGGCAATTGCGGTCCACCACCACCACGTCACCCGGAGCTACCGTGTGGTGCCACACCATCTTGTTCGAGGTGGACGTGCCGTTGGTGACGAAGAAGCAGTGGTCGGCGTTGAAGATGCGCGCCGCGTTGCGCTCGGAGGCCCCGATGGCGCCGTTGTGGTCCAGCAGCTGACCCAGCTCCTCGACCGCGTTGCAGACGTCGGCCCGAAGCATGTTCTCGCCGAAGAACTGGTGGAACATCTGGCCCACCGGTGACTTCAGGAAGGCCACGCCACCCGAATGGCCCGGGCAATGCCACGAGTAGGAACCGTCTTCGGCATAGTCCAGCAGGGCCTTGAAGAACGGCGGCTGGATGCCCTCCAGATAGCTCTTGGCCTCGCGGATGATGTGACGCGCCACGAACTCCGGCGTGTCCTCGAACATGTGGATGAAACCGTGCAGCTCGCGCAGGATGTCATTGGGCAGGTGGCGACTGGTCTTGGTCTCGCCGTGCACGTAGATGGGCACCTCGGCGTTCTTGCGGCGGACTTCGCCGATGAACTTGCGCAGGTTCAGCACCGCCGGGTCGAGGTCAGGCCCCTGGGTGAACTCCTCGTCGTCGATCGACAGGATGAAGGCACTGGCCCGGCTTTGCTGCTGGGCGAACTGGGACAGGTCACCGTAGCTGGTCACCCCGACCACTTCGAAGCCCTCGGCCTCGATGGCCTGCGCCAGCGCACGGATACCCAGACCCGAGGTGTTTTCGGAGCGAAAGTCCTCGTCGATGATGACAATGGGAAAGCGAAATTTCATGCGGGCCCCTGTCCGTGTGAACGACACGGAAAAAAACGGTCAAAACAGGCGCGAAGTGTACGGAAAACACCTGCGGGTGCCGTGACGACGGCCCGTTTTGCCTCAGAATGTGGCGCAACACAGACAAAGCGGCAGGCCTTGCGGCCCGTCGCCTGCAAGGAGGATCTCCATGGCCGATTCCACCCTCTGGTGGCTCATGACCGGTGCCGCCGTCGTGCTGGAGCTGCTCACCGGCACCTTTTACCTGCTGATGCTGGCCATCGGCCTGGCCGCCGGTGCGATCGCCGCGCACATGGGCATGGATGTGTCGGGCCAGCTGGTTCTGGCGGCGCTCATCGGCAGTCTGACCACCGCCGGACTGTACCTGCGCAGGAAGAAAACTCCTGCAGACCCGTCGGTCCGGTCCTTGCGCAGCGTCAATCTGGACGTCGGGGAAGTCATCCAGATCAGCGAATGGCACGCTGACGGTACGGCTTCGGTGCGCTACCGCGGCGCCCAGTGGCAGGCCATCACCCGATCGGGCCGGCCTGAAGGGCCGGGAAGCTACCGGGTCACCGAACTGATGGGAAACCGTCTTGTGGTCGAAAAGGCCTGAGCGACAGGCCCCGCCTCGCTTCATTGTTCATTCAGCAGGAAAACCAGCATGGAAATCGCCTTTCTCCTCTTTGTGATTGCCGCCATCTTCGTCGTTCGTTCGGTCAAGGTGGTGCCGCAGCAGACGGCGTGGGTGGTCGAGCGCCTGGGCAAATACCACGGCTCGCTGGCGCCGGGTCTGAACTTTCTGGTGCCCTTCATCGACAAGGTGGCCTACAAGCACAGCCTCAAGGAGATTCCGCTGGATGTGCCCGAGCAGGTCTGCATCACCAGAGACAACACCCAGCTCAAGGTCGACGGCATTCTGTACTTCCAGGTCACCGACCCGATGCGCGCCAGCTACGGCTCGTCCAACTACATCATGGCCATCACCCAGCTGGCGCAAACCTCGCTGCGCTCGGTGATCGGCAAGCTGGAGCTGGACCGGACCTTCGAGGAGCGCGACATCATCAACGCCCAGGTGGTTCAGGCCATCGACGAAGCGGCGCTCAACTGGGGCGTGAAGGTGCTGCGCTACGAGATCAAGGACCTGACGCCGCCGGCCGAGATCCTGCGTTCCATGCAGGCGCAGATCACGGCCGAACGCGAGAAGCGCGCCCTGATTGCCGCCTCCGAGGGTCGCCGCCAGGAGCAGATCAACATCGCCACCGGTGAGCGCGAGGCCTTCATTGCGCGTTCCGAAGGCGAGAAGCAGGCCGAGATCAACAAGGCCCAGGGTGAGGCCGAAGCCATCAAGGCCGTGGCCGACGCCACGGCTCAGGCCATCGAGCGGGTGGCGGCTGCCATCCGCCAACCCGGTGGCGAACAGGCCGTGCAACTCAAGGTGGCGGAGAAGGCGGTCGAGGCCTATGGCCGCCTGGCCAGCGATGCCACCACCACGCTGGTGGTGCCCAGCAACATGACCGAGGTGTCTACCCTGATCTCCTCGGCCATGAAGATGATCGCCACCACCAAAGGCAACTGAGCACCGAATGGTCACCCTCTGTCGGGCAAGGCAATGAACATGAGTGAACTCAACGTGTTGGGCGGGGAGCTGCAGTCCTGTTCCTATGACCCTCTCACCGGCTATTTCCGGGACGGCTGCTGCAGAACCGATGCCTCGGATCACGGCACCCATATCGTCTGTGCCCGGGTGACCGCCGATTTCCTGGCCTTCTCTGTGGCCCGAGGCAACGACCTCGTGACGCCCAGGCCCGAGTGGCGATTCGCTGGCCTGCAGCCCGGAGACCGGTGGTGCCTGTGTGTCAACCGCTGGCTTGAAGCCCTGGAGGCCGGCGTTGCTCCGCCGGTGGTGCTTGAAGCCACCCACTCCTCGGCTTTGCAACATGTGCCGCTGGACGTCTTGCGCCAACACGCGTGGCCAGGTCGCACGGGATCAAAAACCAAGGGCTGATCTGCGCACAGATCAGGCCTCCCGGCCTGCTACAATGTGAGGCTTCGCGGAGAGGTGGATGAGCGGTTTAAGTCGCACGCCTGGAAAGCGTGTGTGGGTTAATAGCCCACCGCGGGTTCGAATCCCGCCCTCTCCGCCATGAAGACTGCAAAGCCACCTGTGAACAGGTGGCTTTTTTTCTGGCCGGGGACCGCCTGCGGACCCGGGATCTGAGGCCGGAAGGTGTCTTGCCGAACGCGCCCGGGACCCAAAAAAATGGCCACCCGTGAGGGTGGCCATTCTCACCGCCCGGAGGGGCGGTCATGCATGGGATCCAATCAGCGGATCACTGCCAGCTCGTGACGCTCACCACCGCGGTAGGTGATCAGGGTCAGGGCACCATTCTTGATGTCGCCTTTTTCGTCGAAGGCGATCGGGCCGGTCACACCCTTGTAGTTGACCGCTTTCAGAGCCGGCAGGTACACGGCCGGGTCGGTGGAGTTGGCGTCCTTCATGGCCTGGACCATGACGTTCAGGGCGTCATAGACGTAAGGCGCGTAGAGCTGAACGTCCATGCCGAACTTGGTCCTGAAGTCGGCGCGGAACTTCTCCATGCCCGGCACGTCTTCAGGGTCGATACCACCAGCCTTGGCGCAATACACCTGGTCGTCGGCCATGCTGCCTGCAGCCAGCACAGACAGCTGTGCCGTGCAGATGCCGTCGCCGCCCATGAACTTGGCTTCGATACCCAGCTGCTTCATCTGGCGCAGCATCGGGCCGGCCACGGCGTCCATGCCACCGAAGAAGATGACGTCCGGACGACGGGCGCGGATGGTGGTCAGGATGGCGTTGAAGTCGGTGGCCTTGTCGTTGGTGAACTCGCGTCCGACCACGGTGCCGCCGGCAGCCACCACGGCTTTCTCGAACTCGTCGGCCACGCCCTGCCCGTAGGCGGTGCGGTCGTCGATGACGGCCACGCTCTTGCCGCCCAGCGTCTCGACGGCGTAGCGGCCCAGGGTGCCACCCAGTGCGGTGTCGTCAGCCACCACGCGGAACGCGCCCGGGAAACCCTGGCGGGTGTACTTGGGGTTGGTCGAAGAGGGCGAAATCTGGGGGATGCCCGCGTCGTGGTAAAGCTGCGAAGCCGGGATGGTGGTGCCCGAGTTCAGGTGACCGATCACGCCGGCCACTTTGGCGTCGATCAGCTTCTGGGCAGCGGCCACGCCCTGACGCGGGTCGGCGGCGTCGTCTTCGGGGAGCAGTTCGAAGGTGATGCGGGCGCCACCGATCGTCACGCCGGCGGCGTTCAGGTCGTCGATGGCCATCCGGGCGCCGTTTTCGTTGTCTTTGCCGAGGTGGGCAATCGCGCCGCTGGTGGGCCCGACGTGACCGATCTTCACCACCTGGGTAGGTGCGGCTGCCGGGGCAGCACCGGCAGCGGGTGCTGCCTCTTCTTTTTTACCGCAGGCGGCCAGGGCAACGGCGGCTGCAATCACGGCCAGTTTCAGGTTCAGGTGCATAGAAATCCTCAGAAAGGAATGAAAGTGGGAACGCGGAGGGAACTTTTTTCTCCACACCCGTAAAGATACTCCAATTCGGCTTGGTTTTCCGGCGGCGGGACCATGTCAACGGCACCACAAGGGTTTGCCCGGGTGGGCATGAGCAAGTCGAATGGAGAATTAGTTGGTCTAATGATGCGGTGCTGGCTCCTCAGTCGGCGGTGCCATCGGCCTGCACCACTCGCTTCAAGGCAAGGTCATGGCGCAGCGGTTCGATCCCAAGCTGGCGGTAGGCTCGCCAGCGGTGGCGGGCGCGCTCCCGATCCGTTTCGTCCCGTCCGACAATTTCGATCACCCGTTGCGCACCGGTGACCAGCGCGGCAGGGTCGCCTCCGTCCAGAACCACCCGGACCGACACCCCCTCAGGAGCGTCCGGACCCAGGTGCAGGGGGGAGCGGTCACGGACCGACCGTGGGTCGGATTCCACGCTGTGGGCCAGGAATTCGTCGATGAAGCGGACCCACAGGCCTTGGTCCAGCGCAACCAGATCGTCTTGCGGCGCCAGCAACTGGCAACGCGCACCGGACTTCATCGCCTTGCGCAACAGGCGCAGGGCATGCTCGTGGCGGTCAACGACGTTGAAATGAAAGGCCACCTCGGCCCCGATGCCGTTCTGCAAGGGCTCAACTCCGCTTTGTTCTGGCAGCCACTCTTCCCGCCTTGCCGGACTCGGATTCGCGGATCAGGAATTCCAGCAGCAGGGGGACCGGTCGCCCGGTGGCTCCCTTGGCGGCGCCACTCTTCCAGGCGGTGCCGGCGATGTCGAGATGTGCCCAGCGCAGGTCCGAGGCAAACTTCTGCAGGAACTTGGCCGCCGTCACGGCACCGGCTTCGCGCCCGGCCACGTTGGCCAGATCGGCAAAGCTGGACTTGAGTCCCTCGGCGTACTCGTCGTCCAGCGGCATGCGCCAGCACAGATCCAGCGCCATGTCGCCCGCCGCTTGCAGGGCGGCAGCCAGTTCGTCGTCGGCCGTGAACAGGCCGGTCCGAACGTTGCCCAGCGCGATCACGCAAGCACCGGTCAGGGTGGCGATGTCGATCACACAGCGCGGCTTGAACCTGGCCGCATAAGTCAGGGCGTCACACAGGATCAGTCTGCCTTCGGCGTCGGTGTTGAGGATCTCGATGGTCTGCCCGCTCATGCTGGTGACCACGTCACCCGGCTTGACCGCCTCGCCATCGGGCATGTTCTCGCAGGCGGGAATGAGTCCGACGACGTTGAGTCTGGGGCGGCTTTCCGCCAGGGCGGCAAAGGTGCCGAGCACACTGGCAGCTCCGCCCATGTCGAACTTCATTTCGTCCATGCCGGCCGCCGGCTTGATCGAGATGCCTCCGGTGTCGAAAGTGATGCCCTTGCCGACCAGCACCACGGGCGCATCGCCCTTGCCTGCTCCCTGGTAGTGCATGACGATGAACCTCGGGGGCTGGGCCGAACCGCGGGCCACCGCGAGGAAGGCGCCCATGCCCAGTTTCTGGACCTGCTCGGGACCGAGGATTTCCGTGCGGAAGCCTTTGGCGCGCCCCAGTTTTCTGGCTGCGTCGGCCAGCATGGCAGGCGTGGCATGGTTGGCCGGCCTGTTGGCCCATTCCCGAGCGAGTTCGACACCCGCCACCCGGGCCCGCCCCAGCAGCAGGCCCTGGCGCAGACCTTCATCCTGTTCGACCAGAATCTGGCAGCGTTCCAGTGACCGGGCCTTGGCCGAGGGTTTCGTGGCCGTGTACACATAGGTGGACTCGGCGACCGCCTGGACGGCCGCGGCCACGCCGGCGGCATCGAGCGGAAAGCACTGGGTGACCAGGCCCAACCGGCGCACCCCAGGGCCCTTGAGCAGGCTCACAGCCGCGGCGACCGCCTTTCGCACGTCCACCGGTCCTTTTGCGCCACAGCGGACCAACACCACCCGTTTGGCCTTGAATCCTGGTGCCGGGAAGCAATGGAGGGGCTTGGCGCAGCCGGCCTCCATCTGGCCACTTTGCAAAGCTTCTTTCACCAGTTCACCGAGTGCTCCCGAGGCAGCCCTCTTGGCTGGCGTTTCCGGCAGCAGCACGATCAGGGCATCTGCGCTCAGGGCCGGGATCTGTTCGGAAGGCAGGACTTTGAGTTCGAAGTTCATAATCGGGGTTCTCGCTGACGGCTTTCCATGTTATTCCATTCCTCCATTCGCCGAGAGCTGGCCCGGACTTTCGGTGCCACGCTGGTGATCCTGTTCACCATCGTCCTGACCATGCTGCTCATTCGCACATTGGGGCTGGCGTCCAAGGGCAGCGTCAACCCGGAGGAAATCATGCTGGTCCTGGGCTACACGGTGCTCGGGCGCATGCCGACGATCCTGACCCTGGCGCTGTTCATTGCCATCGTGTCGACACTGTCCCGCATGTACCGGGACAGCGAGATGATCATCTGGTTCTCCAGCGGCAGTTCGCTCGCCGGCGTGCTGGGGCCGGTCCTGCGTTTCTCCTGGCCGGTGCTGCTGGTCATCGCCTTGCTGGTGTTGTTTGCCTGGCCCTGGTCCAACCAGCAGACCGATGAACTGAGGGAGCGCTTTGAGCGTCGCAGCGACATCGAACGCGTGGCTCCGGGAGAGTTCCAGGAATCGTCCAGCGGTCGACGGGTGTTTTTCATCGACCGGAACACCGATGGCGGAACCGAGGGCCGCAACATCTTTGTTTCGACCATGGAGGACGATGGCAGCCGAAGCGTGATGTCGGCGCGCTCCGGGCGTCTGCAGACCATGGATGAGCGGCAGTACCTCGTGCTCAGCAACGGCCAACGGCTGGAAAGCGGCGCCGACGGCGAAACCAGGATCAGCGAGTTTGACGAGTACCGCGCACAGATCAACGCGGGGACGGTGACAGGCAGACACGAGCAGAGGCGAAAGTCCCGACCCACCTGGGATCTGATCAGGCAACCGACCAACGACAACCTGGGCGAGCTGGGGTGGCGCATCGGCGTGGTGCTGACGGCGCTGAACTTTGTGCTGATCGCGGTCGCCACCACGGTTTCAAACCCGCGTGCCGGAAGGGGCGGCAACATGTTCTTCACGCTGTTTGCTTTCGTGGTCTATTTCAATCTCATCAACGTCGGACAGCGTTGGACGGGTTCCGGCATGATGGGCCTGGGCACCCAGTTGATGCTCCTGCATGGAACCGTTTTCCTGCTCGCCTCGACCTGGCTGATCAAGCGGCACTTCAACGTCAGCCTGCGTGCCTGGATGCCGCGCGGGCACCCCGGGTCTGAAAAGCGCCACGCCACCGCATGACCACCCTGCATCGCTGGATCTATCGCGAGGTGCTGACGGCTGTCGGCTTTGTGCTGGTCGCTTTTCTTTCGCTGTTCTTTTTCTTCGACTTCGTGGACGAGCTGGCCTCGCTCGGACGGGTCTCACCGGTCGATCCGCAACGGGTCTACGAACTGCGACATGCCCTGCTGTACGTGGCCTTGCTGCTGCCCAACCGGATTTACGAGCTGATGCCGATCGCTGTCCTGATCGGTGCGGTTTTCGTTCTGGCCCGCCTCGCACAAGGTTCGGAATACACGATCTTGCGCACCAGCGGTCTGGGTCCCTGGCGTGCCCTGCGTATGCTGCTGGGGCTGGGCGCGCTTTTTGTGGTCATCACCTTCGCCATCGGTGATTACCTGGCCCCGTCCTCCGACAAGCTGGCCCAGCTCCTCAAGGCGCAGTACCAGGGCCGCGTGATGGGCGGCAAGACCGGAGCCTGGCTGAAGGAGCGCCAGGAGTCGGGCAGTTTCTCGGTCAATGTCGAGTCCCTCCAGCCGGGCGGAGAGCTCAAAGGTGTGCGCATCTTCGAGTTCGACAGCCGGGGCTACCTGGTCTCGACCACGTCGGCGGACAGCGGGCGAATCGGAGCGGACGAAGTCTGGACGCTCAGGAACGTCGATCGCAGCGAGTTCGTTTCCGGAGAATCGGCTGCATCGAGCGTCCGGCACAGCCACCACGTGCAGTGGCAGTGGCCCAGCACCCTGACGGCCGAAATGGTCTCGGTGGCCTTGCTGCGGCCGGATCGGATGCGCACGGCCGACCTGTATTCCTATGTTCGGCATCTGGAGGCCAACAACCAGACCGCTCAGCGATACGAGATCGAGTTCTGGCGCAAGGTCTTCTATCCGCTGAGCTGCCTGGTGATGGTCGTGCTGGCGTTGCCCTTTGCCTACCTGCATTTCCGCTCCGGCAACCTGACGGGCATGGTGTTTCTCGGTGTCATGATCGGGATCAGTTTCTTTCTCCTGAACAACGTGTTTGGCTACATCGGCAACCTGAACGACTGGCGCCCCTGGCTGGCGGCGGCTTCGCCCGCGCTGATCTACTCGGTGCTGTCTCTGGGGGCCTTCGGATGGCTGGTATTGCGAAGGTGAGGCTGATGCAGGGAATCATCGTGTTTGCCCATGGGTCGCGTGACCCGCTGTGGCGCCAGCCGGTCGAGGCGGTGGCGAGGGCCATCGCGACCCGGGACCCGCAGGTGCAGGTGCGGTGTGCCTACCTGGAGCTTTGCGAACCCGATCTGCCTGTGGCAGCCGAGGAACTGGTGGCCACTGGCGTCCGCCATGTGCGCGTACTTCCGCTGTTCTTCGGCATGGGCAAACACGCCCGTGAAGACCTGCCGCTGCTGCTGCTGTCCATGCAGCTCAGGCACCCTGGCGTGACGTTCGAAAGGCTGCCGGCCGCCGGAGAGGATCCCCGCCTGACCGACTTGCTCGCCCGCATCGCCCTGGAGCCCCTCCCATGAACCTGCATCAGTTCAAGTTTGTCCAGGAGGCGGTGCGCCGCAACCTCAACCTGACGGAGGCCGCCAGGGCCCTGCACACTTCCCAGCCAGGAGTCTCCAAGGCCATCATCGAGCTGGAGGACGAACTCGGTATCGAGATCTTCGCGCGCCACGGCAAGCGTATCAAGCGGGTCACGGAGCCGGGGCAGCAGGTGCTGCGCAGTATCGAGATCATTCTCCGAGAGGTGAACAATCTGCGACGCATCGGCGATCAGTATTCTGCCCAGGACAGCGGCACGCTGTCGATTGCCACCACCCACACCCAGGCGCGCTACGTGCTCCCGGGGCCGGTGGCCAGACTGCGGCAGGCTTACCCGAAGGTGGCCGTGAGCCTGCATCAGGGTTCACCCGATCAGGTGGCCCGCATGTTGCTCGAAGAGGTGGCCGAGATCGGCATGGCCACCGAATCGCTGACCCGCTATCCCGAGCTGGTGACCCTGCCCTGCTACGAATGGCAGCACATGCTGGTGTTTCCGTCCGGTCATCCGCTGCTGGATCGGGAGCGCATCACCCTGGAGGATCTGGCCCAGGTGCCGCTGGTCACCTACCACCCCAGCTTCACCGGTCGCAGCAGAATTGATCAGGCCTTTGCCCAGCGCCACCTGCAGCCCAATGTGGTGCTGGAGGCCATTGATTCGGACGTCATCAAGACCTACGTGAAGCTGGGCATGGGGGTGGGCATCGTGGCCGAGATGGCCGTGCTGGGGGAAAACCAGTCGCCCGATCTGGTGGCCCGACCGGCCGCCCAGCTTTTCGGCCACAACCTGGCGCGGGTCGCTTTCAAGCGTGGTACCTACCTGCGCCAGTTCGTGCTGCGCTTTGCCGAGCTGCTCAGCGACCGTCTCAGCCGTGAGGGGATACTTCGCGCCATGGCCGGATCCGAAGACGATTACGACATCTGAGCCCGCGCCCAGCCCGGACCAGTACCTTCCTGGAATGTCCCTACGCCTGCATGAACACGACCTTCTCCGACACGACCCCGCCCTTGAAATCGCGCCTGCCTGGCGTGGGAACGACCATCTTCACCATCATGTCGGCCCTGGCGGCCGAGACCGGTGCCGTCAACCTGGGGCAGGGCTTCCCCGATTTCGAATGCGACCCGTCGCTGATCGAAGCGGTTCACCGGGCGATGCTGGACGGGCACAACCAGTATCCACCCATGCCAGGCATTGTCGGCCTGAGACAGGCCATGGCCGAGAAGATGCATGCGCAGTACGGTCTGCGGTGCGATGCCCAAACCGAAATCACGGTCACCGCAGGCGCAACGCAGGCCTTGATGACGGCGATCCTCTGCGCGGTGCACCCGGGCGACGAGGTGATCGTGCTGGAGCCGTGCTACGACAGCTATGTGCCGGCCATCGAGCTGGCCGGAGGGACCGTGGTCAGGGTGCCGCTGACACCGGGAGATTTCCGGCCGGACTTCGATGCCATTGGTGCCGCGATCGGGCCGCGCACCCGTGCCATCATGATCAACACGCCACACAACCCCAGCGGCCAGGTCTGGCAGCAGGCAGACATGCTTCGCCTGGAAGAACTGCTCAGGCCGACCAATTTGCTGGTCATCAGTGACGAGGTGTACGAACACATGGTGTTCGACGGTCAGCGCCACGAGAGTGTGGCTCGCCACGCCGGGCTGGCGGCGCGGGCCTTCATTGTGAGCAGCTTCGGCAAGACATATCACGTCACCGGCTGGAAGGTGGGCACCGTGGTCGCACCGGCTCCGATGACGGCCGAGTTCCGCAAGGTGCACCAGTTCAACGTGTTCACCGTCAACACGCCCATGCAGCATGCGCTGGCCGCCCACATGGCAGACCCGACTCCGTACCTGCAGCTCAGTGCGTTCTACCAACGCAAGCGCGACCTGTTCCGCGAGGGGCTGGCGCAGACACGATTTCGCCTGCTGCCCGGCCAGGGCACCTACTTTCAGTGTGTGGGCATCGAGAACCTGGCGGTTCCCGAACGCGACTTGCCGGAGGCCGAGTTCTGCCAGTGGCTGACGCGCGAAATCGGCGTGGCGGCGATTCCACTCTCTGCCTTCTACGGCAACGGGTTCGATCAGAAGGTGGTGCGCTTCTGTTTCGCGAAGAAAGACGACACGCTCAAGGCCGCGCTGGCCCGTCTGGCCCGGCTTTGAGCCCGGTCAGCCGCTCAGTTGCGCCCAGGCCTTGTCCAGCCGCTTGAGGCTCACCGGCTGGGGCGTGCGCAGCTCCTGGGCAAAGAGGCCCACCCGCAGCTCTTCCAGCAGCCAACGGAGCTCCTGCAGCCGCGCGTCCTGCACGCCCTTGCGTTCGGCCACCAGGCGCCAGAAACGCTGGTCTTGCGGCCTGAGCTCCGCCAGCCTGGCCGCATCGCGAGCCGGGTCGCTGCGCAGCTTGTCCAGCCGCAGTTGCACCGCCTTGAGGTAGCGCGGGAAATGCTGCAGTTGCGGGTAGGGGGTTGAGCTCAAGAAGGTCTTGGGCACCAGACGCTGCAGCTGCTGCTGCACATCGGTGGCCACATCGGCCGGCGGCTTGCTGTCCTTGAGCTTGCGTTGGGCCGCAGCGTACTCGGTCAGGATGAGGCCGGCGTGACGGGTGATCTCGTTGGCAATCAGTGTCAGGCGTCCCCTGCCCTCGTCCACCCGCGCCTTGAAGCTGGCGGCATCGGCCGGAAGTGGATCGGTCAGGAAAGCGCGGTCCAGCGCCAGGTCGAGGATCTGGGTCTTCAGCTCCTCCAGCGTGCCACCGCCCCCGCCGCTGTCGGTCTTGCCGACGGCCATGTAGGCCACGCCCATGGCCTGCAAACCGGGCAGGTTCTTCTCCAGGTACTTGAGGGCATCCCTGATCTGCAGCGCAAACAGGCGGCGCAGACCGACCCGGTGTCGCGCTTGGGCCGCCTCGGGCTCGTCAAACACCTCGATGCGCACCGCGTCGCCATCATCGACGAGCGCCGGGAATCCGATCAGGGTCTGGCCGCCCTTGCGGATTTCCATCAGCTCGGGCAGTTCGCCGAAGTCCCAGGTGGTGTGGCGCTGCTCGGCGCTGGAGGTCTTGAGCCCCGGCTTGGCCGGTGCCTGGGCCTTGCCCGGCGCAGGCACACGGTGGCCACCGTCGGTGGCAGGTATTGGCTGGGCCGCCGCCGGGGCCGGGGCCGCGATATCCTGAAGCTTGAGCGAGGCCAAGGCCTGGAAGGCTCCGCGGGCCTTGGCGCCCAGCTCGGCCTTGAGCGCACCGAGGTTGCGCCCCTGACCCAGCTGACGCCCGTGTTCGTCCACCACCCGCAGGTGCATGAAGTGGTGCGCCGGCAGCATGTCGACCTTGATGTCGTTGCGCTGCACCGGCAATTGGGTCGCCTCACGCACCAGCCGAAGCAGCGCGTCCATCAGGTTGCCGCTGGCGAACACCTCGGGTTGGCACAAGGCCTCGGTCATTTTCTCGGCGGTGGCCGGCAGCGGCACCAGGCGCGAGCGCGGGCGCTGGTGCAGGGTCTTGAGCAGGGCCTGCACCTTGTCCTTGAGCATGCCCGGCACCAGCCAGTCGCAGCGGTCCTCGCTCACCTGGTTGAGGGCGAAGATCGGCACCGTCACGCTCACGCCATCGCGCGGGTCGCCCGGCTCGTGCAGGTAGGTGGCGGCGCAGTCCACGCCTCCCAGGCGGATCGTCCTGGGGTAGGCCTGGGTGGTGATGCCCGCGGCCTCGTGACGCATCAACTCTTCGCGGGTGAGAAACAGCAGCTTGGGGTGGGCTTTCGAGGCATCGCGGTACCAGCGCTCGAAAGCGGCGCCGTTGCTGATATCGGCCGGCAGTTGCTGGTCGTAGAACGCATAGATCAGCTCGTCGTCGACCAGCACGTCCTGCCGGCGCGCCTTGTGCTCCAGGTCCTGCACCTCGCGCACGGTGCGACGGTTGGCGGCCAGGAAGGGCAGCCTGCTGTCCCAGGTGTCCTCGTGCAAATGACCCACCAGGGCCTCGCGGATGAACAACTCGCGCGCACCCGCCGGGTCCACCCTGCTGTAGTCGATGCGTCGCTGCTGGTAGACCACCAGCCCATACAGCGTGGCGCGCTCGTAGGCACTGACCCGGCCGGCTTTTTTCTCCCAGTGCGGGTCGAGCACCTGCTTTTTCAGCAAATGCGAACCCACCTGCTCCAGCCACTGCGGCTCGATGGCGGCGATGCCTCGGCCGAACAGGCGCGTGGTTTCCACCAGCTCGGCACAGACGATCCAGCGACCGGGCTTCTTGCTCAGGTTGGCGCCGGGGTGGCGGTGGAACTTGATGCCACGCGCGCCCAGGTACCAGTCCTCGGTGTCGTTCTTGCAGCCGATGTTGCCCAGCAGGCCGGCGAGCATGGACAGGTGCAACTGTTCATAAGTGGCTGGCCCCCACGCTCCGCCGCTGCGCGGGTCGCTGCCCCCCCGGGGGGCTGACCTTGCTTGGGGCGGCCCTTCGCTGCGGTCCTGTGGCCCCCACGCTCCGCCGCTGCGCGGGTCGCTGCCCCCTGGGGGGGCGTCGCCCGGCTTGGGGCGGCCCGGCGCCGGGCGGGCCGGCTGCACAGAGGCTTTCCACCCCTGTTCGGCCACCACGGTGTGCAACTGCGAATGGATGTCGCGCCACTCGCGCACGCGGCGCACGTTGATGAAGTTTTCGCGCAGCAGGTTCTCATACTGGCGGTGACTGAGCTTGTGGTCGGTGCCGTGGCCTCCCTTGCTGTCCTCCAGCCATTTCCACAGCTTGAGTGTGCCGGTGAACTCGCTCTTGTCGTCGTCGAACTTCTTGTGCGCCTGGTCCGCCTGGGTCTGTTTGTCCAGCGGGCGGTCGCGCACGTCCTGCACCGACAGCGCGGCGGCCACCACCAGCACCTCGTCGAGGGCACCGCGCTGGCGCGCCTCCAGGATCATGCGGCCCACACGCGGATCCAGTGGCAGCCGTGCCAGTGCCCGGCCGATCTCGGTCAGCTCGTTGGCCTCATCCACCGCGCCCAGTTCGGCCAGCAGCTGGTAGCCATCGGCAATGGCACGCCCTGTGGGTGGCTCGATAAAGGCAAAGCGCTCGACCGCCCCCAGGTGCATCGCCTTCATGCGCAGGATCACACCGGCCAGCGAGCTGCGCAGGATCTCCGGGTCGGTGAAGCGGGGACGGCTGTTGAAACTGGCCTCGTCGTAAAGCCGGATGCAGATGCCGTCGGCCACCCGACCGCAGCGACCGGCCCGCTGGTTGGCTGCGGCCTGGCTGATCGGTTCGACCAGCAGCTGCTCGACCTTCTGGCGCAGGCTGTAGCGTTTGACCCGCGCGGTGCCCGCGTCAATGACAAAACGGATGCCCGGCACCGTCAGCGAGGTTTCGGCCACGTTGGTCGACAGCACGATGCGGCGCTGGCCGTGGGGCTGGAAGATGCGCTCCTGCTCGGCCTGCGACAGGCGGGCGAACAGGGGCAGCACCTCGGCGTTGCGCAGCACCGGCTGGTGCGACAGGTGCTTGCGCAGGTGGTCGGCGGCTTCGCGGATTTCGCGTTCGCCGGGCAGAAAAATGAGGATGTCGCCGCCCTGGCCTGCGCCACCACGCCACAGTTCGTCCACACCGTCCGCGATCGCATGGTTGAGATCGTAGTCACGGCTCTCCTCGAATGGCCGGTAGCGCACCTCCACGGGAAAGGTGCGGCCCGATACCATGAGTACCGGCGCGGCCCCTCTGGAAGAGGCGAAATAGCGGGCGAAGCGGTCGGCGTCGATGGTGGCCGAGGTGACGATGACTTTCAGGTCCGGCCGGCGCGGCAGCAACTGGCGGATGTAGCCCAGCAGGAAGTCGATGTTGAGGCTGCGCTCGTGCGCCTCGTCGATGATCAGCGTGTCGTAGGCCTTGAGATCCGGGTCGGTCTGGGTCTCGGCCAGCAGGATGCCGTCGGTCATCAGCTTGACCGAGGCGTCCTTGCTCAACCGGTCCTGGAAGCGCACCTTGTAGCCCACCACCTGCCCCAGGGGCGTCTGCAGTTCTTCGGCGATGCGTTTGGCCACCGAACTGGCGGCGATCCGCCGCGGCTGGGTGTGGCCGATCAGCCGTCCGCGCTCTCCCGGCGCCGCGTTGCAGCGTCCCCGGCCCATCGCCAGCGCGATCTTGGGCAGCTGGGTGGTCTTGCCCGAACCGGTTTCGCCACAGACGATGACCACCTGGTGCTCGCGCAGCGCTGCCTCGATCTCGTGCCGGCGGCCAGAGACAGGCAGCGATTCGGGGAACTCCAGGTGCAGGCGGGCAGCGTTCAAGATGGAACTTCGGTCAAAATCGGGCAACCGGCAATTATCCCTGTCCTCCCACCTGCCCGTACCCGGTCACCCGTCTGCCCCCATGTCCACCGTCTTCAACTTCACCTTCGTGCCCTGGTTCCGCTCGGTGGCACCGTACATCCACAAGTTCAGGTACCAGACCTTCGTCATCGGCCTGACGGGTGAAGCCATCGCGGCCGGTAAGCTGGCCTCGATCGCCCAGGACATCGCCATGATCCAGGCCATGGGCGTGAAGATCGTGCTGGTGCATGGCTTTCGACCGCAGGTCAACGAGCAGTTGCGCCTGAAGGGTCAGGAGGCCCGGTATTCGCACGGCATGCGCATCACCGACGAGGTGGCGCTGGACTGCGCACAGGAAGCCGCCGGGCAGCTGCGCTACGAAATTGAAGCAGCCTTCAGCCAGGGACTGCCCAACACCCCCATGGCCGGGGCCCGGGTGCGGGTCATCTCAGGCAACTTCATCACCGCGCGTCCGGTCGGTGTGATCGACGGCGTCGATTTCTTGCACTCCGGCCTCGTGCGCAAGGTCGACACCGAGGGGATCCAGCGCACGCTGGACCTGGGGGCATTGGTACTCATCTCTCCGTTCGGCTTTTCACCCACGGGCGAGGCGTTCAACCTCAGCATGGAGGACGTGGCCACCTCGGTGGCGGTCGCCCTGCAGACCGACAAGCTGATCTTCATGACGGAGGTGCCCGGCATCCGGGTCGATGCGACCGATCCGCAAAGCGAGATCGACACCGAACTGCCCCTGGCCGATGCCAAACGCCTGCTGGGCAGCCTGCCCGCGCCCACCGTTCCGACCGACACCGGTTTTTACCTGCAGCACTGCATCCGCGCCTGTGAGGGCGGTGTCGAACGCAGCCACATCATTCCCTTCGCACTCGACGGTTCGCTGCTGCTCGAAATCTATGTGCACGACGGCATCGGCACCATGGTGGTCGACGAGAAGCTCGAGAGCGTGCGCGAAGCCACCATGGACGATGTCGGTGGCATCGTGGCCCTGATCGAACCGTTCGAGAAGGACGGCACCCTGGTCAAGCGCGATCGCACCGAAATCGAACGCGACGCCGGCTACTACACCATCATCGAACACGACGGCGTGATCTTCGGTTGCGCGGCGCTCTATCCCTACCCGGAAGAACGCACCGGCGAGATGGCGGCCCTGACGGTGTCGCCCCAGTCGCAGAGCCAGGGCGACGGCGAGCGGCTGCTCAAGCGCATCGAGTCGCGTGCCCGAGCCCAGGGTCTGCAGAGCATCTTTGTGCTCACGACCCGGACACTGCACTGGTTCCTCAAGCGCGGCTTCTCTCAAGTCAGTCCCGAGTGGTTGCCGGAGGCTCGCAAGCGCAAGTACAACTGGGACCGCAAGAGTCTGGTGCTGGTCAAGAAGCTCTGACCCGATACTTGGACAGGCGCCCGGTCCGACCGGAGCGATGCTGTGCCCTGTCGAATTTCCGGGACGCCGACCTCCGTTTGCCCGGGGTACTTGATATTTGTCAAGTCACACGATTGTCACAGGCGGAAAATGGAATTTTTAGTCCATCAGGAAAGATCGCCCATGGCCGAGCGCAGCACCCGTCTGTCCCCCTCTTCTCCTCTCGCACCCGCCGGCAAAGCCCTTCCCGACACAGTGACCCAGAAAGCCAGGGGGAGCCGGCCGGCGCGCACAGCCTCTGCCTCGCGCAAGACGGGTGCAACGGCCGTCGAGGACAAACCCAGGCGAGTGTCCCTGGGAGACACCAGCGGCAGCGAACAGCCCTCGCGCATCCGCAAGATCTCGGTCAGGCAAAGCGTCGCAGCGCGCCAGGCCGGTCAGATGGCGGCGGTGAAGGACATCATGGGCCGACCGGAAACTTCGGTGGCGGAAAAAGCCGAATCCCTGCGTGCCATTCTGGAAGGTGCCGCACCGGATGACGCCAAGGCCATCCGGCAGCTGATCAAGGGGGAGTCGAAGTCCAGACAGCGCCGGGTCAAGGCAGAGGTGAATCCCGACGAACAGCTGGCCAAGGACTGGCGCAGCGGTGCCTATCCTTACAAGAACCTGCTCTCGCGGCGCGTTTACGAGGCGCAGAAGTACCTGCTTCAGGTCGAGCTGCTCAAGCTGCAGGCCTGGGCCAAGGACACCGGGCAGCGGGTGGTGATCCTGTTCGAGGGCCGCGATGCGGCCGGCAAGGGCGGCACCATCAAGCGCTTCATGGAACACCTCAACCCCCGGGGCGCACGGGTGGTGGCCCTGGAGAAGCCCACCGAGGTCGAACGCGGCCAGTGGTATTTTCAGCGCTACGTCCAGCACCTCCCAACCGCCGGAGAAATCGTCCTGTTCGACCGCAGCTGGTACAACCGGGCCGGTGTCGAGCGGGTCATGGGCTTCTGCACAGACGCCGAATACCAGGAGTTCATGCGCCAGGCGCCCCAGTTCGAGCGTCACCTGGTGCGCAGCGGAGTTCATCTGATCAAGTTCTGGTTTTCGGTCAGCCGCGAAGAGCAGCGCCGGCGCTTCACGGAGCGCAAGGCCCATCCGCTCAAGCAGTGGAAGCTCAGCCCGATCGACATGGCCAGCCTGGACAAATGGGAGGACTACACCAAGGCCAAGGAAGCGATGTTCTTCGAAACCGACACCGCCGACTCTCCCTGGACCGTGATCAAGAGCGACTGCAAGAAGCGCGCTCGGCTCAATGCCATGCGCTACGTCTTGCAAAAGCTGCCCTACACGAACAAGGACGCCAACAACATCGGCAGTCTGGACGCCCTCATCGTGGGGCGGGCGCATGTGGTGTACGAGCGGGGCGAACAGCCGGGCAATGCCATTCTCTGAGCCCGTCTGCCTTGCACAAAAAAGGGGCCATGTGGCCCCTTTTTTGTTTCTTCGCCGCCGCCTGGCGGTCGTCGGCCAGAGGGCTGGCCCCTCAGGCGGCCGTTGGCGCCGCGTCGGTGCTGACAGCGGGAGTGCCCCCACTGCCGCCGTCCCCCCCCCCGACCGGGGTGCGCGGGGTCCAGTCTTTCGGAGGACGGGGCGGTTTGCCGGCCATGATGTCGTCGATCTGCTCGGCATCGATGGTTTCCCACTCCAGCAAGGCCTTGGCCATGGCGTGCATCTTGTCGCTGTGTTCCTCGATCAGGTCACGTGCCAGCCTGTACTGCTCGTCGATGATGCGGCGAACCTCGGCATCGACCTTCTGCATCGTCTGCTCGCTCATGTGCGTGGTCTTGGTGACCGAACGCCCCAGGAACACCTCGCCCTCGTTCTCGGCGTAGACCATGGGCCCCAGCGCGTCGGTCATCCCGTAGCGCATGACCATGTCGCGGGCGATCTGCGTCGCGCGTTCGAAGTCGTTGCTGGCGCCGGTGGTCATCTGGTTCATGAACACCTCTTCCGCAATGCGACCACCGAACAGCATGCTGATCTGGTTCAGCATGAATTCCTTGTCGTAGCTGTAGCGGTCCTTCTCGGGCAGGCTCATGGTCACACCCAGGGCACGGCCGCGCGGGATGATGGTCACCTTGTGCACCGGGTCGCACTTGGGCAGCAGTTTGCCGATGAGCGCATGGCCCGCCTCGTGGTAGGCGGTGTTGCGGCGTTCCTCCTCCGGCATGACCATGGACTTGCGCTCCGGGCCCATCAGGATCTTGTCCTTGGCCTTTTCGAAGTCCTGCATTTCGACCAGGCGGGCGTTGCGGCGGGCGGCCATCAGGGCGGCTTCGTTGCAAAGGTTGGCCAGATCCGCGCCGCTCATGCCGGGCGTGCCACGGGCAAT
This sequence comes from uncultured Burkholderiales bacterium, assembly GCA_937873395.1. GTDB lineage: Bacteria > Pseudomonadota > Gammaproteobacteria > Burkholderiales > Burkholderiaceae_C > Hydrogenophaga. Next base: position 53,103 of record CALMYH010000064.1, read on the forward strand.
GACGGCGGCGTTGACGTCGGTGCCCAGCGGGATCTTGCGCATGTGCACGTTGAGGATCTGCTCGCGACCGCGGATGTCAGGCAAGGTCACATAGACCTGGCGGTCGAAGCGACCCGGGCGAAGCAAAGCCGCGTCGAGGATGTCCGGTCGGTTGGTCGCGGCGATGACGATCACGCCCAGGTTCGTCTCGAAGCCGTCCATCTCGACCAGCATCTGGTTGAGGGTCTGCTCACGCTCGTCGTTGCCACCGCCCAGGCCGGCCCCACGCTGACGTCCCACGGCATCGATTTCGTCGATGAAAATGATGCAGGGGGCGTTCTTCTTGGCATTCTCGAACATGTCGCGCACGCGGGCCGCGCCCACGCCCACGAACATTTCGACGAAGTCGGAACCCGAAATGCTGAAGAACGGCACCTTGGCTTCGCCGGCAATGGACTTGGCCAGCAAGGTCTTGCCGGTGCCGGGCGGACCGACCAGAAGAAGACCGCGCGGGATGCGACCACCGAGCTTCTGGAACTTGGACGGGTCCTTGAGGAAGTCGACGACCTCCTTGACCTCTTCCTTGGCTTCGTCGCAGCCCGCCACGTCGGCAAAGGTGACGGTGTTGTTGTTCTCGTCCAGCATGCGCGCCTTGCTCTTGCCGAAACTGAAGGCGCCGCCCTTGCCGCCGCCCTGCATCTGGCGCATGAAGTAGATCCAGACCCCGATCAGCAGCAGCATGGGCCCCCAGCTGACCAGCAGGGTCATCAGCAATGAACTTTCCTCGCGCGGCCGGACGTCGAACTTGACGTTGTTGTTGATCAGGTCGCCGATCAGGCCACGATCCAGAAAGGTGGCCGTGGTGCGCACCCGGCGTTCATCCTGGGTGATGGCGGTGATCTCCGTGCCACCGGGGCTCTCCTGGATGGTGGCAGCCCTGATGTTGCCGGCCTTGACCATGTTCAGGAAGTCGGAATAGCCCACGGTGCCCGCACTGGCCACGTTCCGGCCATCGAACTGCTTGAAGACGGTGAAAAGCACCATGGCGATGACCATCCACACGGCGATTTTCGAGAACCACTGGTTGTTCAACGGCAGCTCCTGGCTAGAACAATATAGAAAACTGGCATGTCAGGCCCATTTTATGGCTTTCAAGACACCCTGATGCCGGAATAGATCAAGGGGTCTTTCTATCGGGAAGATAGCCTGGGGCATTCAACGTGTCGGCCCGCCCTGTTTCAGACCCAGGCCCACCAGAAAGGTTTCCGAGGATTTGTCCCGGGATGCCTTGGGCTTGATGGTCTTGACGGTCCGGAACGTCTGGCGGAACAGCGCCACCAGGGGTTCGTAGGCCGCCCCATGGAAAAGCTTGACCACCAGGGCTCCATCCGGTCGCAGGTGTCGGGCGGCAAAGTCCACCGCCAGTTCGACCAGGTCGGTGATCCGTGCCGCGTCGGCACTGGCGATGCCGGACAGGTTGGGGGCCATGTCGGACACCACCAGATCGAGTTGGGCAAGCCCTCTGGCGGCCAGTGCCGACTCGAGGGCCTGCAGCACGTCGCTCTCGCGAAAGTCACCCTGGATGAACTGGACGCCTTCGATCGGGTCCATGGGCAGCAGGTCCAGGGCGATCAGCCGACCTCGCACCTCTCCGGACGCCGGATCGGTGCCCATGCGGCGACGCAGGTACTGGCTCCAGGCACCCGGCGCACTCCCCAGATCGACAATCGCCTGCCCCGGATGGACCAGGCCCAGGCTCTCGTCGATCTCCTTGAGCTTGTAGGCCGCACGTGCCCGGTAACCCTCCTTCTGGGCCAGGCGCACGTAGGGATCGTTGACGTGCTGGTTCAACCACGCCTTGTCGACTTTCTTGGATTGCGTCCTGACCTTGATTCCCATGTGCCCGATGAATTGAATGGCGGACGCGATGGCGAGCGCTCGAGGATAATTGTCCCATGCCCCAAATCCATCTCACCCCGGCCCAGCGCAAGATCCACCGCGCCGATGCCCACCACCTCAATCCGGTCGTGCTGATCGGAGCCGACGGACTGACCCCCGCCGTGCGCAAGGAAGTCGACGCCGCCCTCAAGGCCCATGGCCTGATCAAGGTGCGTGTCTTCAGCGATGACCGGCAAGCCCGCGAGGCCATGCTCCAGACCCTGGCCGAAGACCTGGAGGCCGCGCCCATACAGCACATCGGCAAGCTGCTGGTGCTCTGGCGCCCTGTGCCCGAGAAGGTCCGGACGGTCGATGAAGACCGCAAGCCGGGTCCGCGCGACGTCAAGGTGCTCAAGTTCAGCAAGCGCGGCGGACAGAAGCCCGAAGTCAAGGTGGTGCGCGTGCTGGGCAACCAGCGCCTGACCGCCGGCGGGCAGCTCAAGAAGGCCCGCACCGTCAAGAAGAGCCCGAAAAAGTCCGCCTGACGGCTGGTGTCACCCCGTCCGGCTTGAACTTGCCGGACCCTCACCCATCTGAGCATCCATGACCGCTTCCGCCACCACCGACAACGCCCTGCTTGAACTGTCCGGCCTGCCCCGCTTCGACGCCATCACGCCCGAGACGGTCGGCCCTGCCATGGACCACCTGCTGGCCGAGGCCGGCCAGGCGCTGGAAGCGGTGTGTGCGGAAGCGTTTCCTGCCGACTGGCAGGCCATGGCCAGCCGCCTCGATGTCGCCACCGAGCGACTGGGACGCGCATGGGGTGCGGTCAGCCACCTCAACAGCGTGGCCGACACGCCGGAACTGCGTGCTGCCTACAACGCAGCCCTGCCGAAGGTGACCGAGTTCTGGACCCGGCTGGGCGCGGACGAACGTCTCTACGGCAAGTACAAAGCCATGGAGGTGACCCGACTCACCCCGGAGCAAAAGCGCGCGCACCACAACGCCATGCGGGGCTTCGTCCTCGGCGGTGCGGAGCTGCGCGGCGAGGCCAAAGACCGTTTTGCCGCCATCCAGGAGCGGCAGGCAGAGCTGGCCCAGAGATTCAGCGAGAACGCGCTCGACGCCACCGACGCCTTCGGCTGGTACGTGCCGCGGGAGCAGTTGGACGGCCTGCCCGAAGACGTGCTGCAGGCCACGGCGGCGGCTGCGCAGGCCGACGGCCAGGAAGGCCACAAGCTGACACTCAAGATGCCGTGTTATCTGCCGGTGATGCAGTTTGCCAGGCAGTCGGCGGTGCGGGAACGCATGTACCGGGCTTACGCCACCCGGGCCAGCAACCAGGCCGAGGGCGAGGCTGTCCGCTTCGACAATGCGGCCATCATGGTCGAACTGCTGGCCCTCAGGCATGAAGAGGCCCGCCTGCTGGGGCACCGGCATTTCGCCGACGTGTCGCTGGTCCCCAAGATGGCCGAGTCGCCCGAGCAGGTGGTGGCTTTCATGCGCGATCTGGCCGCCAAAGCCCGTCCGTTCGCCGAGCGCGATCTGGCCGACATGCGGGCCTTCGCCGCCGAGCACCTGGGCCTCGACGATCCGCAACCCTGGGACTGGGCCTACATCGGCGAAAAGCTCAAGGAAGCCCGTTACGCCTTCAGCGAGCAGGAGGTCAAGCCCTATTTCACCGCGCCCAAGGTGCTGGCCGGCCTGTTCCAGATCGTTGAAACCCTGTTTGAGGTCGCCATCCGTCCCGACCATGCCCCGGTCTGGCACCCGGGGGTGGAGTTCTACCGCATCGAGCGCAGTGGTCCGAACGGACCGGAACTGGTGGGGCAGTTTTACCTCGATCCGGGTGCCCGCAAGGGCAAGCGGGGGGGTGCCTGGATGGACGACGTGCGCGGCCGCTGGCTGCGCCCCGACACAGGCCAGCTCCAGACCCCTGTGGCCCACATGGTGTGCAATTTTGCCGAAGGCCTCGAGATCGACGGCCTGCGCAAGCCGGCCCTGCTGACCCACGACGACGTCATCACGCTGTTCCACGAGTTCGGGCACGGTCTGCATCACATGCTCACACAGGTCGATGAGCGGGATGTGGCCGGCATCAGTGGCGTCGAATGGGACGCGGTCGAACTGCCCAGCCAGTTCATGGAAAACTTTTGCTGGGAATGGGACGTGCTGCGGCACATGACCGCCCATGTCGATACGGGAGAGGCGCTGCCCCGCGAGCTGTTCGACAAGATGCTGGCCGCCAAGAACTTCCAGAGCGGCCTGCAAACCCTGCGCCAGGTCGAGTTTGCCCTGTTCGACATGCTGCTGCACAGCCAGGCCGAACCCCCGGAGGATGAGGCCGCTTTGCTGGCCCTGCTGCACCAGGTCCGGCAAGAAGTGGCGCTCATCATGCCACCCGACTACAACCGCACCTCGCACACCTTCAGCCACATTTTTGCGGGTGGCTATTCGGCCGGTTATTACAGCTACAAGTGGGCCGAAGTGCTCTCGGCCGATGCCTACGCCGCCTTTGAGGAGGCTGCCGAGCGCACCGGTCGGGGACCTCTGGATGTCGAGACCGGAAGGCGCTATCGTCAGGCCATCCTGGAAGCGGGCGGCAGTCGCCCCGCCATGGATTCCTTCAAGGCCTTCCGTGGTCGGGAGCCTTCGATCGATGCCCTCCTGCGTCACCAGGGCATGGCCTGATCGACCTGTACAGCACAGACCGGAGAAACCACATGCCTGCACCCAGCCAACGCCTGCCCGGCGGGACCGTCCTGCTGCTGACCCTGGCCTGCCTGTTCGCCCTGCCGGCCATGGCGCAAGGGGTCTACCGCATCGTCGGGCCCGACGGACGGGTGAGCTACTCGGACCAGCCGCCACCGGCCGCCAACCCGGCTCGCCCGGCGACCGGCGCAACCGCCGGAGGGGCACCCGCAGGGTCGGCCGCACTGCCCTTTGCCTTGCGCCAGCCCTCCGCCCGCTTCCCGGTCACCCTGTATACCAGCAGCGACTGCAGCCCCTGCCGCACCGCCACCAGCTACCTTGAGCGCCGCGGCATTCCTTTCACCGAAAAGACCGTTGAGAGCAATGCCGACCTGGAGGCGCTGCAACGACTGAGTGGTGGTCACTCCCTGCCGGTGCTGACGGTCGGGCGCCAGCAGATGCGCGGCTTCAATGAAGCCGAATGGAAGCAGTATCTCGATGCGGCTGGCTATCCGGAACAGTCGGTACTGCCATCGAACTATCGCCGCCCGGCGGCCACCCCTCTGGTCGCGGCCAGCCAGGCTCCATCCGCGCCTGCAGGATCCCGCCCAGCCCAGGAGATGACGCCGGCGTCGCCCGAACCGGCCCCGATACCGGTCACGCCCCCGCCGGGCATCCGGTTCTGATCCCGCACCCTCAGAAGCTCAGGGTTCTGACGCCCTGGGGCGTGCCCAGCAGGCAGACGTGGGCCTTCTGGTGCGCAAACACCCCCACCGTCACGACACCGGGCCACTGGTTCACCTCGGTTTCGAACCCCAGTGGGTCTGCAATTTGGAGGCCGGTCACGTCCAGGATGTGTTGTCCGTTGTCGGTGAGCAGCGGAGCTCCGTCTTTCAGTCGCAGACGGGCCTGACCGCCCAGGCGGGCGAACTGTCGCTGCAGTCGCGACGCGGCCATGGGGATGACCTCGACCGGCAGGGGAAAGGCACCCAGCGTGCCCACCAGTTTGGACTCGTCGGCGATGCAGACAAAACGGCGCGATTGGGCGGCCACGATCTTTTCCCGGGTCAGGGCCGCGCCGCCGCCCTTGACCATGAATCCCTTGGCATCGATTTCGTCTGCGCCGTCGATGTAGACCGCCAGTTCCTCGACCGCCGAGGCGTCCAGCACCGGAATGCCGAGGGCCCTCAGACGCGCCGTCGAGGCTTCCGAACTCGACACCGTGCCGGGTATCTGGTCCTTGATGCTGGCCAGCGCGTCGATGAACTTGTTGACGGTGGAGCCGGTGCCGACACCGACCAGTTGGCCAGGGACCACGTACTGCAGTGCGGCCAGGCCCACCAGGGTTTTGAGTTCGTCTTGGGTCATTTGAGACAATCGGGGTTTACTCGAACCCGCCGATTATCCCGTCAATGTCGCTGCTGCCCTACGCCCTCGCCCGCCCCGTCCTGTTTGGCATGGATCCGGAAACCGCCCACGAGCGGACGCTGGAGACGCTCGCGCGTGTGCAGAACACGCCCCTGACCTGCCTCTACGGCGAGCGGCGCGTGAACGATCCAGCGACGGTGGCCGGCCTGCGGTTTCCCAACCGGGTCGGCCTGGCGGCGGGCCTGGACAAGAACGCCCGCTGCATCGACGGTCTGGCGGCCATGGGTTTCGGCTTCATCGAGGTGGGGACCGTCACGCCCCTGGGGCAGCCCGGCAACCCTAAGCCCCGGATGTTCCGGCTGCCCCAGGCCCACGCGCTCATCAACCGGCTGGGCTTCAACAACGACGGGCTGGAGAGCTTCATCGCCCACGTACAACAGGCGCGCTGCCGGCGCGAATCCGCTGCCGATGGCATCCGGCTCGGCCTGAACATCGGCAAGAACGCCAGCACCCCGATCGAGCGGGCCATCGACGATTACCTCGTCTGCCTGAATGGTGTCTATCCGCACGCGGACTATGTGACAGTCAACATCTCCAGTCCCAACACCCAGAACCTGCGCAGCCTGCAATCGGACCAGGCCCTGGACGCCCTGCTGGGTGCGGTGGCCGAGCGACGCGAACAGCTGGCCCAGCGCAGCGGTCGCCGCATTCCGGTCTTCCTCAAGATCGCGCCCGACCTGGACGAGACCCAGGTCGGGCTGATCGCCGCCACCCTGCTGCGTTACGGCGCCGACAGCAGCGGCCAACCCGACAACAGCCTGGGGGTGATCGCGACCAACACCACCCTCTCGCGCGAGGCGGTCAAGGGGCTGCCCCACGCCGAGGAAACCGGCGGCCTGTCCGGTACGCCGGTGCTCGAAGCCAGCAACCGGGTGATCCGCGCCCTGCGGCAGGCCCTGGGGCCGGCATTTCCCATCATCGGTGTGGGCGGCGTGCTCAGCGGCGCAGATGCAGTGAGCAAGATCACGGCCGGAGCGGATCTGGTTCAGATCTACACCGGCCTGATCTACCGCGGACCCAGCCTGGTGCGAGAGGCCGCTGAGGCGGTCAAGGCCGCTCGCTGAGCAGACCGGCCACGTATTCACCGATGGCCAGGCAGCTGGTCAGGCCGGGCGATTCGATGCCGAACAGGTTCACCAGACCCGGCACGCCGTGCTGGGCCGGTCCCTGGATGCAGAAGTCGGCCGCAGGTTCGCCGGGCCCGCTGATCTTGGGCCGGATGCCCGCATAGCCCGGTTGCAGCAGGCCGTCCTGCAAGCCCGGCCAATAGCGCCTGACCTCGGCCTCGAACAGGGTCGCGCGCGCGGCATCCACTTCCAGGTGCTCCGGTCCGTCGACCCACTGCACGTCCGGGCCGAAGCGCGCCTGTCCCCCCAGGTCCAGCGTCAGGTGGACGCCCAGACCGGCCAGATGGGCGTCCGGTTCGGGCGCCGGGTAGATCAGGCGGGAAAAAGGTGCGCGTCCGGCCAGCGTGAAGTAACTCCCCTTGGCATAACGGGCCTGGGGCACGAAGCGCGGGTCCAGGCCTTCGGTGGCGGCGCCCAGGGCACAGGCGTGCAGGCCTGCGGCGTTCACCACTGCCCGGGCCATCAGTTCGGTTCCATCGGCGGTGGACACCCCGATCCCGGCGGTGCACGCCGACAAGCGCTGCACCCCACTGTGGCAGACGACCGTCCCGCCGGCGTGCTCCAGGTCACCCTGCAGCGACAGCATCAGGGCGTGGCTGTCCAGAATGCCGGTCGATGGCGACAGCACCGCCCCCAGGCAGGTCAGGGCCGGCTCCAGTGACAGGGCCTCTTCGCGGTCGATCTGCCGCAGGTCATCGACGCCGTTGGCCCGAGCCCGCTCGACGACGGCCGGCAGACCGGCGAGCTGTCCTGGCGTGGTGGCCACGATGAGCTTGCCGCAGCGCCGGTGGCCGATCTGCCGCTCCTGCAGGTAGTCGTACAAGAGCTGCCGGCCCTGCACGCAGAGCCTGGCCTTGAGAGAACCGGCCGGGTAATAGATGCCCGCGTGGATCACCTCGCTGTTGCGGGCGCTGGTGCCGCTGCCGATCTGCGCCTCGCACTCAAGCACCAGCACCTCGCGACCGGCCAGGGCCAGTGCACGCGACACGGCCAGCCCGACCACGCCGGCCCCCACCACCACCACATCGACCTGTTCCACCGCGCGCCGCTCCTGTTTGCCTTGACCATTGACACGCCGATTGTCGCCCGGGCCGGGACCCCGACCTCGCCTAAAATCGGAACATTCCCAACCCGCCTCCCTGCACACCATGTCCCTCTTCTCTGCCGTCGAAATGGCCCCCCGCGACCCGATCCTGGGTCTGAACGAGCAGTTCGCTGCCGACACCCACCCCAACAAGGTCAACCTGGGCGTGGGTGTGTACTTCGATGACAACGGCAAGTTGCCGCTGCTGCAGTGTGTGCAAGCCGCCGAAAAGGCCATGATGGACAAGCCGACGGCGCGCGGCTACCTGCCCATCGACGGCATTGCCGCCTATGACAACGCGGTCAAGGGCCTGGTTTTCGGCGCCGACAGCGAGCCGTTGCAAAGTGGCCGCGTGGCCACCGTGCAGGCCATCGGCGGTACCGGCGGCCTGAAGATCGGCGCCGATTTCCTCAAGCGCGTCAGCCCCGATGCCAAGGTGCTGATATCCGACCCCAGCTGGGAAAACCACCGCGCCCTGTTCCAGAATGCCGGTTTCGTGGTCGACACCTACGCCTACTACGACGCGGCCAAGCGCGGCGTCAACTTTGAGGGCATGCTGGCCAGCCTGAACGCCGCGGCGCCGGGCACCGTTGTCGTCCTGCACGCCTGCTGCCACAACCCGACCGGTTACGACATCACCCCCGAGCAGTGGGACCAGGTCGTGGCCGTGGTCAAAGCCAAAGGCCTGACGGCCTTCCTCGACATGGCCTACCAGGGCTTCGGCCACGGCATCGCCGAGGACGGTGCCGTGATCCAGAAGTTCGTGGCTGCCGGACTCAGTTTCTTCGTCTCGACCAGCTTTTCCAAGAGCTTCAGCCTGTATGGCGAGCGGGTGGGTGCCCTGTCGGTGCTGTGCGAAAACAAAGAAGAAGCGGCCCGCGTGCTGTCGCAACTCAAGATTGTCATTCGCACCAACTACTCCAACCCGCCGACCCACGGTGGCGCGGTGGTGGCCGCCGTGCTGAACAACCCGGAGTTGCGTGCCCTGTGGGAAAAGGAACTGGGCGAGATGCGCGTGCGCATCAAGGCGATGCGCCAGAAGCTGGTCGATGGCCTTAAGGCCGCCGGCGTGCAGCAGGACATGGGCTTCATCACGCAGCAGATCGGTATGTTCAGCTATTCCGGGCTCAGCAAGGAACAGATGGTGCGCCTGCGCAGCGAGTTCGGCGTCTATGGCACCGACACCGGCCGCATGTGTGTGGCGGCGCTCAACAGCAAGAACATCGACCACGTCTGCAAGTCGATCGCGCAAGTCGTCTGAGCCCTCTGTAGGCGGCAACAGAGCCCCGGTCGGACTGTCGGGGCATTTTTGCGGCGCGCGTGGGCATGAGAGTGGCCCGAAAGCCCGATTCCGGCTGGGCGGGCCGATGTGCCGATGCAACACGCAGCGGCAAGCTTTCACCAAGGTGACAACTGGGTGATTTCTTTAGGTGTTTTCACCGCAGCGCAGTTCCTGCGTTCCTGCTAATATTATGTTGCACTGCAACATAACTACTCTTGGCCACCATGCTCTACCAGTTCTACGAAACCCAGCGCTCCATCATGGAGCCCTTCGCCGACTTGGCCGAAGTCGCGGCCAAGATGTTCACCAACACCAGCCTGCCTTTTGCGCAGACGCCGCTGGCCCAGCGAATCTCCGCCGCCTACGACCTGCTTCACCGGCTGGGCAAGGATTACGAGAAACCCGAGTTCGGCATCAGGACCGTCGCCGTGGATGGCGTGGACGTGGCCATTTTCGAACGCGTCGAGATCGACAAGCCCTTCTGTGAACTGCGTCGGTTCAAGCGCTTCAGCGACGACAGCGCCACCCTGTCCAAGCTAAAGGAACAGCCTGTGGTCCTGATCGTGGCGCCGCTGTCGGGCCACTACGCCACCTTGCTGCGCGACACGGTTCGCACCATGCTTGGCGATCACAAGGTCTACATCACCGACTGGAAAAACGCCCGCCTGGTACCCTTGTCCGAAGGCGAATTCCACCTGGACGATTACGTCAATTACGTGCAGGAGTTCATCCGTTACCTGCAAAAGACCTACGGCAACTGCCATGTGATGAGTGTCTGCCAGCCCACCGTGCCGGTCCTGGCCGCGGTGTCCCTGATGGCCTCTCGTGGCGAGCTGACTCCCCTGTCGATGACCATGATGGGTGGCCCGATCGACGCCCGCAAGTCACCCACCTCCGTCAATGACCTGGCCGTCCAGCGCAGCCACAGCTGGTTTGAGAACAATGTGATCTATCGTGTGCCGACCAGCTTCCCGGGTGCCGGCCGCCGGGTCTATCCGGGATTCCTGCAACACGCCGGTTTCATCGCGATGAACCCGAACCGGCATGCCGACAGCCATTACGACTACTTCCAGGACCTGATCAAGGGCGACATGTCGAGCGCCGAGAGCCACCGCAAGTTCTACGACGAGTACAACGCGGTGCTGGACATGGATGCCGACTATTACCTGGAAACGATCGAGACCGTGTTCCAGGAGTTCAAGCTCGTCCACGGCACCTGGGATGTGCGCAACCCCAAGGGCAAACCCGAGCGGGTCCGGCCCCAGGACATCAAACACACTGCCCTGCTGACGATCGAAGGCGAGCTGGACGACATTTCGGGCAGCGGGCAGACGGCGGCGGCCCACACCTTGTGCACCGGCATTCCCGCCAAGCACCAGATGCACTACGAGGCCAAGGAAGCGGGTCATTACGGCATCTTCAGCGGCCGCCGCTGGCGCGAAATGGTGTACCCGGTGGTCAAGAGCTTCATTTTGGCCCACCGCGCCGGCATCGCCGCGCCGGTGCCGGCGCCGCCCGCCGTCGACACCCCCGAGGCGGCACCCAGGACCCCGGCCCGCAAAGTTGGCTCCTCCCGCAAGGCCCCGGTCGCCGCCAAGGCCAACGGCAAGACGCGTCGCAACGCCGCCTGAACCTGGGCAGGGCCGCGGCCCTGCCGCCGGTGGCCCGCACATTCGCCATGGACGACGAAGTCACCCGGATCGACCTGGCCTTGCCCCAGACGCAGTGCACGCGCTGCGGGTATCCGGACTGTGCCGCCTACGCCCACGCGATCGGAAGGGTAGGTGTGCCCATCAACCGCTGCCCCCCGGGCGGCACCGAAGGCATTGCACGACTGTCGCTGATCACAGGCCAGCCGGTTCAGGCGCTGGACCCATCCTGTGGCGTGGAGGGACCGGTAACGGTCGCGGTGATTGACGAGAACTGGTGCATCGGGTGCACGCTCTGCATCAAGGCCTGCCCCACCGATGCCATCGTCGGCACCCACAAGCGCATGCACACGGTGATCGAGCCGCACTGCACCGGGTGTGAGCTGTGCATTCCGGTGTGTCCGGTCGACTGCATCTCGCTGGAGGTGGTGAGCGGCGACCGGACCGGATGGGCTGGGTGGAGCCAGGCCCAGGCCGATATGGCCAGAACCCGCTACGAGGCACGCCAGCGCCGCCTGATGCGTGAACGGCAGGAACATGAGGAACGGCTGGAGGCCAAGGCCCGTCTCAAGCTGTCCGACCTGGCCGCCCATTCCCTACACACCGACGCCGAGACGCTGAACCGCAAGCGGTCGGTGATCGAAGCCGCTCTGGAACGGGCCCGCGCACGCCGCGCGCAACAGACAGGACCATGAACGGGCGGCAGGTGCACCGCGTTCAGGCGGTGGCCAACACCGCCGTCTTGTAGATGCCGCAGCCCACGTACAGGTCATCCACACGCGTGACATAGGACATCTTGGTCTGGATTTTTCCGGTGAGCGGGTTGACGATGTCGTACTCGACCCAGCCCGGCTCGATCTCGGCCTGCGTGACGATCGACTGCAGCAGCGCCTCTCCGTCGACCCCGGGAATGTCCTGTACCCGCGAGCCGACCTTCTCCGGCTTGCCACCAAACGCACGATAGACACCACTGCGATCGAGGGCAAACACGTACATGTCGCGGTCGTGGAATCCGTTCGTGGGTTCGGTCAGGGCCTGCGGGTAGCCGTCCCGTCCGGTTCCGGATCGGCGGTCGACCGCGCGCTGAACCATCTGCATGGCCTCTTCGGCCGTTCCCTGCTGCAACTGGAAGCTCGCCACCGCCTGTGCGAGGTGGGCCGCCCGATGCTCAAGCAGATTGGCCTGCTCGACGGCCCGCTCGACCATCTGGGCATTGCGTTGGGTGATTTCATCGAGCTGCCGGATGGCAGACGTGATTTCACCCAGTCCGTTGCTCTGTTCCGCGCTGGCGGTCGAGATGAGCGACATGTTCGAAGCCACAGAACGCACACCTCCGACGATCTGCTCGATGTTGCCGCCGACCGCGCGGATCTGGCGAGCGCTGGACTCGACCTGCCGGATCGAGGTTTCGATCAGTTGCCGGATCTCCTTGGCTGAAGCAGCCGATCGCTGGGCGAGGGACCGGACCTCGCTGGCGACCACGGCAAACCCCCTGCCCTGTTCGCCCGCACGGGCGGCCTCCACCGCCGCATTCAGGGCCAGGATGTTGGTCTGGAAAGCCAGGCTGTCGATCACCCCGATGATGTCGGACATCTGCTGGGCGCTCTTCTGGATCAGCTCGACCGAGCCGACCGCCTCCCCCATGGCCTGCGCTCCGGCATCCGCCACATCCCGCACCCGCGCGGCCTGCCGGTCCGAGTCGCTGGCGGTCTGTGCGTTCTGCTGGACGGTCCCGGCGAGCTCCTGCACGCTGGCGGTGGTCTGCTCCAGGTTGGCCGCCTGCTGTTCGGTGCGGTCTGCCAGATCCCGGTTGCCGGCGGCCAGGCTTTTGCCTGCGAACGCGACCAGGGCCGAGTTGCTGCGAACCCCGGCCACCATGCCGGACAGGCTGGCATTGACCGCCTGCAGCAAGCGGGACAGTTCGGCCAGTTCGTCCTGGCCGCGCACGTTCACCTGAACCCGCAGATTGCCGGCCGCCGTCTGGCGCATCACGGCGATGGCGTGGCGAAAGTCGATCACGAAGCTGAAATGGAAGGCTGCCATCAAATAACCCAGCAGCAGCAGTCCTGCGCCGGTCGAAGCCAGGGTCGACCACAGCCAGCCTCTGTCTCTCGACAGGCGCGTCGCCAGGCTGGCCTCCAGTCGACTCAGCGCACGCTGCTCGAAATCCTGGATGGCGGCAAGCGCCCGGTTGCCGTCGTCAAAAAAGGCCTGCGCAGACTGGCTGCCAGGCTCGCGCAGTGCGCGCAAGGCTGCATCGAGGTACGCCTGGACGGCGCGGGCCGCCTCAGAGCCACCCAGATCGGCGTGGCCATGGGCAGCCGGGTAGCCCACCCAATGAAGAATGTCGCTGGTGCGGGCGCTGGCTTCTCCCAGCATCAGCTGGACGCGGGTCAGACTCTCAGGATCGGACGGGATACGCGCCAGCTCGCTGGCACCGGCATCGCTGATCCGCGCCACCAGTTCGGCCCATCCCAGGGAGTGACTCACGACCATGTCCATCAGGAAATAGCTGCCTGGCTCAGGGTCGAACAGCAGCTTGGAGCGCTCCCCCACGGAGTAGACAAAGCGTCGCAGGTCGGTGATGAGCTGGGTATGGCGGTCGAACGACTCGGCTGGCGAGGCATGTGTCTGGCTGGACAGGAGCCGGACGCGCTCCTCCAGCGAGCGCCAATCGGGACCCAGGGCGAAGTCGGGGCGCTGCTGCAGGGCGGTACTCACACGCCCCAGGGCGAGCAGCTTGTCCGCGCGGGTGGCCTCAAGCTGGGGGCGCACCGAATCCTGACCTGACAAGAGCATGCCGGTCTGCCCCCGATGCTTTTGCACCACGCGGATCACGTCTCCTGTGGCCTGAACCAGGTTTGTCCCGGCCAGCTCGGCCTCGGTCAACGCGATGCTGGCGTTGAGGCGCTGCACCAGCGTCCATGAAATCAGGGCCAGTGGCACAAGCAGCACCAGTGCCAGCACGCCCAGCTTGACCGGCAGGCGCAACGAGCGCATCAGTTGAACACCGGGTTTGAGTGGTTTGAACACGGACATGGGCAGATGGAGTGCGGGAAGGGATGACACGGGTTGATCAGGGTGTCGGCGGGGATGCGGCGGGCTGAATCCCGGGTAATCCCTCGGCCGTGTGATCAATGCACGGAGACGACGCCTGACTGTCGGGCCTCGAAGTGACGGAACAGCTGCACCGCCATCAGACGGAGGGTGTCGTCGGCGAGGTTGTGGGCATCGGCCAGTTGCTGCAGGGCATATCGACGATCGCAGGCCATCAGCATCTGGCTCACGCACATCCCATGGGAGGCCATGCGCAAGGCAAAGGCTTGCAGCAGCTCGGGAGGCCAGGGCATGGCCAGTTCGCGCTCGCGCCAGGTCTGACGACGCTTCTCCCAGTCACGGTCGCCGGAAGACAGCAGCCGTTCGGCTTGTTGCGGACCGCGTGACCGGTCAGAACCCAGGGGAATCGTGCGTGCCATGGCAAGCTCCGGACAGAAACGATGATGGACCGAGCTTACGCAACGCGGGGCGCTTCAATGCCCCGATAAGCGCCGGCTTCACCCAGCTACCCCGTCTTTCTCGGCCGGAAGCGGCACAATCTGAGCATGAACACAGCCACCCGTCTGATCAAACTGACCGTTCAACCGCCAGGCACGCCGAGCGTCGATCACCCCAGGCCGGAGCGCCTGATCCAGGGCAACCCGATGCGGGAAACCTGGAACCTGGTTGAAGGGGGGCTCGCCGCCGGGCAGGTCTACTGCGGTGTCTGGCGCTGCGAGCCTGGACACTGGCGGATCGCCATGGGGCCGACCGAGCGCGAACTCTTCACGGTGCTTGAAGGCCGCTGCCGAGTGCACGACGCCCAAGGCGGCCACGAGGAAGCCGGACCCGGCGAAGGGATCTACATACCTCCGGGGTTCGAAGGTGCCTTCGAGGTTCTGGAGCCGCTGACCAAGACCTACATGATCTGCGAATGAACCCGGTGCAGGCGCAAAAAAGCCCCGCTCGGACTGGCGCCCGGCGGGGTCTGTCTCCTCGGCTCCCGGAACGTCAGGTGGCTTGCGACGAGAGGGCAGCGAAGGCGCTGACCACCTCGGGCGGTGCCTGAACCAGCTCGATCAGGACGCCCTCGCCAGCAATCGGGAATTCCTCGTTCGCCTTGGGGTGCAGGAAGGTGATGTCGAAGCCCGCCGCGCCCTTGCGGATGCCGCCAGGGGCAAAACGCACACCATGGGCCGTGAGCCATTCGACCGCCTTGGGCAGGTCGTCGATCCACAAACCGATGTGGTTGAGCGGTGTGGCATGGACGGCCGGCTTCTTTTCCGGGTCCATGGGCTGCATCAGATCCACCTCGACCTTGAACGGGCCGCTGCCAATGGCGCAGATGTCCTCGTCGACATTCTCGCGCTCGCTCTGAAAGGTGCCGGTCTTCTCCAGGCCCAGCATGTCCACCCAAAGGGTCTGCAGGCGCAGTTTTTCCGGGCCGCCGATGGCGATCTGCTGGACACCGAGCACCTTGAAAGGACGGGGCGTGCCGCGGCGATCCGGCGCCGGGCCGCCCCAAGCCGGATCAGCCCCCTCGGGGGGCAACGACCCGCGCAGCGGTGGAGCGTGGGGGCCGCTCATTTCTCGAACTCCACGATGGGCTGGTCGACCACCAGCGATTCGCCTTTGGATGCCAGCACCTTGGCCACGACGCCATCGGCGGTGGCGAACAGCACGTTCTCCATCTTCATGGCTTCGATCACCGCCACCCGTTCGCCGGCCTGCACCTTCTGACCAGGCTGCACCGCCACGTCCACCAGCAAGCCGGGCATGGGCGAGAGCACGAACTGGCTCATGTCGGGCGGCGCCTTGAAGGGCATCAGCTTGTGCAGCTCGGCCATGCGCGGCGAAACCACCATGGTCTCCAGCTTGGTGCCGTTGTGCTGCACCACCAGAGCCAGCGGATTCTTCGCCGAACCGCGCTCCATCTGGGCGGTGAAAGGCTGGCCATTGCACTCACCGGTGATGACGATGTCGTTCAGGCGCGAGGGCGAACTGATCTTGAAGCGCTTGTCTCCGACCAGCACCGAGGCATAGCCCGCTTCTCCGGTGAACTCCTCGACACGCACCGGGGTGTAACGGTGCTGGCCGTCGGAGGCCAGGCAAATCACGGTGTAGTCGCTGCCCACCTTCACGCCATAACCCGGCAACTGGCCCGAAATGCCGGTCGCCCGCTCGCGGCTTTTGCGGCGCACGAAGGCAGCCAGGGCAACCAGGAAGTCCGCATCGTCGTGCGGCACATCTTCGGCGCGGAAGCCTCCACCGTAGTGCTGGGCAATGAAACCGGTGTTGAAATTGCCCGAGACAAAATCAGGATGGGCCAGCAGTGCCGCCTGGAAAGGGATGTTGCTGCTGATGCCCCGGATGACGAAGCCATTGAGGGCCTCGCGCATCCTGGCGATGGCGTCGTTGCGGTCCTTGCCATGCACGATGAGCTTGGCGATCATCGAGTCGTAGTACATCGGGATCTCGCCACCCTCGAAGACCCCGGTATCCACCCGCACGCCGTACTTGTGTGCGGTGTCGGCCTGCCACATGGATTCCTGGGGCGTCGTGAAGCGCACCAGGCGGCCGGTGGACGGCAGGAAGTTGCGGAACGGGTCCTCGGCATTGATGCGGCACTCGATGGCCCAGCCGTCGCGCTTGACGTCGGCCTGAGAGAAGGCCAGTTTCTCACCGGCGGCCACGCGGATCATCTGCTCGACCAGGTCCAGACCGGTGATGCATTCGGTCACCGGATGTTCCACCTGCAGGCGGGTGTTCATCTCCAGGAAGTAGAAGTCCTGGTCCTTGCCGACCACGAACTCCACCGTGCCGGCGCTCTGGTACTTCACCGCCTTGGCCAGGGCCACGGCCTGTTCGCCCATGGCCTTGCGCGTGGCGTCGCTGATGAAAGGCGAAGGCGCCTCTTCGATCACCTTCTGGTGGCGGCGCTGGATGGAACACTCGCGCTCGTTCAGATAGACCACATTGCCGTGGCTGTCGCCCAGGATCTGGATTTCGATGTGGCGCGGCTGCTCGACGAACTTCTCGATGAAGATGCGGTCGTCACCGAAGCTGTTGCGGGCCTCGTTCTGGCAGGCGGTGAAGCCTTCCAGGGCTTCCTTGTCGTTGAAGGCCACGCGCAGGCCCTTGCCGCCACCACCGGCCGAGGCCTTGATCATGACGGGATAGCCGATGTCCTTGGCGATCTCGACCGCGCGCTCGGCCGACGGGATCGGGTCGTTGTAGCCAGGGATGGTGTTGACCTTGGCCTCGTTGGCCAGCTTCTTGGAGGCGATCTTGTCCCCCATCGCCGCGATCGAATGGGCCTTGGGGCCGATGAAGGCAATGCCCTCGTCTTCGCAGCGCTGGGCAAAGGCTTCGTTCTCGCTCAGGAAGCCGTAGCCGGGGTGGATGGCCTGGGCGCCGGTCTGCTTGGCGGCCGCGATGATCTTGTCGGCGACCAGGTAGGACTCGCGCGAGGGCGCCGGGCCCAGCAGTACGGCCTCGTCGGCCAGGCGTACGTGGCGCGCTTCCTTGTCGGCCTCGGAGTACACGGCCACGGTGGCGATGCCCATCTTGCGGGCGGTGGCGATGACGCGGCAGGCGATTTCACCGCGGTTCGCGATCAGGATTTTCTTGAACATGT
>CALMYH010000065.1 GCA_937873395.1 uncultured Burkholderiales bacterium
GGCAGGGCCTGGCCGTCCTGGGCAAACACCTGCCACAGGGCCGCGATGTCCTCGCGGGTGGTGGTCTCGTCCAGCGAGATGACGATGCTCTGTTCGCAAGCCTGCCGCAGGTTCATGCCGGCGTCGCGGGCGCGTTGCATCAGCGGGGCTGTGGCGTCTTTGGTCAGCAGCCAGATCGTGTCAAACGCCGTTTCCTTGCGCAGCGTGTGGCCCATGCTCTGCAGGCCGCGGGCCAGGATGGCGGTGTACGCGGCCACGCGCTGGGCGATGCGCTTGAGACCCTGCGGGCCGTGGTACACGGCGTACATGCTGGCCACGACGGCGGGCAGCACCTGCGCGGTGCAGATGTTGGAGGTGGCTTTTTCGCGGCGGATGTGCTGCTCGCGCGTCTGCAGCGCCAGGCGGTAGGCAGTATTGCCATGCGCGTCCACGCTCACGCCCACCAGGCGACCGGGCAGGGAGCGCTTGAAGGCGTCGCGGCAGGCCATGTAGGCCGCGTGCGGGCCGCCCGCACCCATGGGCATGCCAAAACGCTGCGTGGTGCCCACCACAATGTCGGCGCCCATCTCGCCCGGCGGCTTCAGCAGGGTCAGCGCCAGCAGGTCGGCCGCGACAATGAAGGCGGCGGACTGCGCGTGGCTCTGGGCGGCGTAGGCGCTCAGGTCTTCCACCAGGCCGGTGCTGCAGGGGTACTGCGCCAGGGCCGCGAAGTGCTCGCCCTCCAGGGCGGCGTGCCAGTCGGCCGCGCTCTGCGGCACCACCACCTCAATGCCCAAGGGCTTGGCACGGGTCTGGATCACCTCGATGGTCTGCGGGTGGCAGGCGCGCGAGACCACGAACACCTTGCTTTTGCTCTTGACCGTGCGCATCGCCAGCGTCATGGCCTCGGCCGCCGCCGTGGCCTCGTCGAGCATCGAGGCATTGGCGATGTCCATGCCGGTCAGGTCGGTCACCATGGTCTGGAAGTTGACCAGGGCTTCCATGCGGCCCTGCGAAATCTCGGCCTGGTAGGGGGTGTAGGCGGTGTACCAGGCGGGGTTTTCCAGGATGTTGCGCAGGATGACGCCCGGCGTGTGCGTGCCGTAGTAGCCCTGGCCGATGAAGCTCTTGAAGACCTTGTTCTTGGCCGCAATCGCCTTGAGCTCGGCCAGCGCCGCGGCTTCGGTGGCCGCGGGCGGCAGGTCCATGCCGGCGCTGCGCGCGATGCTGCGCGGCACGATGGAGTCGATCAGCGCGCGGCGCGAAGCCTCGCCGATGACCGACAGCATGTGGGCTTCATCGGCTTCGCTGATGCCGATGTGGCGGGCGATGAACTCGCTGGCATTTTCGAGTTCACCCAGGGGTTTGACGGAAGGCATCAGCATGGCGCGTGTCCTGGCGGGTCGGTGCGTTCAGGCGTTCTTGGAGAAGGCTTCG
Source organism: uncultured Burkholderiales bacterium (assembly GCA_937873395.1). Classification (GTDB taxonomy): domain Bacteria; phylum Pseudomonadota; class Gammaproteobacteria; order Burkholderiales; family Burkholderiaceae_C; genus Hydrogenophaga. The sequence continues at coordinate 1,417 of CALMYH010000065.1, forward strand.
TAGGCGGTGGCGTCCAGCAGGGCGTCCACCTGGGCGGGCTCACTGAGCTTGACCTTGAAGAACCAGCCGGCGCCCAGCGGGTCGCTGTTGGCCAGCGAGGGGTCGGCGCGCAAGGCCTCGTTCACTTCGGTCACTTCGCCGCTGATGGGCATGTACACGTCGGCGGCGGCCTTGACGGACTCGACCACCCCGGCCACATCCTTCTGGGCAAAACTTTTGCCCACCTCGGGCAGATCGACGAAGACCACATCGCCCAGCGCGTCCTGAGCGTGGTGGGTGATGCCGACGGTGGCGACGTTGCCGTCAACGGTGATCCATTCGTGGTCTTCGGTGTACTTGGTGGTCATGGTGGGCTCCGGTGAAAAAGATGGACAGAAGGTGAGGGCGTCAGGCGACGCAGGGGGTCATCCCCTGAAATAGCGGTTCGGGACAAAAGGCATGGGCGCAACCTCCATCGGCACCGCCTTGCCACGCACCAGCGCCTGGATGCGGGAACCGACGGCGGCGAACTCGGGTTTCACATAACCCATGGCCACCGGCCTGTCGGCGCTGGGGCCGAGCAGGCCGCTGGTGACTTCGCCAATGGTCTCGCCCTCCAGGCTCTGCAGTTCGGTGTGCTCGCGCACGGGTACGCGCTCCAGCGCGATCAGGCCCACGCGCTTGCGGTTGAGTGCCTCGGTGCCGTCGAGCTGGGCCAGCACCCGGTCGGCGCCGGGGAAACCGCCCGCCCGTTCGCCGCCGGTGCGCCGCACCTTCTGCATGGCCCAGTTCAGGCCAGCCTCGACCGGCGTGGTGGCTGTGTCGATGTCGTTGCCATACAGGCACAGACCGGCCTCCAGGCGCAGCGAATTGCGCGCCCCCAGTCCGATGGGCTTGACCTCCGGCTGGGCCAGCAGCGCGCGGGCGAAGGCATCGGCGTCCGCGGCGGGCACGGAAATCTCGAAGCCGTCCTCGCCGGTGTAGCCGCTGCGCGTGACGTACAGGTCGGCCCCGTTCCAGCTGGCGGGCATGCCGGTCATGAACACCAGATGCTCGACCCCGGGCAGCAGGCGCTGCAAGGCGCTGACAGCCAGCGGGCCTTGCAGGGCCAGCAGGGCTCGGTCGAACTGCGGGGTCACGGTGCAGCACCCGCCGATGCGCGCCTGGATGTGCGCCAGGTCACCGTGCTTGCAGGCGCCGTTGACGATGACAAAGATTTCTTGGCCCCCACGCTCCCCCTCTGCGTGTGGGTCGCTGCCCCCCGTGGGGTCGCTCGCGCCTTGGGACGGCCCGGCGGCACTCGGTCTGCCCCGGTTCACGAACATCAGGTCGTCGATGATGCCGCCCTGGTCGTTGAGCAGCAGGCCGTAGCGCTGCTTGTTCACGCCCAGCCCGATCACGTCGACCGGCATCAGACTTTCGAAAGCGGCGGCAGCCTCGGGGCCGGACAGGGTGAGCTGACCCATGTGCGAGACGTCGAACAGGCCGGCGCTGCTGCGGGTGTGGTGGTGTTCCTGCAGAACGCCCATGGGGTACTGCACCGGCATGGCGTAACCCGCGAAGGGCACCATGCGTGCGCCCAGCTCAAGGTGCAGGGCGTGCAGCGGGGTCTGTTGGAGGTCGTTCAGGCTGGACATGGCAGACAGGTATGGAAGGCAGGGCCCGCCCATGCCTGTGCAAGGGCGGGGGAGACACGGTGCATCCGTGTGCTGCCCCACTGTCCGCTTTACCTGAGAGATTCGCGCGGGCGATGCCGCACTTGCTCCTTCGGTGGATGACCGCCAGGGCCACCTCTCTCCAGCCGGGGACACCGCCTCTGGGCGGTGTTTGTCAGTCCTTTTGCCTGAGCGTTCAGCACCGGATCCGGTGGCCTGCGCCTTCGGCGGCCACCCGGGGGTGGCACTCTCCTGACGAACAGAATTCTAGCCGGTGTCGGCGCCTGCCCGCCACCCGGTGTGCCATGCGGCCGCGGCCGGCCGGCGTGGCGACACCACCGGACTCACATGCCCGCGTAGTTCGGTCCGCCGCCACCCTCGGGCGTGACCCAGACGATGTTCTGGGTCGGGTCCTTGATGTCGCAGGTCTTGCA
>CALMYH010000066.1 GCA_937873395.1 uncultured Burkholderiales bacterium
GGGCCGCACTGCCATGGCCATGAAACGCACCTACCAGCCTTCGAAAATCAAGCGTGCCCGCACGCACGGTTTTCTCGTCCGCATGAAGACCCGTGGTGGTCGCGCGGTCATCAACGCCCGCCGCGCCAAGGGCCGCAAGCGCCTGGCCGTCTGAGTCCGACGGTGCGGTGCCGCTGCCCCTCGCTGCCCCGCCACGCATTGCCGACGCGGGCGCCGGCGCTGCCGTGATGCAGCGGCTGCGGTCCCGAGCCCAGTTCCAGGCCGTGATGGCCGGACCCCCCGTGGCCAAGACGCCCCATTTCGCCTTGCACCGCGCGCCACTGGATGTGCGCGGCGAGGGCGAGCGCGCCCTGTTTCCGGTCGACGACGCCTGGATCGGGGTGGTCTTGCCCAAGCGCTGGGCCCGCCGGGCCGTCACACGCAACAGCATCCGGCGCCAGGTGTACGAGGTGGCCCGCTGCCGCTCCGGGGCCCTGCCGCACGCCGCCCTGGTGGTGCGCCTGCGCAGCGAATTCAGCCGCCAGCGTTTTGTCAGCGCCAGTTCCGACGCGCTCAAGCGTGCCGTGCGCGACGAGCTGGGGCAGCTGCTGGACCGCATCGGGGCGACCGCTCCGTTCATCCGCCCGATCCCGCCCGGAGCCGCTCATGTTGACTGAGCTGCCACGCCGCGCCCTGGTGGGCCTGGTCAAGGGCTACCGACTGCTGCTCAGCCCCTGGCTGGGCAACAGCTGCCGCTTCGAACCCACCTGTTCGGTCTATGCCATCGGCGCGCTCGAGCGCCACGGTGCGCTGGCCGGCAGCTACCTCATGCTGCACCGCATTGCCCGTTGTGGGCCGTGGTGCCAGGGTGGACACGACCCGGTGCCCGAACGGCCGCCAGCGCTGTTCTCGCGCCTGATTTCCTCTCCTTCAGCCAAGAAGAACCCGTCATGAACGACATTCGTCGCTCCATCCTGTGGGTGGTATTCGGTCTTTCGATGATCCTGCTGTGGGATCGCTGGCAGATCCACAACGGCAACCAGGCCACTTTCTTCCCCAGCTCGGCGTCCACCCGCGCCACCGACGCCCAGCCCGCGCCGGTCCGCGCGGCCGACGGCACGCTGCCGGCCGCCACCGGACTGGCCGCCACGGGCGCGGCCACCCTGCCGGGGGAAGCCCCGACCGGTGCCCCGGCGGCGGTGGCCCAACGCCACGAGGTCAGCACCGACGTGTTCCGTCTGGTGTTCAACTCCGAGGGCGGCTCGCTGGTGGGCGCGGAGTTGCTTCGCCACGCCGAGGCCACCCGCACCAGCAAGGACCAGACCGAGCGCCCCTTCACCCTGCTGACGCAGGACGGAGGGCGCATCTATGTGGCGCAAAGCGGCCTGATCGGCGGCAATTTCCCGACCCACAAGACGCCGATGCGCCTGGTCGAAGGGCCGCTGAGCCTGGCCGACGGACAGGACGAGCTGAAGATCCGCTTCGAGTCCGACGAGGTGGGCGGTGTGGTGCTGGCCAAGACCTACACCCTGCGCCGGGGTCGCTACGACATCACGGTCGAGCACGAGGTCATCAACAACGGCGAGCAGACCATCAACCCGCAGCTCTACGTGCAGCTGGTGCGTGACGGTGGCAAGGTGGCCAACGAAACCCCGTTCTACTCCACCTTCACCGGTCCGGCCGTCTTCACGCAGGCCCAGAAATACCAGAAGGTCGACTTCAGCGACATCGAGAAGAACAAGGCCTCTTTCGAGCGCAATGCCAGCGACGGCTACGTGGCCATGGTGCAGCACTACTTTGCTTCTGCCTGGGTGCTGGGCGAGGGCGTGCTGCGCGAGAATTTCGTGCGCCGGGTCGACAACAACGTGTTTGCCGCCGGTGCCATTGCGCCGCTGCCGGCGCTGGCCCCGGGCGAGCGTCAGGTCAACTCGGCCCTGCTGTTTGTCGGTCCCCAGGAAGAGAAGGTGCTGGAGGCCATCACCCCCGGCCTGGAGCTGGTCAAGGACTACGGCTGGCTGACCATTCTGGCCAAGCCGCTGTACTGGCTGCTGGAGAAGATCCACAGCTTCGTGGGCAACTGGGGCTGGTCCATCGTGCTGCTGGTGGTGCTGATCAAGGCCGCCTTCTACTGGCTCAACGCCAGCGCCTACCGCAGCATGGCGAAGATGAAGAAGATCAACCCGCGCATCATGGAGATGCGCGAGCGCCTGAAGAGCAACCCGCAGGCGATGCAGCAGGAAATGATGAAGATGTACCGGGAGGAAAAGGTCAACCCGCTGGGTGGCTGCTTCCCGATCCTGATCCAGATTCCGGTGTTCATCGCGCTGTACTGGGTGCTGCTGTCCTCGGTCGAGATGCGCAACGCCCCCTGGGTGGGCTGGATCACCGACCTGTCCTCGCCCGACCCGTGGTACATCCTGCCCCTGGTCATGGCCGTGACCACCGTGATCCAGACCGCGCTGAACCCGCTGCCGCCCGATCCGCTGCAGGCCAAGCTGATGTGGTTCATGCCGCTGGCCTTCTCCGTCATGTTCTTCTTCTTCCCGGCCGGCCTGGTGCTGTACTGGATCACGAACAACATCCTGACCATCATCCAGCAGGCCTACATCAACCACAAGCTGGGTGTGCCGCTGAAGATCACGCTGCCCACGGAAGTCTTTAAGAAGTAACCCCCTGCGCCGCTGTCGCGGCTTCCCCCTTGAAAAGGGGGACGACACCTGAGGCCCGGCGAAGCCGGTTCCTCGGTGTCTCTGGACTAAGGCACGTGTTGCTGCCGGGCCTGCTGTTGCGGGCCCTTTGTTTTTGTGGCTTATTCTTCCGACCATGCTGGCTGCTTCGCGTGACCCCATCGTTGCCATCGCCACCGCGCCCGGGCGCGGGGCGGTCGGCATCGTGCGGGTGTCGGGGCGGGGGCTGGCGCCGTTGGTGCAGGCCCTGCTGGGGCGCACCTTGCGTCCGCGCGAGGCGACCTACCTGCCGTTTCCGGACGCTGCTGGCAGTCCCATCGACCATGGGCTGGCGCTGTGGTTTCCCGGGCCGCATTCCTACACCGGCGAGGACGTGCTGGAGCTGCAGGGCCATGGCGGGCCGGTGGTGCTGCAGCTGCTGCTGGTCCGCTGTTTGCAGGTGGCGCAGATTCAGGGCACCGATGGACAGGCGCTGTTGCCCGGGCTGCGACCGGCGCGGGCCGGCGAGTTCACCGAACGGGCCTTCCTGAACGACAAGCTGGACCTCGCGCAGGCCGAGGCGGTGGCCGACCTCATTGACGCCAGCACCGAGGCGGCCGCGCGCAGCGCCAGCCGTTCGCTGGCGGGAGCCTTTTCCGGGCGGGTGCATGCGCTGCGCGACGCCCTGGTCAACCTGCGCATGCTGGTCGAGGCCACGCTGGACTTCCCGGAAGAAGAGATCGACTTTCTGCAGAAGGCCGATGCCAGCGGACAGCTCTCGCGCCTGCGCGAGACCCTGGACGGTGTGTTCGGCCAGGCGCGCCAGGGGGCGCTGCTGCGCGAGGGCCTGACGGTGGTGATCGCCGGCCAGCCCAACGCCGGCAAGAGCTCGCTGCTCAATGCGCTGGCCGGCGCCGAGCTGGCCATCGTGACACCCATCGCCGGCACCACCCGCGACGTGGTGCAGCAGACGATACAGATCGAGGGCGTGCCGCTGCATGTGGTCGACACCGCCGGCCTGCGCGACAGCCCGGACGTGGACGAGGTCGAGCGCATCGGCATCGAACGCGCCTGGGGCCAGATCGACCGGGCCGACGCGGTGCTGTTCCTGCACGACCTCACGCGCTGCGAGCAGCCGGACTACCAGGCGGGCGACGCCGCGATCGCCGCCGACCTGCCGGCCGGTGTGAGCGTGGTGCATGTGTGGAACAAGGTTGACCAGGCGGCGGACGAGGCTGGCGCCCATCCGGGGCCGGATGACCTGGTCATCTCGGCACGGCAGGGCCAGGGGCTGGAGGCCTTGCGCCAGCGCCTGCTGGAGCTGGCGGGCTGGCAGCACGCGAGCGAGGGTCTGTTCATGGCGCGCGAGCGTCACTTGCAGGCACTGACCCGCGTACAGACGCACCTGGAACAGGCGGCCGGCTGGCTGGCCGCCGAGGCCGAGCACCTGGACCTGCTGGCCGAAGAGCTGCGCCTGGCCCAGCTGGCGCTGGGCGAGATCACCGGCGAATTCACCGCCGACGACCTGCTGGGCGAGATTTTTTCCCGCTTTTGCATTGGCAAGTGAAGTGGTCTGGCGACAGTCGCCCGGGCGAATTCGACCGGCTGGCGGGCATTGTCGACCGATGGGAGTCCAACTGTAAGCAGGGGTAAAACCGCCTTGCCTCGCGCGCGCGGCGGCGGTTATCTTGTGGCGCATGACTGCCATGACCTCGTCTGCCGCCAAGCCCGACATCCTCGGGCTGGACTTGGCCATGCGATCCAGCACCGCGCTGGACGCGGTGCCGTTGCACCTGAACGAGGCCCAGTGGCACAAGGTGGCGGACTACCTGCAGCCGGTCTCGCTCAAGCAGGGACACGTGCTGATCGAACAGGGGGTCAAGGACCGCACGGTCTACTTCATCGAGAGCGGCAGCCTGACGGTCCATTACGAGGACAGCAAGGAGCGCATCCGCATCGCCATGGTGGGTCCGGGCTCGCTGCTGGGCGAGGGTGCGTTCTTCAGCCACCTGCCGCGCAGCGCCACCGTCAGTGCCGGCAGCGATTGCCGCCTCTGGTGTCTGACCCCACTGCGTTATCGCGAGCTCGGCACCCGCTTCCCTGACCTGGCCCTGGAGCTGACCCTGGCCATGTCGGCGGTGCTGGCCCGGCGCATGTACAACCGCCCCAAAAGGGTGGCGGTCACCTGACCGGCGACCCCGCCTTTTTTTTTCATTCTTTCATGATCGCGCGCAATGCCGGTCCTTCCGCCATGTCCTTCCTGTTCAACTGGTTGCAATCCAAGACCACGGGCGCCAAGCGCAAGGGCAAACCGCTGCGCGCGGCCCGTCGCAGCTTCAGCCAGACCACGCTGCCCCTGATTTCGCCGCGTCGCGGCCGGCGCATCCTGCGTCGGGAGCAGCTGTTCGCCGTGGTGCGCGAGTCGCTCATCCGTGGCGGTGTGCTCTCGACCAGTTATGAGTTCAAGGTGCTGACGCTGGATGCCAACGGCGACGGTTTCATCGTGCTGATCGACTTGGCCTTGCCGGCGGTCAGCATGCCCGACGAGTACCTGCTGGAGATCGAGCAGTGGATCCAGTCCAGCGCCCGTGGTCGTCACGGCATGGAAGTGCGCGGTGTCTATTGGCGGCGCCTGGCCGAGCACGACCAGCGGGGCATTGCGCTGAAGGCGGCGGTGACGGCGCAGCGCCGCTCCAGCGGCCAGGAGGCCAGCCCCACGGCCATTCCCAAGCCACCGCCGCACAGTGGCAGCACGCTGCAACCGGTGGCCGCCGACGAGGTGGAGGCATTCAGGCAGGCGCTGAACGCCGATCCGGGCAAGCGTTACCCGGTCCAGCACGTGCCCGGTGTGCGGGAGCCCGAAACCCACAGCGACTTCAGCGCCCTGAGCGACACCCAGTACGGGAAGCTCTGAAGGGATGTGGCCCCCACGCTCCACCGCTGCGCGGGTCGCTGCCCCCCGGGGGGGTTGATCCGGCTTGGGGCGGCCCGGCGCCGGATCGAGTGGCCCCCACGCTCCACCGCTGCGCGGGTCGCTGCCCCCGGGGGGGTTGATCCGGCTGGGGGCGGCCCGGCGCGGGATCGGGTGGCCCCCACGCTCCACCGCTGCGCGGGTGGGGCTGAATGCTTCAGTGGCCTTCGAAGTCCACCAGGGTGAACAGTTTCAGGCCGGCCTCGCGCAGCTTGCCTGAGCCGCCCAGTTCGGGCAGGTCGACGATGGCCGCGCCTTCGGTCACTTCGGCCCCCAGTTTCTCCAGCAGGCGCATGCCGGCCATCATGGTGCCGCCGGTGGCGATCAGGTCGTCGATCAGCAGCACCCGGTCACCGGCCTTGACGGCATCGGTGTGCAGCTCCACCGTCGCGCTGCCGTACTCCAGTTCGTAGGTCTCTTCCACCGTGGTGAACGGCAGCTTGCCTTTCTTGCGGATCGGCACGAAGCCGACCCCCAGTTCGTAGGCCAGCACGGAGCCGATGATGAAACCGCGTGCGTCGAGTCCGGCCACCACGTCGGGGCGCAGGGCCGGGTCCATGTAACGGTGCACGAAGGTGTCGATCAGCACCCGGAAGACCTTGGGGTCCTGCAGCAGCGGTGTGATGTCGCGGAACTGCACACCGGGAGCCGGCCAGTCGGGCACGGTGCGGATGTGGTGCTTGAGGTAGGCGGAGGTGTCCATGGACGACATTATGAAGACACCCCCGCCCGTTCGGCACGCGCGGCGTCGCTGATGGGCGATCAGGCGGCGGGTTGGAACTGGTAGCCGCTGCCGGCTGCCGTCAGGCGCCCCATGGCCGGGAAGGGGAAGTGGAAGCCGCCCGCCAGGGTGTTGTCCCTGACCAGCATGTCGAAGATGCGCCGACGCGTCTGGCGGGCCATCTCGGCGTCCATGTCGAACTGCACCGCCCAGTCGGGGTTGCGGGCGAACAGCTCGGGCACGTTGGTGGTGTCGGCCACATAGACGAAGCGTTGCCCCTCGGAGCTGGCCTCGACCAGGCTCATGCCCGGGGTGTGGCCGAAAGCCGCCTGCGTGCGGATGCCGGGCGCCAGTTCGGCGCCGGGCTCGAACTTGAGCAGCCGGTCGGCCGGCAGGGCGCCGATGACCCGGCGCGCGTTCTGGAAGGCGCCGCGCGCGCCCTCCGGGGCGGCGTTCATCTTGGCGTCGTCGAACCAGAAGGCGTGTTCGGGCGCGGGCACATGCACGCGGGCGTTGGGGAACATCAGCGAGCCGTCCTTTTTGACCAGTCCGTTGATGTGGTCGCCGTGGTAGTGGCTGATGATGACGTGGTCGATGTCCTCGGGCTTGAAGCCGGCGGCGGCCAGGTTGCCGGCCAGTCGGCCCGTGGTCGGCGGGCCGTTGTCGGCAAAACCGGTGTCGATCAGGAAGCGGGTGTTGCCGCTGACGATCAGGAAGGGGTTGAAGGGGATGTCGATGTGCTCGGTGGGCAGGTTCTGCGAGGCCAGCAGGGCCTTGACCTCGGCCAGCGGCGCGTTGCGCACGAACTCCTCACCCAGCGGACGGCGCAGGGCGCCGTCGTTGAGCGCGATGACTTCCATCGCACCGAGTTTCATGCGCTTGAAGCCGGGGTTGGGCAGGCTGGGCGCACCCAGGCCCGGTGCGTTCTGGGCCCAGGCCAGCGGGTAGGCCCAGGCGGCGGCGCCGGCCAGACCGGCACCGAGGAAATGGCGTCGCTGCAACATCGATGTCTCCTTGAAACAAACGCAAAAGCGCCATTGAATACCCATTGGTATCCGAAGCGACCGATAGGTATCCAATGACCCGCAGCGCGAAAGGGGTACCGGGTCCGGTGGCTGCGCCAGCCGGCACACCGCCGGCGCGATAATCCGCCCCATGCAGTTGCCTCCCACTTTTGATGCCGAGCACGCCGCCAGGCTGGCTCGGGAAACTCTGGACATCGAGGCCCAGGCCATCACGGCCATGGCGCAGCGTCTGGACGGGCGCTTTGCCATGGCCTTGGCCCTGTTGCTGGGCTGCGAGGGACGGGTGGTGGTCACCGGCATGGGCAAGAGCGGCCACATCGGCCGCAAGATTGCCGCCACCCTGGCCTCCACCGGCACGCCGGCCATGTTCGTGCACCCGGCCGAGGCCAGTCACGGCGACCTGGGCATGATCACCCGTACCGACGCGGTACTGGCCATCAGCAACAGCGGCGAAAGCGAAGAACTCACGGCCATCCTGCCCCTCATCAAGCGCATGGGTGTGCCGCTGGTGGCCATCACCGGCCGTCCCGGTTCCACTCTGGGCCGGCATGCCGACGTGGTGCTCGATGCGGCGGTCGACAAGGAGGCTTGTCCGCACAACCTCGCCCCCACGGCCAGCACCACGGCCCAGCTGGCCATGGGTGACGCGCTGGCGGTGGCGCTGCTGGATGCCAGGGGCTTCCGGGCCGACGACTTTGCCCGCTCGCATCCGGGCGGTGCGCTGGGCCGAAAGCTGCTGACCCACGTGCGCGACGTGATGCGCCAGGGGGACGAGGTGCCCCGGGTGCCGGCCGATGCCGGCCTGATGGACCTGATGCGCGAGATGAGCGTCAAGGGCCTGGGGGCCAGCGCGGTGGTGGACAGCCAGGGGCGGGTGCTGGGCATCTTCACCGATGGCGATCTGCGCCGCCTGATCGAGCGCAGCGACGCGCCGGCCGACCTGCGCAGCCTGCGCGCGGTCGACGTGATGCACCGCGACCCCAGGACGGTGCGTGAAGACGACCTGGCCGTCAGCGCGGCCGAGCTGATGGAAGCCCACCGCATCACGAGCGTGCTGGTCGTCGACGCCCAGGGCTTTCTGTGTGGCGCCATGAACAGCAACGATCTGATGCGCGCCAAGGTCATCTGACCCCCGGTTAGCATTGCAGCATGTCCGACGCCGAACTGCCCTCGCTACGCCCTGTGCTGAACTTCGACCCCGAGCTGCTGCTCAAGGCGCAGGCGGTGCGTGTCGTGTTCTTCGACGTCGACGGTGTGCTGACCGATGGCGGCCTGTATTTCAGCGAGGCCGGCGAAACGCTCAAGCGCTTCCACACCCTGGACGGCCACGGCATCAAGCTGCTGCAGCGCGCCGGCATCACGCCGGCGGTGGTCAGCGGGCGCGACTCGCTGGCGCTGCGTGCGCGCCTGGGGGCGCTGGGCGTGACCCACACCCGGTTCGGTACCGAAGACAAGCGCCCGGCGGCCGAAGCCATCCTGGCGGAGCTGGGGCTGACCTGGTCGGACGCGGCCGCCATGGGCGACGACTGGCCGGACCTGCCCATGCTGCGCCGGGCGGCGCTGTCGGTTTGTCCACCCTGCGCCCACCCGGAGGTGCTCGGCCTGTGTGACCACGTGACCACCCGCCAGCCGGGCCGTGGCGCGGTGCGTGAGTTGTGCGACTTGCTGCTGGTGGCACGGGGTGTCTACGCCGGCCTGCTGCAGGAGGCCGCGCGGTGAACCAGGCCGCCGCCGCACCACCGGTCGCGCTGGCGGTGCCCCGCCGCAGCGGCCGGCAACGGGTGTGGCGCGCCCTGGACCAGGCCTCGATCTACCTGCCGGTGCTGCTGATGGGGCTGCTCGCGCTGGGCTCTTACTGGTTGGTGCGCATCACCCCGATGCCGCCGGTCGATCCCACCCAGGCCGAGGTCGGTGCCGAGCCCGACCACACCATGCGCGGATTTTCGATCCAGGTCTTCAACAGCGACGGCTCGCTGCGCGCCGAGATCTCCGGCGACGAGGCCCGACATTACCCGGACACCGGGCGGCTGGAGATCGACGTTGCGCGGGTGCGTGCCTACAACGAAGCCCGCCAACTGACCGAGGCCAGTGCCCGCCGGGTTCTGAGCAATGCCGACAAGACCGAGTTCGTGCTCCAGGGCGATGCGGTGGTGGTCCGCCACGCGCTGCTTGACCCGGCGGGCCGGGTGATGGTCCAGCCGATGGAGTTCCGTGGCGACTACCTGCAAGTCGACACCGAAGCGGAAACGGTTTTTTCGGACCAGCCGGTGACCATGGTCCGGGGAGCCGACCGCCTTTCGGGCAACCGCCTGCTTTACCAGGGCGAACACCGAACGGTGGAGCTGACGGGCCGGGTCCGCGTCCAGATGCAGCCACGGAGTCCCTGATGCCGACCTCCAGCCCCTCCGGGACACAACCGCCCCTGGTCTTCATCACCGGCGCTTCCAGCGGTATCGGGCAGGCGCTGGCGACACGCTATGCCGCCGCCGGCTGGCGGCTGGCGCTGGTGGCCCGGCGCACCGAGGCCATCGAATCCTGGGCCATCGGCCTCGGGCTGCCGCATGAGCGGTGGGCCGCCTATGGCGCCGATGTCTCCGATGTCGCCAGCATCGTGGCTGCAGGCCAGGCCTGCCTGGCCCGGCAGGGTGTGCCCGAGGTGGTGATTGCCAACGCCGGCATCAGTGTGGGCATGGACACGGCCGAGCGCGAGGACATCGATGTCATGGCCCGCACCTTTGCCACCAACAACACCGGCATGGCGGCCACCTTCCATCCTTTTGTCGACGCCATGCGCGAACGCGCTCGGGGGCGCCTGGTGGGCATTGCCAGCGTCGCCGCCATCCGCGGCCTGCCCGGGCACGGTGCCTATTGCGCCAGCAAGGCGGCGGTGGTGGCCTACTGCGAGAGCCTGCGCGGCGAACTGCGCGGCAGCGGTGTGCAGGTGGTGACCCTGCTGCCGGGCTACATCGACACCCCGCTGACGCGCCAGAACCGCTACCCGATGCCCTTCCTGATGGCGCCCGAGGCCTTTGCCGATCGGGCCTTCCGAGCCATCGATGCCGGCGACAGCTACCGCGTCATTCCGTGGCAGATGGGCGTCGTGGCCAAGCTGCTGCGTGCCCTGCCCAACGCCTGGTTCGACCGCCTGCTGGCCGGTCGGCCCCGCAAGCACCGCCAGGGCCAGGGCCGGCGCGAGACCTGAGCCGCCGGTCGCGGGCAATCGGCGACAATCTCCCCGCCATGATCGACGTTGTTGTCCTGTTTTTCCTGCTGGGTGTGTTTGCGCGCCTGGTCAAGAGCGATCTTCGCCTGCCGGAGGCGCTGTACGAAACCCTCTCGATCTACCTGCTGCTGGCCATCGGCCTGAAGGGGGGCATCGAGCTGAGCAAGCAGCCCATGATGGCGCTGCTGCCACAGATGCTGGCCTGCATGGCGCTGGGGTTTGTCATTCCTTTTGTCCTGACTCCGGTGTTGCGCCTGCTGGGCCTGTCGCGCGTGGATGCCGCGGCCATGGCGGCGCACTACGGGTCGGTCAGTGTGGTCACGTTCGCGGTGGCCAGCGCCTACCTGACCGCGCAGGGTGTGGCCTACGAAGCCCACGCCGCGCTCTGGGTGGCCATCATGGAGGCGCCGGGCATCGTGGCCGGTATCCTGCTGGCGCGCCTGGGCGCGCGCGGGGCCGACGGCCAGGCCAGCCGGGTCAACTGGGGCGAGCTGGGGCACGACGTGTTCTTCGGCAAATCGGTGCTGCTGCTGGCCGGCGGCCTGGTCATCGGCGCGGTCATGGGCGAGACTGGCACGGCACCCATTGCGCCGGTGTTCACCGCCCCGTTCAAGGGGGTGCTGGCATTGTTCCTGCTCGAACTCGGCCTGGTGGCCGGCGGACGCCTGGGCGAGCTGCGCCGCCACGGACTGGGTATCGTGGCCTTCGCGTTGATCACCCCGCCCGTGCTGGCCCTGGGCGGCGCCCTCACCGGGCTGGCCCTCGGGCTGAGCACGGGGGGCATGGCCATCCTGGCCACGCTGGCGGCCAGTGCCAGCTATATCGCGGCTCCCACCGCCATGCGCATGGCGGTGCCCGAAGCCAACGCGGCCTTGTCGATCACGGCCGCGCTGGGCATCACCTTTCCGTTCAACATCGTGCTGGGTGTGCCGCTCTACCTGGAGCTGGCGCGCTGGCTGCAGCCCGGAGGCTGACCCCATGGACAAACACGCCCGTACCCTGCTGGTGATCATCACCGAGGCGGCGCTCGAAAAGCGCCTGGTGGCCGACAGCCAGCGTCTCGGCGCCCAGGGCTACACCGTGCACGACGTGCGCGGGGGCAGCCGGCTGTCGGTGCGTGAGGCCCTTTGGGAGGCCGATCGCAGCATCGAGATGAAGGTGATTGCCACGCCCGAAGTGGCCGACGCCATGGCCCGGCATGTGCTGGCGACCTACGCGCCCCATTACAGCCTGACCCTGTACCTGGCCGGGGTCGAGGTGCTCAGACCCGACAAGTTCTGATCGGGATCGGTGGCCTTGTCGCCCGGTGGCCGCCGTTTGTCGGACCGCCAGGCAGATACGCAAGTTCTCACCTTTGTCACCGGCCGACACGCCGCTACAGTGGGCGGATCGTTGAGAACGGAGCCAGTCGATGAAGCAGAAACCGACCCGCCGGTGCCTTGGCCTGCCATGGCTGGCGCTGCCTTTGCTGCTGGGGGTCACCGGCGCAGCGTTGGCGCAGGCCCCCGCGGCGCCGCGTGACCCGCAGGCCTTCCAGGTGCAGATCTGGGCCACCAGCTGCATGGCCTGTCACGGCCCGGAGGGCCGCGCCGAAGGCACGGGTCTGACGATCGGCGGCCGGCCCGCCCAGGACTTGCTGGGCAAGCTGCTGGCCTACAAGACCGGCCGCCTGCCGGCCACCATCATGCACCAGCATGTCAAGGGCTACAGCGACGAAGAGCTGGCCCAGATCGCCGAATACTTCTCCACGCTGAAATGAGGCTGCCATGACGACACCGCGTCGCACCTTTCTCAAGGCCGGTCTGGCGGCCTCCGCAGCCCTGGCGGCTCCGCACCTGGCCGCGCAGACCGGCGAACGGGTGGTGATCATTGGCGGCGGCTTCGGCGGAGCCACTGCCGCGCGCTACCTGCGCCGCTTCAATCCGGCCATCCAGGTGACGCTGGTCGAGCCTGCCAGTGACTTCATCATGTGCCCGATGAGCAACCGGGTGATCCACGGCGGCTTGCAGCTGCGCGACATTTCCCGGCCCTATTCGCGTTTCGTCACGGCCAACAACCTGCGCTGGGTGCAGGCACGCGCCGATGGGATCGACGTGGCGCGCCGGGAGGTCAGTGCCGGGGGCAACCGCCTGCCCTACGACCGACTGATCGTCGCTCCGGGTGTGGACTACGACTACACGGGCATCGCAGGGCTGCAGACGCCCGAGCAGCAGGCCCTGGCCCCTCATGCCTGGAGGGCAGGCGAGCAGACCCAGAGGCTGCGCGCCATGCTGCAGTCCCTGCCGGACAACGGCGTGGTCGCGATGACGGTGCCCAAGGTGCCCTACCGGTGCCCGCCCGGGCCCTACGAACGTGCCAGCCTGATCGCCTACTTCCTGCAGACCCGCAAACCCAAGGCCAAGCTGCTGGTGTTCGATGCCAACCCGGAGATCCAGGCCAAGAAGGGCCTGTTCGAGTCGGTCTGGAAGAGCCGCTACGGCAACATGATCGAATACGTGCCCAACGCCGATCTCAAGGCGGTGGACACCGCCGCCGGCGTGCTCGACTTCGAGGTGCAGGGCAAGGTCAAGGCGGATGTCATGAACGTGATTCCGCCCCAGCGGGCTGGCACCATTGCGCGCAACAGCGGCCTGGCCAATGTGGGCAACCGCTGGTGCGGTGTCGATTTCCTGACCTACGAATCGGCCGTGGCGCAAGGGGTTCATGTGCTGGGCGATTCGATCGCTGCTGCGCCGGGCATGCCCAAATCGGGCCACATGGCCAACCAGCAGGCCAAGGTCTGCGCCGGCGCCATCGCCGCCCAGACGCTGGGCATGGCCGTGCCCTCGCAGCCGATCATCGCCAACACCTGCTACAGCTTTGTGTCGCAGAACGAGGTGATCCATGTGGCGGCGGTTTACCGCTACGACCCCGAGAAGAAGACCATGGTACCGGCCCAGGGTGCGGGCGGGCTGTCGAATGCCCCGAACGTGACCGAAGGCCTCTATGCCATGGCCTGGGCCACCAACATCATGAACGACACCCTGGGCTGACCCGGGAGCTCGCGCAGCCAGCGACAAAAAACCCCAGCGCCCGAAAGGCCTGGGGTTTCAGTTTCGGACCGGTTCTGCCAGCTCAGGCCGACCGGTCAGACACGCGCAGGGCTCAGTAACCGCCGCGGCCACCGCCGCCGTCACGACGACCACCGCCGCCATAGGGGCTGCGGAAACCGCCGTCGTTGCCACCGCCGAAGCCGCCTTCACGACGACCACCGCCGAAACCGCCGCCGCCGGAGCGGGGGGGACGCGGCTCCATCGGACGGGCTTCGTTGACCACCAGGCTGCGGCCGCCCATGGACTGGCCGTTCATGCCTTCAATGGCGGTCTGCGCTTCCGCGTCGCTGCCCATTTCCACAAAGCCGAAGCCTTTGGAACGGCCGGTGTCGCGCTCCATCATGACTTTGGCGCTGTTGACCGAGCCGTAGGCGCTGAAGGCCTGCTGCAGGTCTTCGTCGCGCACGGTATAGGGCAGATTGCCCACGTAGAGTTTGTTGCCCATGCTAGGGACTCCTGATGACACTGAGAAAAATAGCGACGGAGCCCCGTTAGCAAACAAACCTGTAGCACGCGAAACCGACCGATCACTTGACATGCGCATTCCCGACGGGAATTACGCCAAATCCATTATGCGCGGTTTGGTGACCGTGCAGTGACTTTTTTCTCTGACAGGCGTTGCGGCCTGTGTGGCGGTGCGCAATAACAACACCGACCGCGCTTGAGCGTATACTGTGCCAGCCCGGATTGTGCCCGGGCGGCGCCGATTTGTTCCGGATTGCGGGCGCTTGAAAAATGCCGCTAAAGGGGAGATTCCCGGTCTCGCCCTGGCTCAGATGGCATGGCGGCGCCGGGTTTTTTTGTTGTCGGGGCCCGGTCGGGGGGGCCACCAGCCAGGAATGCCGACGTGATCGTCACCCCCCAGACTGTCCGCTTCGACCAGCCCCTTCGCCTGCGCAGCGGCGCCGTGCTGCCGGCCTACGAGCTCATGGTCGAGACCTACGGCACGCTCAACGCCGACAAGTCCAACGCGGTGCTCATCTGCCATGCCCTCAACGCCAGCCACCACGTGGCGGGCTACCACGCCGACGAGCACGGCCAGCCGATCGCCCGCAGCGAGGGCTGGTGGCACAACATGATCGGGCCCGGCAAGGCGGTCGACACCCACCGCTGGTTTGTCATCGGCGTCAACAACCTGGGGTCGTGCTTTGGCAGCACCGGCCCGACGCACGCCAACCCGGCCACCGGTCAGCCCTGGGGCGCCGACTTCCCGGTGGTGACCGTGGAAGACTGGGTGGAGGCGCAGGCCCGGCTGCTGGACGTGCTGGGCATCGAGCAACTGGCCGCCGTCATGGGCGGCAGCCTGGGTGGCATGCAGACCCTGAGCTGGACGCTGCAATACCCCGAGCGGGTGCGCCACGCCGTGGTGGTGGCCAGCGCGCCCAACCTGACGGCCGAGAACATCGCCTTCAACGAGGTGGCGCGCCGCGCCATCGTGACCGACCCCGACTTCCACGGCGGCCACTACCTGCGCGAAGGCACGCTGCCGCGCCGCGGCCTGCGCATCGCGCGCATGATCGGGCACATCACCTATCTGAGCGACGATGTGATGAACGAAAAATTCGGTCGCACGCTCAAACCTGCCGACCTCGACGGGGCGCTGGCCAACGACGCCCGTCCCGCCGCCGGGCCGCCCCAAGGCGGGGCAGCCCCCTCGGGGGGCAGCGACCCGCGCAGCGGCGGAGCGTGGGGGTACAGGTACTCGACACAGGATGTGGAGTTCCAGATCGAGAGTTATCTTCGGTACCAGGGCGACAAATTCAGCGAGTACTTCGACGCCAACACCTACCTGCTGATCACGCGGGCGCTCGACTACTTCGACCCGGCGCGTGAACACGATGGCAACCTGAGTGCCGCGCTGGCGCGGGCCACGGCCAAATTCCTGCTGGTGAGTTTCACCACCGACTGGCGCTTTTCTCCCGCGCGCAGCCGTGAGATCGTCAAGGCCCTGCTGGACAATGGCCGCGACGTGAGCTATGCCGAGATCGACGCCCCCCACGGGCATGACGCCTTCCTGCTGGACGACCCGCGTTACCACGCGGCGGTGCGGGCCTATTTCGAGCAGACCGTGGCCCAAGGCCTGGAGGTGGCCCATGGCTGACCTGAGTGTGATGGAGCGCATCGCCCGCCTGGTGCCGTCTGGCTCTCGCGTGCTGGACCTGGGTTGCGGCGATGGTGCCCTGCTGGAGCACCTGCAGAAGCGCCGCGGGTGCAGCGGCTATGGCGTGGAAATCGATGACACCAAGGTGCAGGCCTGCCTGCGCCGGGGGGTGAACGTGCTGCAGCTGAACCTGGAAGAGGGGCTGACCATGTTCGGCGACGACGCCTTCGACGTGGTGCTGCAGATCGACACCCTGCAGCACCTGCGCAACGCCGAGACCATGCTGCGCGAGACCGCGCGTGTGGGCCGCATCGCCATCGTGGCCTTCCCCAACTTCGCTCACTGGCCCAACCGGCTGGACGTGTTGCGCGGCCGCATGCCGGTGACCAAGCGCCTGCCCTACCAGTGGTACGACACGCCCAACATCCGCGTCGGCACCTACGCCGACTTCGAGGTGCTGGCGCGCAGTTGTGGCCTGCGGGTGGAGGACAGCTTTGGCCTGCACGAAGGCCAGGAGGTGCGCACCCTGCCCAACCTGATGGCCAGCACGGCCGTGTTCAAACTCTCGAACTGAGGAAACCCCTCGGGCATCAGGCAGCGGACTCGCGTTCCGCGTCGGCGGCAAAATCGCCGTTGTCCAGGCCCCCCGGTGTCCAGAACGGGTAGACCTCGGCAAAGCTGGCCCGGATCTGCTCCAGCGGCAGGTCGTCGAAGCTGCCGCGTTCGTTGACGTACTCCATGTGCAGGTTGCCGGCCCGGTCGAACGGGTGGTAGAGCGAGTCGTGGATGCCGTCGAACTCCAGTGGCAACAGACCGAATTTCTCGCACAGCGACAGGTTGAAGGCCGGCGTGGCCTTGCGCCAGGCGCCGTCGATCCAGAGTTCGGTGTAGCCGTGCCAGACGAAGACGTCGGTCTTCATGGTCTGGCGCAGCTTTTCGGTGGACAGGTGGTTGCGCACGTCGGCAAAGCCCAGCCGAGCCGGGATGCCGGCGGCCCGGGCCACCGCCGCCAGCACCACCGCCTTGGGCACACACCAGCCGTGCCCCTGGGCCAGCGCGGTGCTGGCCGACATGCCCCGGTCGCTCAGGTCGATGCGGTAGGGGTCGTAGCGCAGGCCGTCGCGCACGGCCAGGTAGAGGGAGACGGCGCGTTCACGATCGCTGGCGCCCCTGGCGTGTGCCAGGGTGAAGGCCTGCACGGTGGGGTGGTCGGCGTCGATGCACGGCGTGGACGCCAGGCTGCCATGGGGCGGCTGGTTCTTGAGGTTCATGGGGGGGTTATACAAGGCCTGCCGCTCCGCCGCTGGTCACAAAAGGGCGCCGACAGACGGTTGACGTTGGGGGGTCAACGGTGTCAGGAAGCAATCTGCCCGAAAAAAAGCCGCTTATCGGCTGTTAAGTACCGCCCGAGCAGGCCGATAGTCCACATAGGGAGCAGGGACGATCGGGACTGTTGCCTTCGTGCCCATGTCGGGTTGCACCTGATGCGGGTCTGTGTTTCTTTGCGTCCGAACCCGATTCAACCGAACATGACCCCAGCAGGGGAGCAACAACATGAAAAACGGATTTTCACTGGGTATATCGGGGCGGCTCTTCGCCCTGAGCATCGCCATCTCCGTCGCCCTGGGCGCCCTGGGTGTCTACGCCTTCACCAGCCTGCATGCGGCTGGCGATCTGGCCAAATTCACCGAACAGAACCGAGTCCCGCAGCTTCAGGCCATGTCGGAGCTGGAGCTGAACGTGACGCAGGTGTCGCTGCAGCTGCGCCATGCGATCCTCTCGCGCACCCCGCAAGAGCGGGCCGACACGCTGGCCTACATCGTTGCCAAGCGCCAGCACATGGACGGTGTGCTCAAGGCCTTCGAGGAGCGCCTGTTCTCGCCGGAGGGCAGGGCCCACTTCACCAAGCTGCCGCCCCAGGTGGCCAACTTCTGGCGCATCGGTGAGGCCAACCTGGCGCTGATCCAGGAAGAGCGACTGGAGGAGGCCTTTGCCTATCTGGTGGACGTCACGATCCCGGCGCGCGACGCCTTGTTGAAAGAGCTCGCCAGCGGAAGCCAGATCCAGGCCGAAGGCTTGTCGCGTGATATCGACCGGATTGCCATCAGCGTCAACAACACCTCCAACCTGATCGCCGGCGCCGCCGTGCTGATCGGGGCCTCCCTGCTGTTGTTTGCCTGGTTTGTGGCCCGTACCCTGCGCTCCCGAACGTCCATCGCACAGGCCGCTGCAGAGCGTGTGCGGGATGGTGACCTGACACAGTTTGTTCAGGACACGCAGCGCGACGAACTCAGCCCGGTGCTCAAAGCGCTCAATGAAATGCAAACCGCGCTGACGCGGGTGGTGGGCAACGTGCGCCAGGGTGCCGACAGCGTCGCCACGGCCAGTGTGCAGATTGCACAGGGCAACTCCGACCTGTCGGGTCGCACCGAGCAGCAGGCCTCGGCGCTGGAGGAAACCTCGGCTTCCATGGAGCAACTGGGTTCGACCGCGCGTCAGAACGCGGACAACGCCCTGCTGGCCAGCCAGCTGGCAACCACCGCCAGCTCGGTGGCCCAGCAGGGCGGTCAGGTGGTGGAGCAGGTGGTGGAAACCATGAAGGCCATCCACCACAGCAGCCAGAAGATCAGCGACATCATCGGCACCATCGACGGCATCGCCTTCCAGACCAATATCCTGGCGCTGAATGCTGCCGTCGAGGCAGCGCGCGCTGGCGAGCAGGGTCGCGGATTTGCGGTGGTGGCCGGTGAGGTGCGGACGCTGGCCCAGCGCAGTGCCGAAGCCGCCAAGGAGATCAAGGGTTTGATCGGCGCCAGCGTGGAGCGGGTCGAGCAAGGCAGCCAGCTGGTCGACCAGGCCGGCTCGACGATGAAGGAGATTCTGAGCTCGGTGCAGCGCGTGAGCGATATCGTGGGCGAGATCAGCAGCGCCAGCCAGGAGCAGAACGCCGGTGTGGCCCAGGTCAGCCAGGCGGTCAGCCAGATGGACCAGACCACACAACAGAACGCAGCGCTGGTCGAAGAAAGTGCTGCCGCCGCTTCCAGCCTGCGCCAGCAGGCCCAGCAACTGGTGGAGGCGGTGGGGGTGTTCCGGCTGGCGGCCGGTGCAGGTGCGGTCGCGCACGCGGTGACCCCTGTGACGGTCCGACCGGCCGAGCCGTCGGCTGCCTTGCAGGTTTCGCCTGGTGCCTCGGCGCCACGTGCCCTGGAGAAGCCGAAGTCCCGGTCCGGCGCTGTCCCCGCGCCGCAAAGGAAGGCGGTGCAGGAAGCGGCTGGCGAATGGGAGAGCTTCTGACGCCAGGCCGGGGACGGGTCCGCCGCGCTACCTCTGTCTGCGAATGAGGAATTTCACATGTTCATGAATGACGCAAAGGCCGGTCACTCCGTCGCGGATGCCGGCAGGGTGCCGACGTCCACCCAGACCGCCGCCGAGTACCTGAGTTTCCGCCTGGGGGCGGAGGAGTACGGCATCGACATCCTGCGGGTGCAGGAGATCCGTTCCTACGAAGAACCCACCCGCATCGCGAACGCGCCGTCCTTCATCAAGGGGGTGGTGAATCTGCGCGGTGTCATCGTGCCGGTGGTGGACCTGCGCATCAAGCTCGGCTGCGAGAAGGTCGAATACAACGGTTTCACGGTGGTGATCGTGCTGAATGTGCGCGGCCGGGTGGTCGGTGCGGTGGTCGACTCGGTCTCGGACGTGCTGGAGCTGGCCGGGGACCTGATCAAGCCGGCGCCGGAGATGAGCCTGGCGGTGGACACGAGCTTCATCACCGGCATTGCCAGTGTGGGCGAGCGCATGCTGATCCTGATGGACATCGAGGCGCTGATGAGCAGCGCCGACATGGGCCTGATCGACGCCAGCCAGAACCTGCAGTGAGTCCGTGAATCGCAGCGGCCCGGGTGGCCGCTGCAGCCGCCGATCGGCGGTGCATGCCCCGGGATGCGCGGTTTTCGCGCCGCTAATCGGGGCTTCAGACCGACGTCGTCTGACCGATATTCCCAGGACAGTCTTTTTTCCTGAGGAATCAACCATGGACATGCGCGAACAGTCGGCCGCCGCACCGGGAAGCCGGAGCGACGCGGGGCATGGCGCGGTGGCGACCGCCGCCAGCGCCGAGTACCTGAGTTTCCGCCTGGGGGCGGAGGAGTACGGCATCGACATCCTGCGGGTGCAGGAGATCCGTTCCTACGAAGAACCCACCCGCATCGCGAACGCGCCGTCCTTCATCAAGGGGGTGGTGAATCTGCGCGGTGTCATCGTGCCGGTGGTGGACCTGCGCATCAAGCTCGGCTGCGAGAAGGTCGAATACAACGGTTTCACGGTGGTGATCGTGCTGAATGTGCGCGGCCGGGTGGTCGGTGCGGTGGTCGACTCGGTCTCGGACGTGCTGGAGCTGGCCGGGGACCTGATCAAGCCGGCGCCGGAGATGAGCCTGGCGGTGGACACGAGCTTCATCACCGGCATTGCCAGTGTGGGCGAGCGCATGCTGATCCTGATGGACATCGAGGCGCTGATGAGCAGCGCCGACATGGGCCTGATCGACGCCAGCCAGAGCCTGCAGTGACTCGGTACCTGGCCGCCCGGAGGACATGCCGATGACACCCCCTCAAGTCCGATCCCGCTCCCTGGCCAGCCGCCTGGCCCTGATGTCGGTGGCGATGCTGGCGACCGTGCTGTTGATCACCAGCGGCGTGATGGCCCTGGTGGCCGAAGGCCGCTCGCGCGACCGCATCGTGCTGTGGGTGGGTGACAAGGCGCAATCGGTGGCCGACTCGATCGACGCCTTCGACAGCACAGCCCGTCTGATGACCGACCGGGCTTACCAGCCGTTCCGCCGCAAGTTCGCGGACACCTTCGAAATCGACCCGGGCGGCACCATGCTGACCAGCTGGGGCATGCTGCTCAACGACGATTTCACCGAAGTCGACATGTTCCACGAGCAGAACGGGGGGGGTGGCCACGGTGTTCATGCGCAAGGGCGACGACTTCGAGCGCATCACCACCTCACTCAAGCGCGAGGACGGCCAACGCGCCACCGGCACCAACCTGGCGCGTAACCACCCGGCCTACCCGCTGATGCTGGAGGGCAAGACCTACACCGGTCGGGCCGTCCTGTTCGGCAAGCCCTACATGACCCACTACGAACCGGTGCGCAACGCGGCCGGCCAGGTGGTGGGCATTCTCTTCATCGGCTTCGACATCTCGGATTTCCAGGCCAGCCTGGAAAAGGTGGTCAACGAGGCGCGGTTCTTCGACACGGGCGCCACCTATGTGGTCGACCCGCGGCAGAGCAACGCCGACGCGGTGTTCGTGGTGCACCCGACGGCCGCCGGCCAGAAGGTGCTGGAGGTGCAGCCGGAGGCCGATGCCCTGCTGACCCGCCTGCGGGGCGAGCCCAGTGCCTTCATCATGGACGCCACTGCGCTGCTGGGCGTGCCCATGGACGATCCCTGGCTGGTCAAGCGCCGGGCCCAGGCTGGTGGCTGGTGGGTGATGGCCGAGGTCTCGGACGCCGAGGCCATGGTGTCGCACTGGCGGACCATCTACGCCTTCTGGGCACTCCTGGGCGTGGCCACGGTGGTCATCGGTCTGGCGCTATTCTGGCTGATCCGCCGCATGGTCAGCCGCCCGCTGCAGGAGCTCACCACGGCGGTCACCACGGTGGCCCAGGGCGACCTCAGCCGCCGCTTCACCGCGGGTCGCCACGACGAGGTCGGGCGCCTGGTGGCGGAGGTCGAGGGCATGCGCCAGCGCTTCACCGGCATCGTGCAGCAACTGCGCAGCGCGACCGACAGCATCAACACGGCGTCGATGGAGATTGCCTCGGGCAA
>CALMYH010000067.1 GCA_937873395.1 uncultured Burkholderiales bacterium
CCCCCCGCGCCGCCTGCGGCGTCACCCCCCAGGGGGCGATGCCTGTGGCCCGGCAGAGCCGGTTCCACGGCATCCTTGACGAAGACACCCCTGGCCAGCGGCGCTGCGTGTGGCATTCTGGGCTAAGCTTCGATGCCCGCATGAACCTGCCTCACGCATGAATTCCGCATTCCGCGTGCTGAGCCTCATCCCGCCGATGACGCAGCTCAACACGCCTTACCCTTCAACCGCCTACCTGACCGGTTTTCTGCGGTCGCGCGGCATCGACGCCGCCCAGGCCGATATCGCGCTGGCGCTGGTGCTGCGGTTGTTCAGCCCCGAGGGGCTGGATGCCATCCGGGCACGGGCCGAGGCCCTGCCCGAAGACGCACGCACGGCCAGCGTGCATGCCTTCCTCGATCAGTTCGGCCTGTATCGCCAGACCATGGCTCCTGCCATCCGCTTTCTGCAGGGGGGTGACTCGACCCTGGCCTACCGCATCGCGGCGCGCGGCCTGCTGCCCGAGGGGCCGCGCTTTGCGGCGCTGGACAACTATGTCGACGACGGCAGCGGCGATCCGTTGGGCTGGGCCTTCGGTGCCCTGGGTGTGCAGGACAAGGCCCGCCATCTGGCCACGCTGTACCTGAACGACCTGGCCGACGTGATTCGCGACGCGGTGGACGAACGCTTCGAGTTCGTGCGCTACGCCGAGTCGCTGGCCAGCAGCCAGCCCACGTTCGAGCCGCTGGCCCAGGCCCTCGCCGCGCCGCCCACACTGATCGACGACTGGCTGTGCGAACTGACCCTTCAGGCGGTGGCCGAACACCAGCCGCAACTGGTGCTGCTGTCGGTGCCCTTCCCCGGTTCGGTCTATGCCGCGCTGCGCATGGGCCAGGCCATCAAGGCTGCACACCCCGGGGGCAAGATCGCTCTGGGGGGCGGCTACGTGAACACCGAACTGCGCGAACTGAAAGAGCCTCGGGTGTTCGACTTCGTCGACTACGTGACGCTGGACGCAGGCGAGCGCCCGGTGCTGTCCCTCATCGAACACCTGCGCGGCCAGCGCGGGCCGCAGCGCCTGCAGCGCTGCTTTCTGCTCGAGGACGGCGCGGTGAAGTACGTCAACCTGACCGAGCCGGACATTGCGTTCGAGGACGTGGGCACACCCACCTGGGACGGCCTGCCGATTCACCGCTACCTGAGCCTGCTGGACATGCTCAACCCCATGCACCGGCTCTGGAGCGACGGGCGCTGGAACAAGCTGACCGTGGCCCACGGCTGCTACTGGAAGAAGTGCAGCTTCTGCGACGTCAGCCTGGACTACATCGGCCGCTACGAGACCGCCACCGCTCAGACCCTGGCCGACCGCATCCAGCGCATCGTCGAGGAAACCGGCCAGACCGGCTTTCACTTCGTCGACGAAGCCGCGCCGCCCAAGGCCCTGAAGGCCCTGGCCGAGGAATTGATCCGCCGCGACCTGCCCATCAGCTGGTGGGGCAACATCCGCTTCGAAAAAACCTTCACGCCCGAGCTGAGCGAGCTGCTGGCGCAAAGCGGCTGCATCGCCATGAGCGGCGGGCTGGAAGTGGCCAGCGACCGGCTGCTCAACCTAATGAAAAAGGGGGTCAGCGTGGAGCAGGTGGCGCGGGTGACCAAGGGCTTCAGCGACGCCGGCATCCTGGTGCACGCCTACCTGATGTACGGCTTCCCGACACAAACCCTGCAGGACACGGTGGACGCGCTGGAATACGTGCGCCAGTTGTTCGAGAACGGCTGCATCCAGAGCGGTTTCTTCCACCGCTTTTCCTGCACGGTGCATTCACCGGTGGGACTGAACCCGGCCGAATACGGCATTGAACTCATCCCGCTGCCCGAGGTGAGCTTCGCCAAAAACGACATCGGCTTCATCGACCCCACGCCCATGCCACCGGGCGTGGACCACGACGTGCTCGGCCAGGGCCTGCGCAAGGCCATCTACAACTACATGCACGGCCTGTGTGTGGAAGACGACGTGCGCCGCTGGTTCGAACACCTGCCCTGCCCGGTGCCGCGCCCCACGGTCAAACGGGGCAGGATCGCCAGAGCGCTGGGCTGAAACGCACACGAAGAAGCCCCATGACCCGCTGGACCTGCTGGACGCTGACAACCCTGCTCTGGTGCTTGCTGAGCGGTTCGGTCCTGGCCGATGGCCGCCCGGCGCCCCTGATCGACGCCCACTCACACTACACGGCGTCACACGCGCGTGAGATGACCGCATCCGACCTCATCGCGCGGCTGGATGCCGCGGGTGTGTCGCGGGTCGTGATCACCGGAGCGCCCTGGCAGCTCGCGCGCGATCTGCACACCCACGCCCCTGATCGCGTCATTCCCCTCCTGGGCGCCTATGCATCGGACGCCGACAAGGCCACCTGGATGCACGACCGCGAGCTGCCCGCGCGCCTGGCCACGCTGGCGGCCGAAGGCCGCTGGGCCGGCATCGGCGAACTGCATCTTTTTGCGCGCGACGCCGGCAACGAGGTGTATGCCGAACTGGTTCGCCTGGCCCACCGCCACCACCTGATGCTGCTGATCCACGGTGACGAGGCCGTGGTGGACCGGGCCTTCGAGATCGCCCCCGACCTGCGCGTGCTCTGGGCGCACCTGGGCACCGAGCCCAAACCCGAGATCGTGGCCCGTGTGCTTCTGCGCCATGCCGGGCGTGCCTTGTGGATCGACACTTCGGTGCGCGACGACCGCATCGCGCCCCGGGGCCAGCTGCTGCCCGAGTGGCGACAGCTGTTCGAGGCCCACCCGGACCGCTTTGTGGTGGCGGTCGACGCCTTCAGCACCCGGCGCTGGCAGCGCTATGGCGAAGTGACCCGCCAGATCCGGCAGTGGGTGGGCGGACTGCCCCCAGAGTTGCAGGAGCGCCTGCTGTGGCGCAATGCCGAGGACCTGTTCGAGCCGTGGCTCAAGGGCCGCCCCTGAAGCCCGCGCGCATCGCCTGCCTCAAACCCCCTGCTCCGC
>CALMYH010000068.1 GCA_937873395.1 uncultured Burkholderiales bacterium
CGGCAGGATCACGTCGTCGATGAAGCCGCGGGCCCCGGCGACGAAGGGGTTGGCGAAGCGGGCCTTGTACTCGGCCTCGCGCTCGGCCAGCTTGGCCGGGTCCTTCTTCTCTTCGCGGAAGATGATCTCCACTGCGCCCTTGGCGCCCATCACCGCGATCTCGGCATTGGGCCAGGCGAAGTTCACGTCACCGCGCAGGTGCTTGGACGCCATCACGTCGTAGGCACCGCCGTAGGCCTTGCGGGTGATCACCGTGATCTTGGGCACCGTGCACTCGGCATAGGCGTACAGCAGCTTGGCGCCGTGTTTGATGATGCCGCCGTACTCCTGGCTGGTGCCAGGCATGAAGCCAGGCACGTCCACGAAGGTGATGACCGGGATGTTGAAGGCGTCGCAGAAGCGCACGAAGCGCGCAGCCTTGATGGAACTCTTGATGTCCAGGCAACCGGCCAGCACCAGCGGCTGGTTGGCCACAATGCCCACCGTCTGACCGTCCATGCGGGCGAAGCCGACGATGATGTTCTTGGCGTAGTCGGGCTGGATCTCGAAGAAATCGCCGTCATCGACCGTCTTGAGGATCAGCTCCTTCATGTCGTAGGGCTTGTTCGGGTTGTCCGGCACCAGGGTGTCCAGGCTGGTGTCCATGCGGTCGATCGGGTCGCCGCTGGGGCGCACCGGCGCCTTTTCCTTGTTGTTCAGGGGCAGGTAGTTGTAGAGGCGGCGCAGCATCAGCAGCGCTTCCACGTCGTTCTCGAACGCGCCGTCGGCCACGCCGCTCTTGGTGTTGTGCGTCACGGCGCCGCCCAGCTCCTCGGCGGTGACTTCTTCGTGCGTCACCGTTTTCACCACCTCGGGGCCGGTCACGAACATGTAGGAGCTGTCCTTGACCATGAAGATGAAGTCGGTCATGGCCGGCGAATACACCGCGCCGCCGGCCGAAGGACCCATGATCATGCTGATCTGCGGGATCACGCCACTGGCCATGACGTTGCGCTGGAACACCTCGGCGTAGCCGCCGAGCGAGGCCACACCCTCCTGGATACGGGCGCCGCCCGAGTCGTTGAGGCCGATCACCGGCGCGCCCACCTTCATGGCCTGGTCCATGATCTTGCAGATCTTCTCGGCGTGCGCTTCCGACAGGGCGCCACCGAAGACGGTGAAGTCCTGGCTGAAGACGAACACCAGACGGCCATTGATCATGCCGTAGCCGGTGACCACACCGTCGCCGGGAATCTTCTGGTCCTGCATGCCGAAGTCCACGCAGCGGTGTTCCACGAACATGTCCCACTCCTCGAAGGTGCCCTCATCGAGCAGCACCTCCAGGCGTTCGCGCGCCGTCAGCTTGCCCTTGCTGTGCTGGGCATCGATGCGCTTCTGGCCGCCGCCCATCCGCGCTGCGGCGCGTTTCTTTTCGAGTTGTTCGAGGATTTCATGCATGGTGGTCTCCGGTGAAAACGGTGGTCGGGCTCTGCCCGCTCAGTCAAAAAATTCAAGCAGTTGCCGGGCGGCGGTCGAGGCGGCCAGTTGGCCACCCTGCACCTGCTGCGTCAGAAGGTTCAGGTTTTCGCGAACCCGGGGGTGTTCGCGAAAGCGCTGCTTGAGGCCGGCATCGATGCGCTCCCACATCCAAGCGCGGGCCTGCTGCTGGCGACGTGCCGCCAGGCGGCCGTTGGCGGTCTGCAGGCGTCTGAACTCGCTCACGGCCGTCCAGAACGTGTCCACGCCCTGCCCGTGCAGCGCGCTGATCTGGATTACCTGCGGATGCCAGATCTTCTCATCATGGTGCAAGTCCTGCGAGCCCCCACGCTCCCCCACTGCGTGAGGGTCGCTGCCCCCCGAGGGGGTGTGATCGCTCTTGGGGCGGCCCGGCGAGCGATCCGGGTTGCCATGCAGCCCAAGCAGGCGCAGCGACGAGGTGATCTGTGCCCGCGCGCGGGTGGCGGCGTCGGGGTCGATGTCGGCCTTGTTGATGACCACCAGATCGGCCAGCTCCATCACGCCCTTCTTGATCGCCTGCAAATCGTCGCCCGCGTTGGGCAACTGCAGCAGGCAGAACATGTCGGTCATGCCGTGGACAGCGGTTTCGCTTTGCCCCACGCCCACGGTCTCGACGATGACCACATCGTAGCCCGCCGCCTCGCAGACCAGCATGGCCTCACGCGTCTTTTCGGCCACGCCGCCCAGCGTGCCGCTGCTCGGGCTCGGGCGGATGTAGGCCTTCTCGTGCACCGAGAGGTGCTCCATGCGCGTCTTGTCGCCGAGGATGGAACCGCCCGACACCGACGAGGACGGATCGACCGCGAGTACCGCCACGCGGTGACCGAGGCCGATCAGATAAAGGCCGAGCGCCTCGATGAAGGTGCTCTTGCCCACGCCGGGCACGCCGCTGATGCCGAGCCGGAACGCGCCACCGGTGTGCGGCAGCAGCCGGGTCAGCAGCGCGTCGGCCTGCTGGCGGTGATCGGGGCGGGTCGACTCCAGCAGCGTGATGGCCTTGGCCATCGCGCGGCGCTGTACGACCGGCGCACCGCCGACGATGCCCGCCTGGATCTGTTCAGGGGTCACGGATGTGTCCGGACGGTCAGGCGGCGCCAACCGCCTTCTTGATCTGCTCCAGCACGTCCTTCGCGCTGGCCGGGATCGGCGTGCCGGGGCCGTAGACGCCCTTGACGCCGGCTTCGTACAGGTAGTCGTAGTCCTGGCGCGGGATCACGCCGCCCACGAACACCACGATGTCGTCGGCGCCCTGGTCCTTCAGGGCCTTGATGATGGCCGGCACCAGGGTCTTGTGGCCCGCAGCCAGCGTGCTCACGCCCACGGCGTGCACGTCGTTCTCGATGGCCTGTCGGGCGCATTCTTCCGGGGTCTGGAACAGCGGGCCCATGTCCACGTCGAAGCCCAGGTCGGCAAACGCGGTGGCCACCACCTTGGCGCCGCGGTCGTGGCCGTCCTGGCCGAGCTTGGCGATCATCACGCGTGGGCGACGACCTTGCGCGGTGGCGAAGTCGGCGATTTCAGTCTTGAGCTGTTCCCAGCCTTCGGCAGAGTCGTAAGCAGCGGCGTACACCCCGGTCACCTTCTGTGTGTCGGCGCGGTGGCGCCCGTAAACCTTTTCCAGTGCATCGGACACCTCGCCGACCGTGGCGCGCAGGCGGATCGCCTGGATCGACAGGTCCAGCAGGTTGCCCTGGCCGCTCTCGGCCGCGGCAGTGAGCGCATCCAGCGCAGCCTGGACTTTGGCGTTGTCGCGGCTGGCCTTGATGGCCTGCAGGCGGGCGATCTGGCTGTCGCGCACCTTGACGTTGTCCACCTCCAGGATGTCGATGGCGTCTTCCTGCTTGAGCTTGTACTTGTTGACGCCGACGATCACGTCCTTGCCGGAGTCAATGCGCGCCTGCTTCTCGGCCGCGGCGGCCTCGATCTTCAGCTTGGCCCAGCCGCTGTCCACCGCCTTGGTCATGCCGCCCATGGCGTCGACCTCTTCGATGATCTTCCAGGCCTCGTCGGCCATCTGCTGGGTCAGCGACTCCATCATGTAGCTGCCAGCCCAGGGGTCCACCACGTGGGTGATGTGCGTCTCTTCCTGGATGATGAGCTGCGTGTTGCGCGCGATACGGGCGCTGAACTCGGTCGGCAGCGCGATGGCCTCGTCGAACGAGTTGGTGTGCAGGCTCTGCGTGCCGCCGAACACCGCCGCCATGGCCTCGATGGTGGTGCGCACCACGTTGTTGTACGGGTCCTGCTCGGTCAGCGACCAGCCCGAGGTCTGGCTGTGCGTGCGCAGCATCAGGCTCTTGGGGTTCTTGGCGTTGAAGCCCTTCATGATGCGGCACCACAACAGGCGGGCCGCGCGCATCTTGGCAATCTCCAGGTAGAAGTTCATGCCCACCGCCCAGAAGAAGGACAGGCGGCCGGCGAACTCGTCCACGTCCATGCCCTTGGCGATGGC
Organism: uncultured Burkholderiales bacterium; assembly: GCA_937873395.1. GTDB lineage: Bacteria > Pseudomonadota > Gammaproteobacteria > Burkholderiales > Burkholderiaceae_C > Hydrogenophaga. The sequence goes on from CALMYH010000068.1 coordinate 3,950, forward strand.
GGTCTTCACATACTCCTTGCCGTCGGCCAGGGTGAAGGCCATCTCCAGCGCCTGATTGGCGCCCGCCTCCTGCATGTGATACCCACTGATCGAGATCGAGTTGAACTTCGGCATGTTCTTGGCCGTGTACTCGATGATGTCGCCGATGATCTTCATCGACGGCTCGGGCGGGTAGATGTAGGTGTTGCGGACCATGAACTCCTTGAGGATGTCGTTCTGGATGGTGCCGCTCAATTTGTCTTGCGAGACGCCCTGCTCTTCCGCCGCCACCACATAGCCGGCCAGGATAGGCAGCACCGCGCCGTTCATGGTCATGGACACCGACACCTTGTCCAGCGGGATTTGGTCGAACAGGATCTTCATGTCCTCGACCGAGTCGATGGCCACACCGGCCTTGCCCACGTCACCGGTCACCCGAGGGTGGTCGCTGTCGTAACCGCGGTGGGTGGCCAGGTCGAAGGCCACCGACACGCCCTGCCCGCCGGCGGCCAGCGCCTTGCGGTAGAAGGCGTTGGACTCTTCGGCGGTCGAGAAACCGGCGTACTGGCGGATGGTCCAGGGCCGCACCGCGTACATCGTGGCCTGCGGGCCGCGGATGTAGGGCTCGAAACCTGGCAGCGTGTTGGTGTACGGCAGATCCTTGGTGTCTTCGGCCGTGTACAGCGGTTTGACGTTGATGCCGTCCGGCGTCACCCAGTTGAGCGCGTTCAGGTCGCCACCGGGCGCGGATTTCTGGGCCGCCTTGGCCCAGGCTTCAAGGCTGGCGGGGGTGAATTCGGGCGGGTTCGGGGTCATGGTGCGGTGGACGGGTGATTCGGGGCGGGCTTCAGGCCCGCAGCCCAGGTTGTCGGGGATCCGGTTGGGCCGGATTTTACGTCATTCATAATTATTGATGCAAAATATTCTTTCGACCTTACAATACAAGTCTGTCACGCCCACCCGCCGCCCTCACTTTCCGACAATGTCTGCCGTCTCCCTCGCACCACGCGCCCTTTATGAAGAGGTGGCCGAACTGCTGCGCCAGAGGATCTTCCGCCGGGAACTCGAGCCGGGCAGCTGGATAGACGAGCTCAAGCTCGCCGAGGAATACGGCATCAGCCGAACCCCACTGCGCGAGGCGCTGAAAGTCCTGGCGGCCGAAGGCCTGGTCACCATGAAAGTCCGGCGCGGCGCCTACGTCACCGAAGTGTCCGAGAAAGACCTGGCGGATGTCTACCACTTGCTGTCGCTGCTGGAGTCTGATGCGGCCGGCGTGGTGGCGGCCACGGCCAGTGACGAACAGCGCGATGAGCTGCGCGCCCTGCACCGGGAACTGGAGGCGGCGGTATCCGACCGAGAACGCTTCTTTGCCGTCAACGAAACTTTCCATCTGCGCCTGCTTGAAATGGCCGACAACCGGTTTCGGCTCCAGATGGTCACCGACCTGCGCAAGGTGATGAAGCTCAACCGGCACAGCTCCCTGTTCAAGACTGGTCGGATCGGAGAATCCCTGGCAGAGCACCGGGCCATCATGGCCGCCCTGGACCAGGGCGACCGCCAGCTTGCCATGCAGCGCATGCGCGAACACTTCCTGAACGGACTCGAAGCCGCCACCTGAGCACGCAGGCTGGTAAATTCCCGGGGGTAAGCCACAGGAACCACCCACCCGGAAGGCCCCCCGATGTCCCTTGCCTCCTTCGCCCAGCCGGGCATTCTCCAATCCATTCCGCCGCACGCGCGCTACCTGACCTGCCAGTTGCGCGTCGGCGCCGACCCTGCGGTCGTGCTGCGTCGTCTGGCCAGCCAGGCCGACGGAGCTTCCACGGTGGTCGGACTGGGCCCATCGCTCGTCAGCGAGCTGCACGGCAACGTGCCGGGGCTTCGCAGCTTTCGGGGCATCGACGGCGCACGCATCAAGCTGCCCGCCACGCCCGCCGATCTCTGGCTCTGGCTGCGCGGCACGGACCGCGGCGAACTGCTGATCCGGAGCCGGCACCTCGAAACCCTGATTGCTCCCGCCTTCGACGTGCAACAGATCACCGACGCCTTCAACCACAACGGGGGCCGCGACCTGACCGGCTACGAAGACGGAACCGAGAACCCGCAAGGTGCAGAGGCCGAGCAAGCCGCCCTGCTGCCCGAATCGGCTGGCCCAGGCCTCGCCGGCAGCAGCCTGGTGGCGGTGCAGCACTGGCACCACCACATGAGCCGTTTCGAGGCCATGTCCCGCCACCAGCAGGACCACACCATCGGCCGCGCCCGGGATACCAATGAGGAACTCGAACAAGCGCCCGATTCGGCCCACGTGAAACGCACCGCCCAGGAGAGCTTCGAACCCGAAGCCTTCGTACTCAGGCGCTCCATGCCCTGGGCCGAAGGCAACACCGGGGGCCTGGTGTTCACCGCCTTTGGCAGCAATTTCGACGCCTTTGAGGCCCAGTTGCGGCGCATGGCAGGCGCCGAGGATGGAGTGACCGATGCCCTGTTCAGCTTCACCGAGCCGGTAACGGGTGCCTACTTCTGGTGTCCGCCGTTGCTGGAAGGCCTGATCGACCTGAGGGCCGTCGGGCTCTGAGGATCAGCCGGGAGATGCCATCGTCTCCGCCGACACCGACTCGTCCACGTGCTCCTGAGCCATGGCCCACACCTCGCGTGGCGGCAGGGGCTTGAGCCTGTGATCACTCCAGATCTGTCTCCAGCGACGCGCCCCGCGCAGTCCGTGCCTCAGCCCGAGCATGTGACGGGCAATGGCATACCAAGGGCATCCGTCCTCGGCATGAGCGCGCTCCATGTAGTCCACCATGGCCAACTCGACCGCTGAGCGTGAGGGCACTTCCCGGGTATCACCATAGAAGAGTCGATCCCACTCGGACAGCATCCAGGGTTGATGGTAGGCCGCACGCCCCAGCATCACGCCATCCACGTGTTGCAGGTGGTGTTCGATCTGGCTGCAGTCGGTGATGCCACCGTTGATCACGATCACCAGTTCTGGAAAATCCTGCCGAAGCCGGTAGGCCATGTCGTAACGCAGGGGCGGTATCTCCCGGTTCTCCTTTGGACTGAGTCCCTGCAGCCAGGCGTTGCGTGCGTGCACGATGAACACCTCGCAGCCGGCCTCACTGACCTGACCGACAAAATCTCGCACAAAACCGTAGCTTTCTTCGCGATCGATCCCGACGCGGTGCTTGACCGTGACCGGCACCGAAACCACATCGCGCATGGCACGTACGCCATCGGCCACCAAAGCCGGCTCGGTCATCAGGCAGGCGCCGAAGGCGCCGCGTTGCACGCGTTCGCTCGGGCAACCGCAGTTGAGGTTGATCTCGTCATACCCCCATTGCTCGCCCAGCCGCGCCGCCGCGGCCAGGTCTGCCGGCTCGCTGCCACCGAGCTGAAGGGCGACCGGATGCTCCTCCGCGTTGAATCGGAGGTGCCGTTGAACGTCGCCATGCATCAGGGCACCGGTGGTCACCATCTCGGTGTACAAGAGCGTGTGCCGGGTCAGCAGGCGATGGAAGAAGCGGCAATGGCGATCCGTCCAGTCCATCATCGGCGCCACGGACAGGCGCCAGCGACGGGGATCGGGCTTGGTTTTCTCGGGCATGGCGCGATTATCCCGCCTGCCTGGGGCGCTCCTGCCGTCCGGTGGGGTCAACAACGAGCCAGCAGCCGCTCGATGTTCAGTGTGACCTTGACCTCGCCGGGGGGGAGGCTGGACTGCACGGCCCAGGTGGGTTCCGAGCAGTCCCTGAGCACCGGCTCTCCGAGCGGAAGGCCGTGGCGACCGGTCAGTACCATGACACGCGGTGCATTGGCTTTCTGTCCACGGCGCACCACCACGGCCTGCTCACCATTGGCCAGCCGGACGTAACTGCCTGGCGGGAAGAACCCCACCGACTTGACAAACAGGGTGCCCAGGCGATCGGGGGTGCTGCCGAAACCCAGGTACAACTGGCGAGCCACTTCCTGCGCCGGCAAGGGACCTCGGGCTTCGCGCGGACTGATGCAGGCGACGTAGATGTCCGCCAATTGCAGCAGACGGTGATCGGCTCCCACCGTGGTAACCCCGGCCGGATACCCGGTGCCGTCTCCGCGCTCGTGATGCTGCAGAACGAGACGCAGCCAAGCTGTATCGTTGACACCCACCGCCCGCAACACAGCCACACTGCGCTCCGGATGCTCGCGCACCAGCCTGCGCTGCACCGCGGTCAGCGCCGTGCCCTGACGCGCCAGTTCGTCATGCAGTCGCGTCATGCCGACATTCATGGTCAGGGCCGCGCTCAACAGGCAACGACAATCCGCCTGCGGCAGGCCGGCCTGGGCAGCCACCAGATGACAAAGGCCGGCGGTCAACAGCGCATGTGTGGTGCTGTAGGAGAGGTTCCGGTCGAACAGCAGCTGCACCAGCACAAGCAGGCTGTTGTCGGGCTGCTGAGACCAGAGCGGGACGAGGCTGTCCTGCACCTTTTGCAGTCGCTCCAGGAAATGGCTCGCTCCGGCCCCTTGGTGCAGCAGGTTGCCCAGCGTGGCGTGAAGATCCGCCCACTGCTCGGTCACAGCCATCTGTTCGCTGGAGGCCTGCGTTCCCGGTCCTACCGCCAGGGCAGCCACCTTGGCAATTTCGCTCAAGGATTGGTTGTTCCGAACCAGCCGGTCCAGTGTGCGGGTGTAGCCGTAGCTCACGGACTGCCAGTCGCTGGCCAGCACGCCGGGCGAGTGCAGCATGATCTGATCGCGGTGCCGCTCGGAGGCGATGACCTCCCCTTTGCGCAGCAGAAGCACGCCCTTGGGGTCCCAGATGTTGACCGGGACCGGCTGGTTCAGGACGAGCGCATCCGCAGTCAACAGCTGGTACATGCCAACACTGTAGACTGACCCCGTGGCGGCGATGCCCGAAATACCGGCCGAAAACTGGCGCAAAAAACCCCGCCGAGGCGGGGTTCTGGTGGGTTCTCGAAGGTCTCAGCCCATGTGCAGGCCACCGTTGACCGAGAAGTCGGCCCCGGTCGCGTAACCGCCCTCCTCGCTGGCCAGCCAGGCGATGATGGACGCGATCTCCGACGGTTCACCCAGCCGCTTGACGGGCACCGTAGCCACGATTTTTTCCAGCACGTCGGGGCGGATCGCCTTGACCATGTCGGTACCGATGTAGCCTGGGCTCACCGTGTTGACCGTCACGCCCTTGGTGGCCAGTTCCTGCGCCAGCGCCATCGAGAAACCGTGCATGCCGGCCTTGGCGGCCGAGTAGTTGGTCTGACCTGCCTGACCCTTCTCGCCGTTGACCGAGCTGATGTTGATGATGCGGCCCCAGCCCTTTTCCACCATGTCGGCCACGACCTGTTTGGTCACGTTGAACATGGAGTCCAGGTTGGTGTTCATCACCGCGTCCCAGTCTTCGCGCGACATTTTCAGGAACATGCGGTCCTTGGTGATGCCGGCGTTGTTGACCAGCACGTCGATGCTGCCGTGCTCGGCCTTGGTTTTGGCAAAGGCTTCCACAGTCGAGTCCCAGTCACCCACGTTGCCGACCGAGGCATAGAAGGTGTACCCCAGGGCTTTCTGTTCGTCCAGCCACTTCTGGTAGTCGCGGGTCGGTCCGCAACCGGCGATGACCTTGAAGCCCTCCTTGTGCAGGCGCTGGCAGATGGCGGTTCCGATGCCGCCCATGCCGCCGGTGACGTAAGCTACTTTTTGAGTCATGTTGTTTGCTCCTCTTGGTGGTGCCGATATGGCGGAAAAAAGATCGAAGAAAGTTTCTTGTTCAAGTGGTGCGGTGGAACCGTCCTTCGAAAAGCTCAGGACAAGCCACTCGCACCGCCCCTTGAGAGGGTGACGCCGCAGGCAGCCGGCGAATCAACGCTCCACGGCCAGGGACACGCCCATGCCGCCGCCGATGCACAGGGCGGCCAGGCCCTTCTTGGCACCGCTGCGCTGCATTTCGTGCAGCAGCGTCACCAGGATGCGGCAACCCGATGCCCCGATGGGGTGACCGATGGCGATGGCGCCGCCGTTGACGTTGACCTTGGCCGGGTCGATGTCCAGCGCCTGGTTGACGGCACAGGCCTGGGCAGCGAAGGCTTCGTTGAGTTCGAACAGGTCCACATCCGACGCCTTCCAGCCGGCGCGGGCCAGCGCCTTCTGCGAAGCCGGCACCGGGCCCATGCCCATGGTGGCCGGATCCAGGCCGCTGGTGCCGAAGGCGGCAATCCGGGCCAGGGGTGTGAGGCCCAGTGCAGCGGCCTTCTGGGCCGTCATGACCATCACCGCGGCAGCGCCGTCGTTGATGCCCGAGGCGTTGCCGGCGGTGACCGAGCCCGCCTTGTCGAAGGCAGGGCGCAGGCCGGCCAGCGCTTCGGCATTGGTCTTCTTGTTGATGAACTCGTCGGTGTTGAACACCAGCGGGTCCCCCTTTCGCTGCGGAATCACCACGTCGACGATCTCGTCCTTGAACTTGCCGGCGTCCTGTGCGGCCGAAGCCTTCTGCTGGCTGCCCAGCGCCAGCGCGTCCTGCATCTCGCGCGTGATGCCATGGGCCTTGGCCACGTTCTCGGCGGTGATGCCCATGTGGTACTGGTTGTAGACATCCCACAGGCCGTCGACGATCATGGTGTCGACCATTTTCCAGTCGCCCATGCGCTGGCCGTCGCGGCTGCCGTTGAGCACATGCGGGCTGGCGCTCATGTTCTCCTGACCACCGGCAATGACGATTTCGCTGTCGCCCCAGGCCACGGCCTGGGCGGCCAGCATCACGGCTTTCAGGCCCGAACCGCAGACGGCGTTGATGGTCAGTGCCGGGGTCTCCTTGGCCAGACCGGCTTTCATCATGGCCTGACGGGCCGGGTTCTGGCCCACGCCCGCGGCCAGCACCTGGCCCATGATGACCTCACCGATGGCGTCGGCGGGCAGACCGGTGCGTTTGAGCAATTCCTTGATGACGACGCTGCCGAGCTCGGTGGCGGGCGTCTTGGCCAGTGAGCCGCCGAACTTGCCGACGGCGGTTCTGGCGGCTGAAACGATGACGATGTCTTGCATATGCGGGTCTCCTCAGGGTACAAAAACAATCAGGCCTTGGCTTTGACGTAGCGGCCAGGCGCCGGCTCGATCACGGCGTACTGCTTGCCCTTGCCGTAGGCTTTGGGGGCCGCGACCTGTTTGCCGGCATGGGTCTTGAGCCAGGCAGACCAGTCGGTCCACCAGCTGCCAGGATGCTCGGTGGCACCGGCGATCCATTCGTTCACGTCGGCCGGGAACCGGGTGGCCGAGCCGATCCAGTGGCTGCGCTTGCCCTTGCTGGCCGGGTTGATGACGCCAGCGATGTGGCCCGACGCCCCCATGACAAAACGCTTCTTGCCGGGGAACAGCTGCGTGCTGGCGTAGGCACCACCAATCGGCACGATGTGGTCTTCGCGCGAGCCGTAGAGGTAGACCGGCAGCTTGACCTTGCGGAAATCCACCTGCTGGCCACACACCGTCGTCTTGCCCGGCTTGACCAGGTTGTTCTCCAGGTACATGTTGCGCAGGTACCACGCGTAGTACGGACCGGGCAGGTTCGTGCTGTCGGAATTCCAGTAGAGCAGATCGAAAGGCGGCGGTGTCTCGCCCTTGAGGTAGTTGCCCACCACATAGTTCCAGACCAGGTCGTTGGGACGCAGAAAGCTGAAGGTGGTGGCCAGGTCGCGGCCGGGCATCAGGCCGCCCTGAGCGAACTGCATCTCGCGGAACTTGACGAAGTTTTCGTCGATGAAGACGTCCAGGATGCCGGTGTCGGTGAAGTCCAGCAGGGTCGTCAGGAAGGTGGCGCTGGCCACCGGTTCCTGGCCGCGTGCGGCCAGCACCGCCAGTGCCGTGCCCAGCATGGTGCCGCCGACGCAGAAACCCAGGGCGTTGATCTGCGGCGCTCCGGTGATGTCCTGCGTGACGCCGATCGCCTTGATGACGGCATCTTCGATATAGTCGTCCCAGGTCTTGTGGCCCAGCGATGCGTCCGGGTTGCGCCAGCTGACCACGAAAGTGCGGTGGCCCTGCTCGACGGCATAACGAATGAAGGAGTTCTCGGGCTGCAGGTCGAGAATGTAGAACTTGTTGATGCAGGGTGGAACCAGCAGGAAAGGCCGCTCGTAGACCTTGGTCGTGAGGGGCTTGTACTCGATCAGCTGGAACAGCTCGTTCTCGAACACCACCGCTCCTTCGGTGGTGGCGACGTTCTTGCCGACTTCGAACACGCTTTCGTCGGTCATGGACACATGGCCCTGGCGCATGTCGTGCAGCAGGTTGGCCACGCCCTTGGCGATGCTTTCGCCCTGCGTTTCGATGGCCTTCTTCTGGGCCTCGGCGTTGAAGGCAAGAAAGTTGCTCGGGGCGCTGGCGTCGATCCACTGCTGGACGGCAAATCGCACCCGGTTGCGCGTCTTGGCATCGCCCTGCACCGCCTCGGCCAGTGCCATCAGGGTGCGCGCATTGAGGAGGTAGAGGGCCGCCGAATAGGCGGCCACCGGGTTGCTGCCCCAGGCCTCCGACGAAAAGCGGCGGTCTCCCTTCGGCTTGACGTCCATGCCCTGGTTCCAGAGCTCCACCGCTTCCTTGAGATAGTTGTTCTGGATCTCGAGCCAGCGGGCAGGATCGATGCTGGCCGTCTGGCCGGCAGCCTTGCCGACCACCTCCGAAAGGTCGGCCAGCCCCCCGGCGCCCATGAGAGGGGACATGCCCATCGGGTGGTTCATGGCACCCGCCGGCATGAAGGCCTTCAGCAGGCCCATGGCGTCGGTTGCGCCCACGCCAGAAGGGACCTGGGCCATCTGGGGCAGGCTCTGTAGCGCTTGCGCCCACTGGTTCATGAATTGCTGCTGCAGTTGCTGTGCCGACTCCATCCAGGGGTTGTCGGTCGGCTTGTCGCTTGCCATGACTGTCTCCTTTGGTATTGCCCGGGGCTTATGATGCGTCAAATGCGGAACGGATCCGGGTTTTCCCCAGTATCGGGCGAGCGGCTTCCGCCAAGCTGACAGTCGTCTGTTTCACCATCACGTCGGGGTTCCCGGGAGTTTTTGTGTATCTGGTCGTCATTGCCTGGATGTATGTGGTTCTGATGATGGCCGTGGCCGAGGCAACCAATGCCACCGGCACCGTGCTCGGAGCCATTGTCACCTTTTTTCTTTACGGTTTGATGCCGCTGGCACTGGTGGTTTACCTGATGGGCACGCCGCAACGAAGGCGTCGCATCAAGGCCAGGGAGGCCGAGGAGCACGCGGCCGCCGTGGCCGCCATGCAGGCCGCATCAGCGCAGCCAGACACAGGCGGCCATGCGACCGCTGCTGCCGAGGACCCGGGCGTCGCGCCGATGAGAAAAGAAGCGCGATGACTGGCTGACCGTGCACCACCGTGCGGTACCGTCGTTGCCGGTGATCGAGCCTATCTCGAGCGCCTGCAGCCGGTGCCGGGCCAGCAAAGCCAGATCGGCGAGGTATTTGCCCTGCCCCTGCGGCCGGAATGCCGCTGCAGCGCGGCTGTCGGCTGACACGAACGCCTGGCGCACCTCCTCGCCGACCTCGAAGGCTTGCGGGCCGATGCAAGGGCCCAGCCAGGCAACGACGTCGCCCGGCGCGCCGCCAGCGCTGATCAGGGTTTTCCGCAGGGCATTGACGGCCTCTTCGAGCACGCCTGCGGCCAACCCGCGCCATCCGGCGTGGGCTGCCGCCACCGCCTGACCATGGCGGTCGGCCAGCAGCACCGGCAGGCAGTCTGCCACCATCCCCGTGCAGGCCCCCCCCGCCGAGGTGGCGACACAGGCGTCGGCCTCGACTCCATCGCGCGTGTGCTCGTCAAGCGCCGCCACATCGCAGCCGTGCACCTGGCTCAGGAAGACCGGACGCACGCCGATCGAGCGGGTCAGCCGCAGCCGATTGGTCGCCACCGCCGCCGCATCGTCGCCCACATGGTCGCCCAGGTTGAAGTCGTCGAACGGCGCCAGGGAAACGCCCCCCTGCCGCGTGGTGAACACGGCACCGACCCGGTCAGCGGCCTCCCACTCGGGGACGATCCAGCCGGACGGGAAAGACCCCATCACCCCTCGGCGTCCGGGCAGGCCGAGGGCTGGGTACCGGCAAACGCCGGCAAGGCCATGCACGCATCAAAGGCCGCCATGGTGCGGGGCAGGCCGTCCAGCGGGGTGTCAAACCGTCGGGCATTGAAGATCTGCGGCACCAGGCAGCAGTCGGCCAGGGTCGGTGTTTCGCCGAAGCAATAGGTGGACGCGGGGTGTTGCGCCAGCTGGCGTTCGAACGCCTCCAGACCGGTGCGGACCCAATGGCGGTACCAGGTGTTCTTGGCTTCGTCGTCAACCTTGAGCACGCCGCTGAGGTACTTGAGCACCCGAAGGTTGTTGATCGGGTGGATTTCACAGGCGATCGACTGCGCCAGGGCACGCACACGGGCCCGTCCCAGGGCCTCGGCCGGCAACAGGCGGGGCTCGGGGTGGGTCTCGTCCAGCCACTCGATGATGGCCATGGACTGCGACAGGCGGGTGCCGTCCGGCAGTTCCAGCAGGGGCACCAGACCGTCGGCAGCGATATCGGCATAGGCCGCCTGGCGGTGTTCGCCTTTGGCCAGGTGCACCGGCAGGTACTCGTAGTCGATGCCCTTGAGGGCCAGGGCAATACGAACGCGATAGGACGCAGACGATCGGAAGTAGTTGTAGAGCTTCATGCCGCAAGCATATACCCACCGGTGCTGCTCTGTACGACAATGAGCTGGCCGACCGCCACCGCCCGCCCCGGGACCGGTGGGCAGCGGCCAGGCAACGTGCAGACCGACAGGCAGCTCCATGGACGCACCGCACGCCAAAGACGCAGCACCCGGCTGGAGCCCGACGGCGCTCTGCCAGCTGGTCGCCCGTGCGCGCCATGACCTCTACCCCGAAGGGGCCGGTCACGGCGAGGTGGATCTGAACTGTTCGCTCGACCGCGATCTGGGGTTCGACAGCCTGGGACGCATGGAGCTCCTGCTGCGCATCGAGGCGGCGACGGGTCTGGCACTGCCCGAGAACACGCTGGAAACCGCCGAAACGGTCGCCGACCTCTGGCAAGCCACCTGCCAGGGGCAAACCCGCCCGTCGACGCCCAGCCCGCTCGCCGAGGCCGCCTCGGCGGTCGATCTGTCAGGAACGGCAAGCGACGCCCGCGCCCCCGTCGGGCAAGCCCGGACCCTGCTTGACGTGCTGGATGCGCATCTGGAGGCCCATCCGGACCTGGTACAGATCGTCCATCTGGCCGGCGAGGTGGAGACCCCGCTCACCTACCGGCAGCTTCAGCAGGCCTCGCTGCGGATGGCCTGCGGCCTCCAGCAGGCCGGGCTGCGTCCCGGCCAGACCGTGGCCATCATGCTGCCCACCTCGCCGGACTACTTCTTCACCTACCTGGCCATCCTGCGCGCCGGCGGAATCCCCGTGCCCATTTACCCGCCGGCGCGCCCTTCGCAGCTCGAAGACCATGTGCGGCGGCACACCGGCATTCTGGCCAACGCGCAAGCCACCTGCCTGGTCAGCGTGCCCGAGGCGATGCAGGTGGCACGCCTGCTGCAGGCCCGGGTGCCCGGCCTGCGCGCCCTGCACACGCCAGAGGAGCTGATGAACGCGGGCCAGGGACGCACCGTGTCCCCCGTCCGTGTGACCGAGGACGACGTGGCCTTCATCCAGTACACCTCGGGCAGCACCGGTCAACCCAAGGGCGTGACCCTGACCCATGCCAACCTGCTGGCCAACATCCGGGCCATGGCCCAGGCCATCGGAGCACGCCCCGACGACGTGTTCGTGAGCTGGTTGCCGCTCTATCACGACATGGGCCTGATCGGGGCCTGGCTGGGCAGCTTCACGGTCGGCTTTCGCCTGGTGGTGATGTCGCCGCTGGCCTTCCTGGGGCGTCCCAGGCGTTGGCTGGAGGCGATCTCCCGCCATGGCGGCACCCTGTCGGCCGGACCGAACTTTGCTTACGAGCTGTGCCTCAACCGCATCGACGACGAGGCGCTCGCCGGTCTGGACCTCAGCCGCTGGCGGCTGGCCTTCAACGGGGCCGAAGCGGTCGGCCCGGACACCGTGCTGCGCTTCGGGCAACGCTTCTCCCTCTGCGGACTGCCAGCCGATGCCATGACACCGGTTTACGGTCTGGCCGAATCCTCGGTCGGTTTGCTGTTTCCGCCTCTGGGGCGGGGCCCCCGCATCGACGCCATCGACCGCGAAGTCTTCGAGGCCGAACGTCGGGCGGTGCCCAGCCCGTCGGCGAATGCGCTGCGCTTCGTGGCCTGTGGCCATGCCCTCCCCGGACATGAGGTCCGCATTGTCGATGCCAGCAACCGGCCGGTGGGTGAGCGCATCGAGGGTCGGCTGGAGTTTCGCGGACCGTCCGCCACCAGCGGCTACTGGCGGGCACCCGAGCTCAGCGCCCGGCTGTTTGCCGACGAGAGCGGGCAATGGCTGGACACCGGCGACCGCGCCTACCTGGCCGAGGGCGATGTCTTTGTGACCGGTCGCGTCAAGGACATCGTCATCCGGGGCGGCCGCAACCTATACCCGCAGGAAATCGAGTCGGCCGTGGGCGAGGTGGCGGGCATCCGAAAGGGGTGCGTCGCGGTGTTCGGTCGCCGCGACGCCGGCAGCGGCACCGAGCGTCTGGTGGTCATGGCCGAGGCCAGCCCACGGACCAGCCAGAGCACCCAGGTCCTGCGCGAGGCGGTGGCACAGGCGGTGCTGTCGGCCATCGGTGAACCGGCCGACGAGATTCTGCTGGTTCCACCCCACACGGTGCTCAAGACATCCAGCGGCAAGGTTCGCCGTTCCGCCTGTCGGGAGCTGGCGGAACAGGGCTCGTGGCAGCTGCCGGCGAAGAGCGTGCGGATGCAGTGGCTGCGGCTGGCCGCCGGGGCTGCCCTGCTGCGATTGCGATATGCGGCGCAGACCCTGGACGGACTGGTGTTCGGCCTGCGGGCACAGCTGGTGTTCTGGCTGATGGCACCGGCCGGATGGCTGATCACCGCACTCGCACCGAGCCGGCCCTCGGCCTGGCGATTCTGCCACCGGGCCGCCCGGCTGCTGCTGCGCCTGTCCGGCCTGCCCCTGGAGGTACGGGGCACCGAACACCTGCCTGAGGACGGTCGCGGGGTGCTGGTATCCAACCACGCCAGCTATCTGGACGGGCTGGTGCTGGTGGCGGCCCTGGAACGCCCGCACACCTTCATCGCCAAACGGGAACTGGCCGACCAGTTCGTGGCCGGCCGCTTCCTGCGCCGCCTCGGGGTCGCCTTTGTGGAACGTTTTGATCCACGGCGCAGTGTGGCCGACGCCCAGCAGATGACCGAACATGCCCGCTCCGGCTCACCGCTGCTGGTGTTCCCGGAGGGCACCTTTGTGGCGGCGCCCGGTCTGCTGCCCTTCCGGCTGGGCGGCTTTCTGGCGGCCAGCCACGCGCAGGTGCCCGTCATTCCCCTCACCCTGGGCGGCACCCGCCAGCTGCTGGGGGCTGGATCCTGGTGGCCGCACCGGGCGATGCTCTCGGTTCACATCGGGCCGCCGCTCACGGCCGCGGCAGACCTGACGCCGATGGCTGCTGCGGTCCAGTTGCGCGACCGGGCGCGCCGGCACATTGAGCGCGCCCTGGCCCGCACCGAAGGCTGACCATGCAGGCAAGCCATCGGCCGCTGCAATGCCAGCGCCCCGGACACCCGCTCAGCTTGACCGTTGTCCGTTGCTTTCATTGGCGGTGGCTGCGGCGGCGATGCCCCGTTGCACGTTGACCAGCGTGAGCAACACCAACCCGGCCACGAAGAACAGGCCGGTGGACACGATGGCCAGCCGGTGATTGCCATCGGTCAGCCAGGTGACCAGGCCGTAGGTCATCGGACCCACGATGGCCGACAGTCGGACAGCGAACATCCACAGCCCGAAGAACTCGGCGCGGCGCAGCTCGGGCGCCAGCACACCGGCCAGTGCACGGCCGGCCGACTGGCTGCTGCCCATGCACAGACCGGCAATCACGGCCGCCACCCAGAACAGGCCCGGCCCGGTGGCCATCGCCGCCAGGATGGTCATGACGATCCAGCCGGCCAGGGTGATGGCCAGCGCCGGCCGGTGACCGATCCGGTCCTGCACATAACCCCAGGCAAATGCACCGAGCGCCGCCGCGATGTTGACCAGGAAAATCAGCATCATGGTCTCGGTCTGCTCGAAGCCCAGCACCTGCGCGGCGTACACGGCCGCCAGCGCGATCACCACCGAGATGCCGGCCTGGTAGGCCACCGAACAGGCCAGCAGTGCGGTGAAATCCTTGAACGAGCGAGCCTCGTGCCAGGTGCGCTGCAGACGGGCCAGTGACGCTTTTAGGCCCGCCGCTTCGGTGGCCCTGACCTGTGGCCGGGCACGTTCCTTGAGCAGCGCAAAGGTGACCAACGCCGAGGCACCGAAGATGCCGGCAGTGATCAGCATGGTCACCGGCACAAAATGCGAGGCGGGCAGGCCCTGCCCCTGGGCCCAGATCACATACCAGAGGCTGAGTCCCAGCGTGAGCATGCCCCCCAGGTAACCAAAGCTCCAGCCCCAACCCGAGACGCTCCCCATGCGGTCCTCCTGGGCCAGCTCGGGCAGAAAGGCGGCAATCAGGGACTCGCCGTAGGTGTAGAACACATTGGACAGGACGATGGCCACCAGTGCCCAGGCCACATCCCCGGGTCCGGCGCCGGCCAGCGCGGCGGTGGCCACCACACAACCGAGCGTGGAGAGCACCAGCAGGCGCTTCTTGGCCGCGCGCAGGTCGGCATAGGCGCCGATGGCGGGCATGGTGAACATGACGATCAGGCTCGAGACCGCCAGCGCACTGGTCCAGGCCAGTGTGCCCCAGGCCTCGCCGCCGGCGATGCCTCCGACGAAGTAGGCGCTGAACACCGCCGTCAGCACCACGGTGGTGTAGCCGGAATTGGCGAAGTCGTACATGGCCCAGCCGAAGACCTCGCGCTTGCGCACGCCGGGCTTGAGGGCGTCTTGGGGAAACAGGGGCATGGCCAGGGGGGCGACGGGCGCCGTTGCTGCAGCTGGCCGCCAGTGTAGTGGCCGGCCGGTCAATTGTCAGGCGGACTAGCCCTGCCCTTGCAGATACGCCTGCAGGCCGGCCAGGGTGAAGAGTTTCGGGTAATCGCTTTCCGGAATATTGATGCCGCTGCCCTGGCTCAGGCCGATGATGAAATTCAGGAAGTCCATCGAGTCGAGGTCCAGCGCCTCACGCAGGTCTTCGTGCTCGGCGACCGTGCCCAGGTCGGCTTCGGGGGCAATGCCGGCCAGGACATCGCCGGCCAGCTGGCGGATCTCGGATGGGTTCATGCTTCCACTCCTCATGAAGACTCAAAGCTGTTCGGGTTTCTGCAGCGCCTGCGCCACGGCAGCCAGCAGCTGGCCGCCCAGGTGTCCGTCGCTGGTACGGTGGTCGGCAGCCAGGCTGCACTGCACCAGTGGCCGGACCACAAGGGCTCCGTCGACGACCCAGGGACGGTCGGCGACACGCCCGAAACCCACGATGGCCACCTGGGGCGGATAGATCACGCCCTGCACGCGCTCGGCGCCCCGGTCGCCCAGGCTGGTGACGGTGATGGTCGGATCGGTGAGTTCGGAACTTCGCAGTCCGCCGGCGCGGGCCCGCTGAACGAGGTCGCGCAGAGCCGTCATCAGTTGCGGCAGGGACTGCCGGTCGGCATGGCGGATGGCCGGAGCGATCAGCCCACCCCCGCGCAGGGCAACCGCCCAGCCGATGTGGATCTCCTCGGACGCCACGAGCCGGCCGTCCACGCAGAAACCGTTGAGTTGGGGTACGGCCCGCAGGCCGACTGCCACCGCTTTGAGCAGCAGCACCGCCGGCAGCAGCCGCTCGGCGGGCGGCCGCTCTCGGTTGTAGGCCTCGATCCAGGACAAGGCCGACCCGACGTCGATCGTCTCGTCGAGGTAGTAATGGGGAATTTCGCGCTTGGAGCGCGCCATGGCGGTGGCGATGGCCTGGCGCATCTGCGCCGGGTCGAAGCCGACCGGGCGCCGGGCGGCTGCCGGAGAAACGCGCTCCGTCATCGCCTGTTCGACATCGGCACGGATCACGGCCCCGTCGGCGCCGGTCCCCCTGAGCGCGGCCGTGTCCAGACCGGCCTGGGCGGCGAGCCAGCGGGCTGCCGGCGAGACACGGACCCGGTCGGCGCCGCGCGATGGCGGCGGCGCCCTCCTGGCCACCGGCTCCGGCGCAGGACGGGCGTCCTGAGCATCGGCCGTCTGCGGGGAAACTGGCGCAACCGGGCCTGCAGGCGGAGCGGTTGCAGGCGCTCCCGCATCGCCGGGTTGACGCACCCGCGCCAGCACCGCACCCACCGGCAAGGTCTGTCCGAGGGGCACCAGATCGTCGATCACGCCTTCCAGAAAGCACTCGACATCGATGGCACCCTTGTGGGTCTCCACCACCGCCACCACATCGCCCGAGTGCACCCGGTCACCGGCCTTCACCAGCCATTGCACAACCTGACCGGTCTCCATGTCCGCGCCGAGAGCCGGCATCGTGAATTCGGCCATGATCAGCCCCGCACCGGCACGATCTCGCGCACCGCCGACACGATATCCGGCACCGACGGCAGGGCTGCCGCTTCCAGGTGCAGGGCGTAGGGCACCGGCACCTCGCGGCCGCAGACACGCCGCACGGGCGCGTCCAGTTCATAGAGGGCGTCTTCGGCGAGGCGGGCCGCGATCTCGGCCGAGACCGAGCCGCTCTTCCAGCCTTCGTCGACGATGACCACACGGCGGGTGCGGGAAACGGAAGCCAGCACCGTTTCCATGTCGAGGGGGCGCAACATGCGCAGGTCGACCACCTCGGCCTCGATGCCCTGCGCCACCAGCTCGGTGGCGGCCTGCAGGCATTTGGGCAGGCTGTTGCCATAGGTCACCAGAGTCACATCGCGACCCTCCCGCCGAACCCGGGCGTGTTGCAGGTCGACGGCCTGGACATCGGGGTCGAGTTCGCCCTCGACGTTGTACAGCACGATGTGTTCGAAGATCAGCACCGGGTTGGGGTCGGCCAGGGCAGCGGCCAGCATGTGGCGCGCGTCCTCGACGGTGCCCGGCACCGCGACCTTGAGGCCCGGAATGTGGGCATACCAGCCTTCCAGGCTGTGCGAGTGCTGCGCCGCGAGTTGCCGCCCGCCGCCGGTGGCCATGCGGATCACCAGCGGGACGGCGAACTGGCCGCCGGTCATGTGCGGCAAGGTGGCCGCGTTGTTCATGATCTGGTCCAGCGCCAGCAGGCTGAAATTGCAGGTCATGATCTCGACGATCGGCCGCAGCCCGGCCAGCGCCGCACCGACACCGATGCCGGTGAATCCGTTCTCGGCCAGCGGGGTGTCGATGATGCGTTGGGCGCCGAACTCTTCCAGCAGGCCCTTGGTCACCCCGTAACACCCTCCATAGTGGCCCACGTCCTCGCCCATGACGAAGGTGCGGGGGTCGGCCGACAAGGCGTCGCGCAAGGCCTGGCGGCAGGCCTCGCGGTAGGTCAGGCGCAGGGGGGCGTTCATGCGGCCTCCTCCTGGACGACCCGTTCCATGAGGACAAACCGCTCCAGGTCGTCCAAGGGTTCCAGGGTCCCCGCCTCGGCAAATGCCACGGCGTCGGCGATTTCGTTGTCCACCGACTGTTCGATCGCTGCCAGCTGCGTGTCGTTGGCCTGGTGGTTGTCCAGCATCCACTGGCGCAGGCGGGCGAGCGGATCGATGCGTCGCCACTGTTCGACTTCTTCCCGGCTGCGATAGGCTTGGGTGTCGAACATGGAATGGGCACGGAAGCGGTAGGTCCGCGCCTCCAGCAGGACCGGGCCCTGCCCCTGACGAATGTGGGTGACGGCGCGCCGCGCTGCGGCCTCCATCTGTACCGGGTCCATGCCGTCGACCTGCTCGGCCGTCATCCGGTAGGCGGCTGCCTTGCGCCAGATGTCGGTTTCCGCGTCCGATTCGGCCAGCGGCACGCCCATCGCGTAAAGGTTGTTCTCGCACACGAACAGCACCGGCAGCTTCCACAGCTGCGCCAGGTTCAGGGTTTCGTGGAACACGCCTTCGGCCACCGCACCCTCGCCGAAGAAACAGGCGGTGACCGCGCCGGGGCGCAGACGCTGGTCGGCCATGGCAATGCCGGCCGCCAGCGGCAGGCCGCCGCCCACGATGGCGTTGCCACCATAGAAGCGGTGTTCGCGGCTGAACAGGTGCATCGATCCGCCCCGCCCCAGGCAACAACCTTCCCGTTTGCCCAGCATCTCGGCCATCAGGGGGCGCATCGGCACCCCGTGCGCGAGGGCCTGGCCATGTTCGCGATAGGTGGCCACGATGGCGTCCCGAGGCTCCAGCGCGGCCGCCACGCCGACCGCGACGGCCTCCTCGCCATCGTACAGGTGCAGAAAGCCTCGAATCTTCTGCGCCTGGTAGAGCTCCACGCACTTGGCCTCGAAACGCCGGATGCGCAGCATCTGGCGCCACAGGTGCAGCAAGTGTTCACGATCGAGATGGATCTTGTCGGTCATGGCTTGGCCTCGGAGCGCTCATCGCTTTCCAGCGTGGACAGGTCGCCCTCGGGCAGGCCCAGTTCTCTGGCCTTGAGCAGCCGGCGCATGATCTTGCCGCTGCGCGTCTTGGGCAGGTTGCTCTTGAATTCGATCGACTTGGGCGCCACCGCGGCACCCAGCCGCTGGCGGGCATGGCCGAGCAATTCGCGGCTGAGGGCCTCGCTGGCCTCGTGGCCGGGCTTGAGCGCCACGAAGGCCTTCACCACCTCGCCCGCCATCGGGTCGGGAATGCCGATCACGCCGGCTTCGGCCACGGCCGGGTGTTCCATCAGCGCGCTTTCGACTTCGAACGGACCGATCAGGTGTCCGGCGGACTTGATGACATCGTCGGCACGACCGACAAACCAGTAGTAGCCATCGGCATCCCTGCGCACCAGATCGCCGGTGAGGTACCAGCCCTGGACGAAGCACTTGCGGTAACGTTCCTCCTCGTGCAGGTAGCCTCTCATCATGGAGGGCCAGGGCACCCGCAAAGCGAGTTCGCCATCCACGTCCGGGGTGTCGACCAGTTGCAGGTCACCGTCGGCCTCGCGCTGCACGACCGCCGCCGTGATGCCCGGCAGGGGCTTGCCCATGGAGCCAGGCTTGACGTCCATGGCCGCGTAGTTCGACACCATGATGCCGCCGGTCTCGGACTGCCACCAGTTGTCGTGAAAAGGCATGCCAAAGGCCTTGACGCCCCAGACCACGGCTTCGGGATTGAGCGGTTCGCCCACACTGGCCATGAAGCGCAGGGCCGACAGGTCGCGCCCCTGCAGCGCCTCGGTGCCCAGTTTCATCATCATGCGGATGGCGGTCGGTGCGGTGTACCAGACGCTGACACGTTCGTTCTCGAGAACGCCATACCAGGTGGCCGGGTCGAATTCCGCCTCGACCACCACATTGGTCACGCCACACACCAGGGGTGCGATGATGCCGTAGCTGGTGCCGGTGACCCAGCCAGGGTCGGCAGTGCACCAGAACACATCGTCCTCGTGCAGGTCGAGCGCGAAACGGCCCGTCACCAGATGGGCCAGCACCGCGCCGTGCACATGCACGGCCCCTTTGGGCTTGCCCGTGGTGCCACTGGTGAAGTGCAGCAGGCTCATGGTCTCGGGCGTCGTGGGACCGATCACGTACTGCGCCGGCATGCCGTTGACCAGCTCGGACCAGCGGTGCACCCCGGGCTCGGCCGCGAGTGCATCGTCGACCTCGCCCACCAGCACCACATGTCGCAACCCAGGCAATCGGGCGCGCACGCCCTGCACCTTGCGCCGGTACAGCTCGGGCGTGGTCACCAGCACCCGGGCGTCACCCATCTCGGCCCGCGTTGCGATAGGTTCCGGTCCGAAGGCCGGAAACAGGGGAGAGACCACGCAACGCGCCTTGAGGGCACCCAGCACTGCGATGTACAGCTCCGGCAGCCGTCCCATCAGCACGAACACCCGGTCGCCTGCCTGCAGGCCCAGCTTCTCCAGCGCGTGCGCCCACCGGCTGGTTTCCTGCGCCAGTTCGGAGTAGGTCAGCTCCCGGCGTTCTCCCCGTTTGCCCAGCCAGCGAATCGCGACCTTGCCGGCCCGGCCATGGCCCAGATGCCGATCAACCGCCTCATGTGCGATGTTGACGCCCAGTCCACCGGGAAGGCCGTCCAGACCGGCTGCGGCCTCCGCCCAACTGAAGCTGGCAATCGCATGGCCATGATCCAGCAGATTGGGCCGAAGGGAACAGGCCTTCAGGTCCTTTCGAATCGTCTCCATGCTCAATCCTCCGACTTGGCGGCGCCCGGAACGCCCGGCTGCCGGTTCAACAGGCGCCCCAGCAGATCCATGGGCAACGGGAACACGATGGTGGAGGCGCGGTCGCCGGCCACCTGGGTCATGGTCTGCAGGTAGCGCAGCTGCATGGCCTCGGGCTGCGCCGACAACATCTGCGCGGCCTCCAACAAGGCGACAGCCGCCTGCTTCTCGCCTTCGGCATGGATCACCTTGGCCCTTCGTTCACGTTCGGCTTCGGCCTGACGCGCTATCGCCCGCACCATCGACTCGTTCAGGTCGATGTGCTTGATCTCGACATTGGTCACCTTGATGCCCCAGGCATCGGTCTGGGAGTCCAGAATCTGCTGCACATCCAGGTTCAGGCGCTCGCGTTCGGCCAGCATTTCGTCGAGCTCGTGCTTGCCCAGGACCACCCGCAAGGTGGTCTGGGCCAGTTGGCTGGTGGCCATGAGGTAGTTCTCGACCTGGATGATGGCCTTCTGGGGGTCGATGACCCGAAAGAACACCACCGCATTGACCTTGACCGAGACGTTGTCGCGCGAGATCACGTCCTGCGGTTCCACGTCCATGGTCACCACGCGAAGGTCGACCCGAACCATCTGCTGCAGGCCCGGGATGACGATCACCAGGCCGGGGCCCTTGACCTTCCAGAACCGCCCCAGCTGGAAAACCACGCCTCGTTCGTATTCGCGCAGGATGCGAAACGAGGCACCCAGCAGCACCAGGACCAGAGGCAGCAGAATGCCGCCCACACCGATGTTGAAATCCAGCATCACGACGTCTCCTTTTCCGAACCAGGGGAATCCTCTTCGAGCGGTGCCACGTGCAGCACCAGGCCGTCCACACGCAGCACCCGCACCCGTTGCCCGCTGACCAGCGCCTGTCCGGAGCACACCACGTGCCAGCGCTCACCGGCCACCTGTGCCCAGGCCTGGGTACCTTCCACCACGGTGACCTCGCCCAAAGCACCCACCAGACCCTCGGCACCACTGACCACCCTTGCCCGACGCGCCCGCAAGGCCATGCTGCCCCCCAGAAGCACTGCCGCACCGGCCGTCAGCGAGATGCCGAACAGCAGCGGCAGCGGCACGCCCATGCCGGGCACCTCGCGGTCGAACAGCAACAGGCCACCGGCCATGAAGGCAATGACACCACCCACGCCGAGCACACCGAAAGCCGGCGTGAGGAGCTCGGCCGCCAGCAGCGCAAAACCCAGCAGGATCAGGGCCAGCGCGGCGTAGTTCACCGGCAGCAGCTGCAAGGCGAACATCGCCAGCAACAGGCAGATGGCGCCCACCGTGCCGGGAATGCCGAACCCGGGCGAGGAGAACTCGAACATCAACCCGTAAACACCGATCATCAGCAGGATGAGGGCGAAGCTGGGGTTGGCAATCACCCCCAGCAAGCGGTGGCGCCAGTCGGGCGGCTGCATGACCACCGTCAGGCCGGAGGTGGCCAGCCGGATTTCGCCCTGGGCGGTCCGGATGCTGCGGCCATCGATCTGCTGCAGCAGGTCGGACAGATCCCGGGCCACCAGATCAACCACCCTCTGATCCAGGGCCTCTGCCGCTGTCAGGCTGACCGCTTCGCGCACCGCCCGCTCGGCCCATTCGGCATTGCGCCCGCGCTCCTTGGCCAGCCCCCGGATGAAGGCCGCCGCATCGTTGACCTGCTTGGCGGTCATGGCGTCTGCCGGTGAAGCCGCTGGCCCGGGCTTCTCTTTGTCTCCCTCTTCCTTGCCTCCGGCCGGAGCTGTCGGTTGAGGCGCCCCCGGCATTCCGATGGCCACCGGCGTGGCTGCGCCCAGCGTGGTGGCCGGCGCCATGGCCGCGACATGACTGGCGTAAAGGATATACGTGCCCGCGCTGGCTGCGCGGGCGCCGGCCGGTGTCACGTAGGTCACCACCGGTACGGGGGACGCCATGATGGCCTGGATGATCTGGCGCATCGACAGGTCCAACCCGCCCGGCGTGTCCATCTGCAGGACCACGAGCACGGCCCCGTTCCGCCTGGCCTGCTCCAGACCCCGCACGACGTAGTCGGCCGTGGCAGGGCCGATCGCCCCCTCGATGCTGAGCACCGGCGCGGTGGCGGATCGGGCAGACGGCAGGCCGGGATACAAGCAACCCAGCAGCGCCAGCGCGATCGGCAGCCACAATCGCACCCTGCACGCGTGCGCTGAAGCCGCGAAATGCCTGAGAAGCAAGAAGGACTGCCGCAAGACCTGTCTCCTGTCTTGGGGTCTGACCATGGGCACAGACCTGTTTGTCTGCTGACATGGTCGCCAATCAGGGGGCGCGTGTCCAGAGCCGGGGCCACTCAATCGGCCCCAGGCTGATGCAAGTCAAGGAAATAAGCCTTGAACGGCCACGGGCGCGCACCGCAGGCGCCCGACGCGGCCCCTCAGTTCAGTGCCGGGTAGTCGGTGTAACCTTGTTCGCCGCCACCGTAGAAGGTCTTGCGGTCGGGTGTGTTGTACGGCCCACCCCGGCGCAGGCGCTCGACCAGGTCCGGGTTGGCGATGAAGGGTTTGCCGAAGGCGACCAGATCGGCACCCTCCGCCAGCGCCTGGCGGGCCAGCGACAGGTCGTAGCCGTTGTTGACCATCCAGGCCCCCTGCCCGCCCGCCGCCCGCCAGGCGCTTCGCAGCGCCGGGTAGTCGAACGGCCGCTCGGGCAACTCGCGCGGGCCGCCGGTCGCTCCTTCGATCACATGCACATAGGCCAGCCCCATCGGACCCAGCTTGCGCACCAAGTATTCGAACAGCGGCTGTGGATCGGCATCGATCACATCGTTGGCCGGGGTCACCGGCGACAGCCGGATGCCGACCCGGCCACCGCCAATGGCTTGTGTCACCGCCTGCATCACCTCCAGCAGCAGGCGGGCCCGGTTTTCGATGGAGCCTCCGTAAGCGTCGGTGCGGTGGTTGCTGCCGGTCTTGAGGAACTGGTCCAGCAGGTAGCCATTGGCCGCGTGCACCTCGATGCCGTCGAAACCGGCTTCGACAGCCGCCAGCGCCGCACGCCGGTAGTCGTCGACGATGCCCGGCAGCTCATCGATGGCCAGAGCCCGGGGTTCCGACGTGTCGACAAAGGTCGGCACCCCGTCGCGGATCAGCACGGTCTTGGTGTTGGCCCGGATGGCCGAGGGCGCCACCGGCGCGCCGCCACCGGGCTGCAGCTCGTTGTGCGAGACGCGGCCCACGTGCCAGAGCTGGGTCACGATGCGCCCGCCGGCTTCATGCACCGCCGTGGTCACCTGTCGCCAGCCCGCCAGCTGCTCAGGGGCATACAGGCCGGGCACGTCCGCATAGCCCTGCCCCTGGTGGCTGATGGCTGTGGCCTCGGTGATGATCAGGCCGGCGCTCGCGCGCTGGCGGTAGTAGGTGGCCATGGCCTGCGTGGGCACCGCACCGGGGGCGCGGTTGCGCGTCAGGGGCGCCATCACGATGCGGTTGGACAGGCTCAGATCGCCGGCGGTGACCGGCTCAAACAGGTCGCTCATGGGCAGAGGGTGGGCAGAGTCAATGATGGGCGCATTGTGTCCGCCACCATGGGCTCCTGTCTGTCACCCCCGCAATGCCCCCGCAACGGCGTTTGCAATGCTCACCGCATTGGTCGGGTGCGCCACGGCATCGGTGCTCCAGAACGCGCCCACCCCGGCCTGGTGTATTCGCGCCAGCGCGGCCTCTTCCAGCAGGGCATGGGTCACCGCCACGTCGACCGAGCGGGCACCAGCGGCCTTCAGCAGTTCGGCAGCCCGCACCAGGGTCTGACCGGAGCTGGCCACGTCGTCGATCAGGACCACCGCCTCGCCGGCCAGCGCCATCTTGGGCAACACGATGTCAACCTCCCGGTCGCCATGGCGGGTCTTGTGACAGACGGCATGCTTCCAGCCATGCAGACGCGCCGCGCTGGCCACCCATTGCAGGGACTCCTCGTCAGGACCCAGCAGCACCACCGGTCCGCGCACACGCGCGATGTGCTCGGCCAGCAGGGGCGCACCACTGAGTACCACGGCCCGCGCCACCGGCACCGCCTCCTGCAGGGTGGCCACGCGATGCAGGTGGGGGTCGACCGTGATCACCGCATCGAACAGCCCGGCCAGAAAGCGCCCGACAATGCGCTGGCTGACCGCCTCGCCCGGCCGGAAGGCCATGTCCTGGCGCATGTAACCCAGGTAAGGGGCCACCAGGGTCAGCTCTTGCGCGCCCAGGTCCCGAGCCGTCTGCGCCACCAGCAGCAGCTCCACCAGCTTTTCGTTCGGCTGGTGCAGGCCACGCCAGACCACCACCCGGGCCGGCAACGCAGGCGGCAGGCACAGGCGCAGCTCGCCGTCCGGGAAGCGGTGGCGTTCAATGGCCAGCGCCGCCAATCCGGCCGAACTGGCCACCGCCGTGGCAAGGGCCTGCTCCTCGGGCACGTACAGCAGCGCACCGCCGGTCTCGCGAGTTGGCTGCATGACTCAGAACTCCACAAACACCTGCGGCATCTGCTCGGGTGCTCCGATGCGGTAGCCGCTGTGGCGCACACAGGCCTGGCGCGCAAATTCCAGGTCTGACGGGTAGGCGGCGTGCACCCGGTACAGGGGCTCGCCCCGCCGCACCGTTTCGCCCAGCTTGCGCAGCAGGTCGACCCCGGCGGCCTTGACCTTGGGCGCTCCCGCCAGGCGCGCAATCTGCGCGACCTGCAGGTTGTCGATGCCGATGACGGTGCCGTCGGCATCCGCCGGCACATCGAAGCTCAACGCACCCAAGGGCGGATGCTGGTGCTTGAAGCCGCGCCCGCCCTGGGCCTCGATGATGGCCCGCATGCGGGCCAGCGCCCGACCCGAGTCCAGGATGTCGCGCGCGATGTGAAAGCCGTCGCCACCCCGCACATCCGGGCTGCATTCGATGATGCGGCCGGCCAGGCGCAGCGATTTCTGCCGCAGGTCATCCGGCGCCGCCGGGTCGTTTTCCAGCACCTGCATCACGTCGCGCGCTTCCAGCATGGGGCCGATGCCGCGCCCGATGGGCTGGCGGCCATCGGTGATCACCACGTCCAGCGACAGGTGCATGCGCTGCGCCACATACTCGAACAGTCGGCGCAGGCGTTGGGCCTCGGGCATGGAGCGCACCTTGGCGGTCGGCCCGATCGGGATATCCAGCACCAGGTGGGTCGCACCGGCCGCGATCTTCTTGGACAGGATGGAAGCCACCATCTGGCCGGGCGAGTCGATGGACAGGGGGCGTTCGACAGAGATCAGCACGTCATCGGCCGGAGACAGGTCGGCCGTGCCCCCCCAGGCCAGACAGCCCCGGTGGGCACGCACGATGTCGGTCAGATGATCGAACGGCAGTTCCACATTGGCCAGCACCTCCATGGTGTCGGCCGTGCCGGCCGGCGACGTGATGGCGCGTGACGAGGTCTTGGGAAACACCAGGCCATAGGCCGCCACGATGGGCACCACCAGCATGGAGGTGCGGTTGCCGGGAATGCCACCGATGCAGTGCTTGTCGACCACCAGCGGCTCGCGCCAGTCCAGCCGTCGGCCCGACGCCACCATGGCCTCGCTCAGGAAATACACCTCCTCCCGGTCCAGCTCGCTGCGGTTGCAGGCCACCACAAAGGCGGTCAGTTCGATCTTGGAATAGCGCAGGTCCGCGATGTCGCGAACGATGGCCCGAAAATCCTCGCGACCCAGGCGCTCGCCGTTGATCTTGCGAAACAGGGCCGGAATCGACTCCGGGGGCTCAGCCTGCGAGACCGTGGCCAGGTGCCCGTCGGGCACCTGCAACTGGGCAAACGCATCTTCAGACACACCGAGCTCGTCGCAGCCGACGATGCGCTCGTCGTCCACCACATTCAGCGTGGCCAGGATGCGCCGACCATTGGCCCGCACTTCCACCTTGGACAGGGCCTGAAAGCCCTCGGCCCGGTAGACGGCGCAGTCGCGGTGCAGGTAGGCGACGTTTTCGTGGTACGTGTCAATCGCCACCCGGCGCAGGCTCAGCGTGCCGGTGGCATGGTCGGGGTTTTCTCGGGACATGCATCAACGATACACCGGCGCAGGCCGGGTGAGCGCTGGCGCTTACCCCACCACCAGCCGGATGGCCGGCAACACGGCCTGCGACTCGCTGCGCCGCTCCAGCGCCAGGCGCATGTTCATCTGGGCCACCTCGGTGTGCTCGGTGGCCAGGGCCTGGGCCCGGGCACCCTCACCCCGGCGCAGGGCGTCGACCAGCATGTGGTGCTGGCGGTGCGCGTAGCGCATCCAGTCCAGGTCCTTGTCCAGGGTGCCCTGCATGGGCAACATCGCCGATGCCGGCGCAAACGGCAGCCGGTCGTTCTGGGCCACGGCCCGCTGCAGCGCGCGGTTGCCACAGGCCTGCAGGATGAGCGCGTGGAAGCGGTCGTTCATGCGCGCATAGTCGGCGTAGCTGTCGATGTCCAGCGCCTGGGTGCCCAGCAACCGGTCACCCTCGTCCAGGCAGGCCTGCAAGTCACCCTGCAAGGCCCGGGATACACCGTGCTCGGCCACCAGCCGTGCCGCCATGCCCTCCAGGTGCCCGCGCACCGCAATGGCATCACAGACCTCCTGCGCGGTGTAGGGCCGCACCTGCAGCTTGCCGGTCTCGGTGGCCTCCAGCAGGCCCTCCTGCTCCAGCTGCACCAGCGCCGCCCGCACCGGCGTGCGAGATGCCCCCAGGCGCTGGGCCAGCTGTTGTTCGGCCAGGTGCTGCCCGGGCGGAAACACACCGCTGAGGATCAGGTCCCGCAACTGCATCAACACGGTTTCTTGCAAGCTCATGCCTTCAACTGTACACTGAAACAACCAAACGGTATACCGTTTCTCAAACTCCTACTCAGGTCATGCCATGAAAGCCGAACAGAACGACAAACTCACCCGGGTCGGCCCCGGTACACCCGGTGGCGAACTGCTGCGCCGCTACTGGCAACCGGTGGCGCTGCTCGACGAGTTCGACCCCCGCTTCGACCCGGCCATGGCCACCCGTCCGGTCAAGGCCATCCGCCTGCTCGGTCAGGATCTCGTGCTGTTCAGGGACGCCCAGGGCCAGTTCGGCCTGCTCGACCGCGACTGCCCACACCGCGGCGCCGACCTCGCCTACGGCCGCAACGAGGGCGATGGCCTGCGCTGCCCTTTTCACGGCTGGAAGTTCGACATCAGCGGCCAGTGCACCGAGACCCCGGCCGAACCGACCGGCAGCACCCTGTGCCGGCGCATCCGCCAGCGCAGCTACCCGCTGCAGACCCGGGCCGGCGTGCTGTTTGCCTGGCTGGGTCCCGAAGGTTCCACCCCACCGCCGCTGCCCGCCCTCGACTGCTTCGAAGCCCCCGACTCGCACAGCTTTGCCTTCAAGGGCCTGTGGCACTGCAACTGGTTGCAGGCCTTCGAGGTCGGGATCGACCCGGCCCACGCCTCCTATCTGCACCGCTTCTTCAACGACGCGTCGCTGGAGGACAGCTACGGCAAGCAGTTCCGCGGCGCCAGCCTGGGCGAGAAGGACGGCGAACACTGGCCCATGACCCGTGTCATGCGCGAGTTCGGACAGCCCGACATCAGCCACGAAGCCATGCCCTGGGGCATCCGCCTGACCGCACTCAGACGCATGACGGAAGACCTCATGCACGTGCGCATCACCAACGCGGTGTTCCCGCAGACCTTCGTCATCCCCCTGTCGCCCACCATGACCATCACGCAGATGCATGTGCCGGTCGACGATACGCGCAACTACTGGTACGCCTTCTTCACCAGCTTCGACACCCCGGTGGACAAGGACACCATGCGCAGGCAGCGCCTGCCCGCCGTCACGCTGCCCGACTACATCCCCAAGGCAGGCCGGCACAACCACTGGGGCTTCAACCCCGAGGAACAGCAGTCCCGCACCTACCTGGGCATGGGCGAAGACGACATCAACGTGCACGACCAGTGGGCCTGCGAGAGCATGGGCGCCATCCAGGACCGCACCCGCGAACACCTGGGCACCACCGACAAGGTGATCATGGCCAACCGCCGCCTGTTGCTGCA
This sequence comes from uncultured Burkholderiales bacterium, assembly GCA_937873395.1. Classification (GTDB taxonomy): domain Bacteria; phylum Pseudomonadota; class Gammaproteobacteria; order Burkholderiales; family Burkholderiaceae_C; genus Hydrogenophaga. The sequence continues at coordinate 32,322 of CALMYH010000068.1, forward strand.
GGCCATGGACACGGTCGCGGCCGGAGGGACCCCGCCGGGCATCGCCGATCCGGCCCTGCACAGCAGGATCAGTGGCCCCGATACGGTCGACGGCATTGCTCCGGCAGCCGACTGGCAGACCTGGTGGCAGAACGCGGTAGAGCGCCGACGCGCGGATGCCCCCTGGCAAAACCCCCACCACCATGGCGCAATGGCGTCCGCTGCGGCAGACGCGCTGTGAACAAATCGACAGACTGCTTTGCCGCCCGCTGCGGCATCCACGACCCCGCGCGTGAGCTGGCCTGCGAGCAGGCACTGCGCCGGATGGAAGACGCCGGCGTCGAGCGGGTGCGCCTGAGCTGGTGCGACGCGCACGGCCTGCTGCGCGGCAAGACGCTGATGCCCGCCGCAGCCGCACGCGCCTTGCGCGAGGGGGTCGGCATGGTCGGCACCCTGATGCTCAAGGACCATGCCGATCGCACGGCCTGGAAGGTGTTCGAGCGCGGCGCCACCGACGACATCCCAGGCTTCGCCGGCGCGGCCAACCTGATGCTCTTGCCCGACCCGGACAGCCTGGTGATGCTGCCCTGGTCACCCGGCACCGCGTGGCTGCGCTGCCAGCCCTGGTTCCAGGACGGAACGCCGGTGCCCATGGACAGCCGGCGCGTGCTGCAGGACGCACTGAACCGACTGGCCCACACCAGCCACGGCCTGAAGGTGGGTCTGGAGGTCGAGTTCCACGTCTACCGCCTGCTCGACGCCAGCCCCCAGCTCGACCCCGAGCTGGCCGCCTGGCCCGGACTGCCGCCGCGGGTGGAAATGATCCACCCGGGTTACCAGTTGCAGGGCGAGGCCATGACCGACATGGCCGAGCCGGTGCTGCGCATCGTGCAGGACACGGCCCAGGCCTTGGGCCTGCCGCTGCAGTCACTGGAAATCGAACTCGGCCCCAGCCAGATCGAGGCCGTGTTCGACGCCACCGATGCCCTGACCGCCGCCGACCAGATGGTGCTGTTCCGCAACGGCGTTCGCCAGGCGCTGCGGCGGGCCGGCTATCTGGCTACTTTCATGTGCCGCCCGCCATTTCCCAACATCATGTCCAGCGGCTGGCACCTGCACCAGTCCCTGGTCCGGCTGGACGACGGCGCCAACGCCTTTGCCCGCCCGGCCCCGGCGCCCGGCAGTGACGTCCTGGCCGCCAGCCACACCCTCTCGGACACGGGCTGCCAGTGGCTGGCCGGCCTGCTGGCGCACGCCGATGCCCTGGCCTGCCTGTGCACCCCGACCGCCAACGGATTTGGACGCTTCCGGCCCAACGCCCTGGCGCCCAAGGCGGCGGTCTGGGGCCGAGACAACCGAGGTGCCATGCTGCGCGTGGTCGGCGCACCGGGCGACCCCGCCACCCGCATCGAAAACCGCCTGGGCGAACCCGCGGCCAACCCCTACCTCTACATGGCTGCGCAGATCGCCGCCGGCCTCGACGGCATCGAGAAGGCACTGACACCGCCGGGAGCCAGCGAAGACCCCTACGACCCCGGCCACCCCCACATCCCTGCCACACTGGGCGCCGCACTCGACGCCCTGGAGGCCGACATCGTGCTCACCGCCAGTCTCGGACAGGTCGCCACGGCGCACTTCCTGCGCATCAAGCGCGCCGAGGCAGCCCGTCACGCCGAAGCCGAAGACAAGCTTGAATTCGACCGCCGCGAGTACTTCAGCCGCATATGACCTTCCTGGAACCCCATCCCATGATCTCCATCCGCCTCATCGCCACCGACGGCAGCGAACAGACCCTGCGGGCCATCCCGGGCCAGAGCCTGATGAAGGCCGCCGTCGACGCCAACATCACCGGCATCGAAGCCGACTGCGGCGGCACCCTCACCTGCGCCACCTGCCACGTCATGATCGAAGCGCCCTGGGCAGAGCAACTGCCGCCACCCAGCCGCGACGAGACAGACATGCTCGACTTCGCGGCCAGCCCGGTCCAGCCCAGCAGCCGTCTGAGCTGCCAGGTCGTGCTCAAGCCGGAGCTTGATGGCATGGTGGTGCACCTGCCCGCCAGCCAGCACTGAGCTTCACCCCCGCACGCAGGACTCTGGTGGTGCCAGCGAAGGCACCACCTGAAAGGACCTTCGGCCCGCCGCTCAGGCGTTGGAACGCTCGATGCCCCACCGCGCCAGCGCCTCGTCGTCGCTGACCCGGGCGTCCACCCAGCGTGCGCCTCCGGGGGTCTGTTCCTTCTTCCAGAAGGGTGCCTGCGTCTTGAGGTAGTCCATCAGGAACTCGCACGCCTGAAAACTCTCCCCGCGGTGGGCCGACGTCACCGCCACCAGCACGATCTGGTCCAGCGGTTGCAGCACACCCACACGGTGGATCACGCGCGCACCGAAGATGTCGAACCGGCGGAACGCCTCATCGATCATCGCTTCGATGGCCTTTTCGGTCATGCCCGGGTAGTGCTCCAGCTCCAGCGTGCTGACCGACTGCCCGTCATTCCGGTCACGCACCGTGCCGACAAACGAGCAGACCGCACCGACCCGCTGATCCTGCGAGCGCAGGCGCCCCACTTCCGCGGACAGGTCGAAGTCCCCGGTTTGGATGCTGACGCGGCCGCTCATGCTCAACCCCCGGTCACCGGCGGAAAAAACGCCACTTCCGCACCATCCTGCAGGCTGGCAGACTCGTCGGCCATGGTCTGGTTGAGCGACACGCGCACGGCGCGGCCACGCGCCAGGGCCTCCGCGTGCCCGGCCCCGCGGGCGACGAGTTCGTCGCGCAGGGCAGCCAGGGTGGAGGCTTCGGTGTCCACCGTTTCACTGCCATGGCCGATGGCCTCGCGGATGGAGGCGAAGTAACGCAGCTGGATTCTCATGTGAGCAATTCGGAAAGGGCAATGTAGTCCACCAGGTCGCCCCGTGCGATGGTGGTGCCGGCCGGGTTGTCCACCAGCCCGTCGGCCCAGCTGGCCGAGGTCAGAACGCCCGAAGTCTGGTTGGGGAAAAGATCGAGGCCACCTTCGCTGTTTCGACGCACCCGCAGGAACTCGCGCCGTTTGTCGGCACGGGGCAGGTCGAAATCCGCCCGCATCCTGATCGGACGCCAGGCATGAAGGCATCCGGCCAGGGGAACGCCCTGCAGTCGAAGCAGAAACGGCCGCACCAGCAGCAGAAAGGTGACAAAACTGGACACCGGGTTGCCGGGCAGTCCGATGAAGTGGCAGGGCTGACCGGCGTCCGTACCGGCACCGGCATCGCGCCGCACCGTGCCATACGCAAAGGGCTTGCCCGGTTTCATCGCAATCTGCCACAGGTCCAGAGTCCCCAGCTGCTGTACCGCCGGTTTGATGTGGTCTTCTTCCCCCACCGACACGCCGCCGCTGGTCAGAATCAGGTCGTGGTGATCGGCGGCGGTCCTGAGGGCGGCCAGGGTGGCCTCGCGCCGGTCGGGCACGATGCCCAGGTCGCTGACCTCGCAGCCCAGTCGCTCCAGCAGCCGGCGCAGGAAGAAGCGGTTGGAGTTGTAGATGGCACCGGCCACCATGTCTTCGGGGGCCACCTCGCCGGGCATCACCAGTTCGTCACCGGTGGAAAACAGCGCGACCCGCGGACGGCCGACCACCTGAACGCGCGCTCGCCCCATGCCGGCCGCCAGACCGACCGAGGCTGGCGACAGCCGCACCCCGCGCGCCAGCACCACAGCACCCAGGCTCACGTCTTCACCCGCACGGCGCACCCACTGACCGGGCTGCGGCACCACATCGATGTGCACCCCGTGGATGTCGCCACCCACCTCCCGGGTGTCCTCCTGCATCACGACCGCATCCGCGCCAGGCGGCATCGGCGCCCCGGTGAAGATGCGGGCGCAGGTGCCCGGCAGCAGCGGCATGCCGGCGTGTCCGGCCGCAATGCGCTGGGACACCGGCAAGACCACACCCGGCGCGGTCACGTCGGCCGAGCGAACGGCATAACCATCCATGGACGTGTTGTCCTGGGGCGGTACGTGCAGCGGCGACACCAGGTCCTCCGCCAGCACACGGCCATCCGCGTCAATGGTCGCCACCGTCTCCACAGCCGGAAGCGGCACAAGCTCCCGCAACAAGGCGGACAAGGCCTGATCCAGCGCCATCAGCGGAGAGCGGGTGCGGGGAATCGATGCATTCATGCCGGTCATCTGGTCAGGCCACCTTTCGCGCGAACAGACAAGCTCTTACCGATAGGCTTCCGGGTTGTAGTCGAATCTTTCTCCATTGTCGACCAGCCAGGCTGCCACCGCATCGGCATCGCCCAGATCCAGTTGCGGCCGCAGGGTGTCCTGGGGCAAGCGGTCCTCGGCCGGGAGCGCAATGGCGGCCACAAAGGGGTCGTCCGGATAACGCACCGCCGTGGCGGTTGACGCTCGCCAGACCTCGATCTTGTGAAGGTTGCTGTCACGCCAGCCTTCGACCAGCACCCAGTCCACCCCGGGATGGAAGGCGGTCAGGACATCGTGCACCGAACGCTCACCCGGTTGCTCGAAGGTCCGCTGCAGGACCAACCGCTCGGGCGAGACCGCCAGCACCTCGTAGGCCCCGGCCTCCCGGTGGCGCCAGCTGTCCTTGCCGGGCGGGTCCACCTCCAGTCCGTGGTGCGCGTGTTTCAGCACCGACACGCGCAGGCCACGCGACCGCAGCGCCGGGATCAGGCCCTCGATCAGCGTGGTCTTTCCCGAGCCGGAATTTCCTGCCAGGACAACGACTTTCATGACCCTCGTCTCCTGCGTCAGGCCGGACAATGCTCGGCCATGTAGCGTTTCACCGCCTCCGCGTCGGCCGGCATCACCTGCACCCGTTTGGGCAAGCGCTCGATCCCGTCGAACCTCGAAGGACGCTCGGGCTCACGCCCGAGTGCCTCACGGATGGTCTCGGCAAACTTGATCGGCAGCGCGGTCTCGAGCACCAGCACGGTCTCGTCGGCCAGGCGTCGTTCGCGCGCCACCTTCACGCCGTCGGCGGTGTGGGTGTCGATCATCACGCCAAAACGCTCGAAAGTGTCTTTGATGGTCGCCAGACGGTCGGCGTGCGTGCTCCTGCCACTGACAAAGCCGAATCGGCTGCCGGCCTGGGCAAACAGCGGATCAGTGCCGAGGTCGAAGCGACCGCTCAGGCGCAAGCCGTCGTCGAACAGCTGTTTTGTGCGCTGCGCATCGCGACCCAGCAGATCGAACACAAAGCGCTCGAAGTTGCTCGCCTTGGAAATGTCCATCGACGGGCTGGAGGTCTCGTAGGTGTCGGCACTCTCGCGTACCCGGTAGGTGCCGGTGCGGAAAAACTCGTCGAGCACGTCGTTTTCGTTGGTCGCCACCATCAGACGCTCGATCGGCAGGCCCATCTGGCGCGCCACATGGCCGGCGCAGACATTGCCAAAGTTGCCCGAGGGAACGCAGAAACTGACCTTCTGGTCGTTGCGCTCGGTGGCCTGGAAGTAACCGGCAAAGTAATAGACCACCTGGGCCAGCAGACGCGCCCAGTTGATCGAGTTCACTGTCCCGATCTTGTAGCGACGCTTGAATTCCAGGTCGTTGGACACCGCCTTGACCATGTCCTGGCAGTCATCGAACACCCCTTGCACCGCGATGTTGTGGATGTTCTCGTCCATCAGGCTGAACATCTGCGCCTGCTGGAACGGGCTCATGCGGCCGTGCGGGCTCAGCATGAACACACGCACCCCCTGCTTGCCGCGCATGGCGTACTCGGCCGCGCTACCGGTGTCGCCGCTGGTGGCGCCCAGGATGTTCAGCTGCTCGCCCCGACGCCCCAGTTCGTACTCGAACAGGTTGCCCAGGAGCTGCATGGCCATGTCCTTGAAGGCCAGCGTCGGACCGTTGGACAGGGCCTCCAGGTACAGCCCCTCTTCAAGCCGTTTGAGCGGGACGATCGCTTCCGTGCCAAACACCTCGGCCGTGTAGGTCTTCCGACACAGCTCGTGCAGATCGGCCGCAGGAATGTCGTCCACGTAGAGCGACAACACCTCAAAGGCGAGTGCCGCATAGCCCTGCTGCTTCAACACCGATCGCCAGCGCTCCAGAGTTGCGCCATCCACCTGCGGATACACCTCGGGCAGGTAAAGGCCACCATCGGGCGCAAGGCCTTCGAGCAGGATTTCGCAGAAGCGCTTGCGGTCCGGATGACCGCGGGTCGACAGGTACAGCATGTCAGTTCAGCTCTTCCTTGCGGATCCGGGTGATCGGGGCCAGCACGCTGGGCAAGGCCTGCATGCGGGTCATCACCGCGTTCATGGTCCCTTCGAGCGTGTCGTGGGTCAGGATGATCAGATCGGTGGACGTGGCGCCCTCGCCCCCCACTTCATCGGCCTCACGCTGCAGCACGGCATCGATGCTCACGTCAGCCTCGGCCAGCAGACCGGTCACCCGCGACAGCACGCCGGCCTGGTCGGCCACACGAAGGCGCAGGTAGTAGCTGGTGCGAACCTCGGTCATCGGCAGCACCGGCAGGTCGCTCAGGGCGTCGGGCTGGAAGGCCAGGTGGGGCACGCGGTTGAGCGGATCGGCCGTGTGCAGGCGGGTGATGTCCACCAGGTCGGCCACCACCGCACTGGCGGTCGGCTCGCTGCCGGCGCCCTTGCCGTAGTAAAGCGTGGTGCCCACGGCATCGCCCTGCACCACCACCGCGTTCATGGCGCCTTCGACATTCGCGATCAGCCGCTTGGACGGCACGAGGCAGGGGTGAACCCGCAGCTCGACGCCACGCTCGTTGCGCTTGGTGATGCCCAGCAGCTTGATGCGGTAGCCCAGCTGCTCGGCGTAACGGATGTCGACAGCCGAAAGCTGGGTGATGCCCTCGACATGGGCCTTCTCGAACTGCACCGGAATGCCAAAGGCGATGGCGCTCATGAGGGTCGCCTTGTGCGCCGCATCGACCCCCTCGATGTCGAACGTCGGATCGGCCTCGGCGTAGCCCAGACGCTGGGCTTCCTTGAGCACCACATCAAAATCCAGGCCCTTGTCGCGCATTTCGGACAGGATGAAGTTGGTGGTGCCGTTGATGATGCCGGCGATCCATTCGATGCGGTTGGCCGTCAGGCCTTCGCGCAAGGCCTTGATGATGGGAATGCCCCCCGCCACAGCGGCTTCGAAGGCCACCATCACGCCGCGAGCCGAGGCTGCCGCAAAAATCTCCGTGCCGTGTACCGCCAGCAGGGCCTTGTTGGCCGTGACCACGTGCTTGCCGGCCGCGATGGCCTCCAGCACCAGGGCTTTGGCCACGCCGTAACCCCCGATCAGTTCGATGACGATGTCGATGTCCGGATTGGCGATCACCTCACGCGCATCACCGACCACCGTCACATCCGGGCCAACGATGGCGCGTGCTCGTTCGGTGTCGAGGTCAGCCACCATGGTGATCTCGATGCCACGGCCGGCACGCCGCTGGATCTCTTCCTGGTTGCGCTTGAGCACGTTGAACGTGCCGCTGCCGACGGTGCCAATGCCCAGCAGGCCTACTTGGATCGGTTTCATGAGGTTCTCAGTGGTTTCGATGATGCCGCTGCCTAGCCCGGAAGCGGGCAGTCAGGATAGTGGTTTGACATGCCGTCATTGATGACGATGGAACGTCCCATTCATGTCAGGTGCCGTGCCGCTTGCGCCAGTGCTCCAGGAAGCGGGCCAGCCGGCCTATGGCCTCACGCAAGTCGTCCTCGTGCGGGAGGAAGACAATGCGGAAATGCTGGTTGTCCGGATAATTGAATCCGGAACCCTGGACCAGCATCACCCGCGTCTCCTGCAGGCACTCCAGAAAAAACTGCTGGTCGTCCTCGATGGGATAGACCGCCGGATCGAGCCGCGGAAACATGTACAGGGCGGCTTTCGGCTTGACGCAGCTGACACCGGGAATGGCGGTGATCAGTTCGTAGGCCAGGTCGCGCTGGCGCCGCAGGCGCCCCCCCTCGGCCACCAGCTCGTTGATGCTCTGATAGCCACCGAGTGCCGTCTGGATGGCCCACTGGCCCGGCACGTTGGCACACAGGCGCATGTTGGAGAGCATGTTCAGGCCCTCGATGTAGTCGCGCGCCGGCTTCTTGTCGCCGGAGACTACCAGCCAGCCAGCCCGGTAGCCACAGGAACGGTAGCTTTTGGACAGGGAGTTGAACGTGAGGGTCAGGACGTCGTCCGACAGGCTCGCAATGGCGGTGTGCCGGTTGCCGTCGTAGAGCACCTTGTCGTACACCTCGTCGGCGAAGATCACCAGTCCGTGCTGACGTGCCAGGGCCACGATGTCCAGCAGCAGTTCGTCCGGGTACAGGGCGCCAGTCGGGTTGTTCGGGTTGATGACCACGATGCCCTTGGTGGCGGGCGTGATCTTGCGCCGAATGTCCTCGAGATCCGGTAACCAGCCCTTGGACTCGTCGCACAGGTAATGCACCGGCGTGCCCCCGGAAAGGCTCACGGCGGCGGTCCAGAGCGGATAGTCGGGTGCAGGCAGCAGCAGCTCATCACCGTTGTCCAGCAAGGCATTGGTGGCCATGACGATCAGCTCGCTGGCACCATTGCCCAGGTAGATGTCGTCCAGCGTCACGCCCTGCACGCCCTGCTTCTGGGTTTCGTGCATGACTGCCTTGCGGGCGGCGAAAATGCCCTTGCTGTCCGAATAACCTGCCGAGTTCGGCAGGTTGCGAATCATGTCCTGCTGGATCTCCTCCGGCGCATCAAAGCCGAACACCGCCAGGTTGCCGATGTTGAGCTTGATGATCTTGTGGCCTTCTTCTTCCATCTGCCGCGCCGCATCCATGATCGGGCCGCGGATGTCGTAGCAGACGTTGGCCAACTTGGCGGATTTCTGTACAGTCTTCAAGTTCCCTCCCTCGCAGAGGCTCAATGGGTGGCGTCCGGACAGGCAAAGGTGCCCCAAGCTATAGTGCCGTACAGACACCAGGCCAGGCGCCAGCCGATCCGGGAAAATCCTTCAATTTGACCACAGTTCCAGCAGGCCAACGCCCGCAGGCAAGCCTCACAGCCAGCGCCCACCGATGAAGCTCCACGCCGACCGCCACGACCACCTGGCCATCACCGCCTACGGTGCCGGCTGGCTGGCCGTCAACGGACAACGCCACGAAGGCAGTCTGGTGATTTCGTCGTCCGGACGCATGAGTGCCTGGGATTGCCAGCATGTCGATCATCTGACGTCGGCTCATTTTTCGGCCCTGCTGGCCGATGAGGACCCACTTCCCGAGCTGGTCATCTTCGGCAGTGGCGAGCGCCTCCGATTCGTGCACCCGTCCCTGCTGGGTGAGCTGACGGCGCGCCGCATCGGGGTGGAAACCATGGACACCCAGGCCGCCTGCAGGACCTACAACATCCTGGCTGGCGAGGGGCGCCGCGTCGTTGCCGCCCTGCTCCTGGTCCGGCGCGATCCACAACCCGACCCCGGTTCGGGGTAAAATGCGAGTTTGTTTCCTGCCCTGCGCCCTGCAGGGGCAGCGCGCTTTGAAGGCACTGCGCCGGCCAGCGAGCCAACGTCTGCGGAGCCGGGACGGCCAGGCCATGTCGGCATGGCGTTCTGCCTGATGTGGCGTTGCACTGCAGCCCGCTGTGCCGAGCTCGGCCGGGAAGCCAACGAATTTCCACCAACTCACGTCAGGGGTCCTCGCAGCATGGCAGTCGTTGTCAACAAACCCATTCCCGAATTCGAAGCCCAGGCCACCGGCGGAGTCAAGGTCAGCCACCAGTCCCATCTGGGCCAGACCCTGGTGCTCTACTTCTACCCCAAGGACAACACCCCCGGCTGCACCACCGAGGCCATGCAGTTTCGCGACAAGTACAAGGACTTCGTCAAGGCGGGAGCCCAGGTTTTTGGTGTCTCGCGCGACAACATGAAGTCGCACGACGACTTCAAGCTCAAGCTGGAGCTGCCCTTCGAGCTCATTGCCGACACCGAAGAGAAGATGTGCCACATGTTCGGTGTGGTCAAGAACAAGATCATGTATGGCAAGAAGGTCAAGGGCATCGAACGCAGCACCTTCCTGATCGGCGCCGACGGCGTGCTCAAGCAGGAATGGCGCGGCCTGAAAGTCCCTGGACACGTGGAAGAAGTCCTGAAAGCCGTCAAGACCCTGAAGAAGGCCGCCTGAGCGCCCGGTCTGCATTCCCGCAAAGACCCTGAGCGGCCGCCGGTGCCCTGCGGCCATCGGTGTCACCGGACTCATGCATAATGGTTCCATGACCCGAGGACGCCGCTTGGCCATCCCAGCCACCGACCATCCCAGCCACCCCGAGAGCCGCCCGGTGACCCTGGCGGCTTTTTGTTTGTCGGCCCCGCGCCGGACCTGACCGCTGCCCATGCCCCTTCCGCCCGCCCCCGCCAAACGCGCTGCCCTGCTTGCCCCCGAGGCCTACAGCCTCAGATCCACATCCGAAGAAGTCGGTACCGATGTCCCGGCAGCCCCGGCACCGGCTGCCCGATCCGGGTCTGGCCGCCCGGCCCGCCGAGCGGCGACCGGTGCAGCGCGCGCACGCAAGCCCCCCCAGGAAGAAGCACCCGCGGCAGCACCGCTCAGCCCGCCGGTTGCCCTGGTGCCGAAATCGCCCCCTCCCGTGCAGAAGCCCGCCCGGACAACGGGAAGCCCGGCGTTGGCCCCTCGCACCGGGAAAGTCCGGGCCCGAGGCCAAGGCAAGCCCCGATTGTTCGTGCTGGACACCAACGTGCTGCTGCACGATCCGATCAGCCTGTTCCGCTTCGAAGAGCACGACATCTTCCTGCCCATGATCGTGCTGGAAGAGCTTGACGGGCACAAGAAGGGCATGACAGAAGTCGCCCGCAACGGCCGCCAGACCAGCCGCACCCTGGATGCCCTGGCAGCCCAGGCCGGGGGAGACATGAGCCAAGGCCTCAGGCTGTCGGCCACAGGTCACCAGTCGGCCCGGGGCCTGTTGTTCTTCCAGACCGAGCCCCTGACCGATGACCTGCCGGCCAGCCTGCCCCAAGGCAAGGCCGACAACCAGATCCTGGGTGTCGTCCATGCCTTGCGCGGCAAGCACCCGGACCGGGAAGTCATTCTGGTGTCCAAGGACATCAACATGCGGGTCAAGGCCCGCGCGCTCGGGCTGGCCGCCGAAGATTACGAGAACGACAAGACCCTGGACGACGGCGAGCTCCTGTATTCGGGCGCACTCGCCCTGCCGACCGACTTCTGGACCCGCCAGAGCAAGACCATCGAAAGCTGGCAGAGTGGCAGCCACACTTTCTACCGGGTCAGTGGACCCGCGGTCAGCCAGTTCCACATCAACCAGTTCGTGTACTTCGAAGCCCCGGGCGAACCCTCTTTGTATGCCCGGGTGACCGAGATTCGTGACAAGACTGCGGTCCTGAAGACGCTCAAGGACTACACCCACCTGAAGAACGCGATCTGGGGCGTGACCAGCCGCAACCGGGAGCAGAATTTCGCCCTCAACCTTCTGATGGATCCGGAAATCGACTTCGTGACGCTGGCGGGCACGGCCGGTACCGGCAAGACGCTGATGGCGCTGGCCAGTGGCCTGACCCAGGTGCTGGACGAGCGGCGCTACACCGAAATCATCATGACCCGCGCCACCGTGAGCGTGGGTGAGGACATCGGGTTCCTGCCGGGCACCGAAGAAGAGAAGATGGGCCCGTGGATGGGTGCCTTGGACGACAACCTCGAGTTCCTGGCGAAGGGTGACGCCGGCGGCGCAGGCGAATGGGGCCGGGCGGCCACCAACGAGCTCATCCGCAGCCGCATCAAGGTCAAGAGCATGAACTTCATGCGCGGGCGCACCTTCATGAACAAGTACGTCATCATCGACGAGGCGCAGAACCTGACGCCCAAGCAGATGAAGACGCTGATCAC
>CALMYH010000069.1 GCA_937873395.1 uncultured Burkholderiales bacterium
GCTGGGTCGCCAGCCAGAGGGCGGCAATGACCAGACCGTCCTCGAACAGGCTGGCCGCGATGTTGGACAGCGGTTCGGGCGAGGTGTTGATGGCCGCGCGGGTGGTGGTCTTGGCCGCCTGGCTGCTGGCCGCCAGGGTGCCGCCCATGAGCGCGGCCACCAGGGCCAGGGTGGCGCTGTCGGCTCCGAACACGCCGGCCGCCAGAGCCGCGCCGGCCGGAACCCGGATCACGCTGTTGGCCAGGTCCCACAGCGAGTCCAGGCCGGGAATCTTGTCGGCAAAGAATTCGATGAACAGCAGCGCGCCGCTGACCGCCAGCACCATCGGGTGCTGCAGCACCTGCAATCCGCCCGGCAAAGTGCCCCAGCCGGCCGCGCCCGTGGCGCCCACCAGGAACACCACCGCATACAACCGGAAACCGCTGACCCATCCCAGCGCAGCCGCCAGCGCCAGCAGGCTGGGCATGTCAAGGGATTGCAGGGCCTGGTCCACGGCGTTTCGATCCGGTCAGGCCAGCCAGGACGGCTTGCGCTTCTGCAGGAAGGAGGCCACGCCCTCGCGACCCTCTTCGCTGGCGCGGATGTCGGCGATCCCCTGGACGGTGGCGGCAATCAGCGCGGCATCGATCTCGCGGCCGGCCACGTCCTGCACCAGGCGCTTGCAGGCCTTCACCGCGTGGGGGCTGGCGCTCGCCAGGGCATGCGCCAGCTCGGCCACCCTGGCTTCGAGTGCGTCGGCGCCCACCAGCTCGTGCACGAAGCCGATGCGGTGCGCCTCCTGGGCCGAGAAGCGCTCAGCCGTCAGGAAGTAACGGTGTGCCGCACGCGCACCCATGGCGCGGATCACGTAGGGGCTGATGGTGGCCGGGATCAGGCCCAGCCTCACCTCGCTCAGGCAGTAGGTGGCGGTGTCGACACTGACAGCGATGTCGCATGCGGCCACCAGGCCGGTGCCGCCGGCAAACACGTCGCCCTGCACCGCAGCGATGGTCGGCTTGGGGCATTCGTAGATCGCCTTGAGCATGGCCGCGAGCTGGCCGGCGTCGGCCAGGTTTTCCTCGCGCGTGTAGTCGGCCATGCGCCGCATCCAGTTCAGGTCGGCCCCGGCACAGAAAGCCGGCCCTTCGGCGGCGAGCACCACGGCACGCACGTCGTCCCTCGCGCCCACCGATTCAAAAGCGGCCTTGAGCTGCTGGATCACCTCGTCGTTGAAGGCGTTGCGCACCTCGGGACGGGTGAGTGTGATGCGGGCGATGCGGTCCCGGGTGTCGATGCGAATGCTGTTCATGACCACGGCCTCACATCCGGAACAGGCCGAACTTGGTCTCGGGGATCGGTGCGTTCAGTGACGCGCTCAGCCCCAGGGCCAGCACACGCCGCGTGTCGGCCGGGTCGATCACGCCGTCGTCCCACAGGCGGGCCGTCGCGTAATACGGGTGGCCCTGTACCTCGTATTGTTCCTTGATGGGCGCCTTGAACGCGGCTTCTTCTTCGGCACTCCAGCTGCCGCCTTTGCCTTCGATGCCGTCGCGCCTGACGGTGGCCAGCACGCTGGCCGCCTGCTCGCCACCCATGACCGAGATGCGCGCGTTCGGCCACATCCAGAGGAAACGCGGGCTGTAGGCCCGGCCGCACATGCCGTAGTTGCCCGCACCGAAACTGCCGCCAATGATGACGGTGAACTTGGGTACCGCCGCCGTGGCCACGGCGGTGACCATCTTGGCGCCGTTGCGGGCAATACCTTCGTTCTCGTACTTGCGGCCGACCATGAAGCCGGTGATGTTCTGCAGGAAGACCAGCGGCGTCTTGCGCTGGCAGCACAGCTCGATGAAGTGCGCGCCCTTGAGGGCGGACTCGCTGAACAAAATGCCGTTGTTGGCGATGATGCCGACCGGCATGCCTTCGATGCGCGCGAAGCCGCAGACCAGGGTGGTGCCGAAGCGCGACTTGAACTCGTCGAACTCGCTGCCGTCCACGATGCGGGCGATGATCTCGCGCACGTCGAAGGGCTTGCGCGTGTCGGTCGGGATCACGCCGTACAGCTCCTCGGCCGGGTACAGCGGCGCCACCGGGTCGATGGTCGTGATCGGCGGCACCTTGCGGGCATTCAGGTTCTTCACCGCCTGGCGCGCCAGCGCGATCGCATGCAGGTCGTTCTGTGCCAGGTGGTCGGCCACGCCACTCAGGCGCGTGTGCACATCGCCGCCGCCCAGGTCTTCGGCGCTCACCACTTCGCCGGTGGCGGCCTTCACCAGCGGCGGGCCGCCCAGGAAGATGGTGCCCTGGTTCTTGACGATGATGGTCTCGTCGCTCATGGCCGGCACGTAGGCGCCGCCCGCCGTGCACGAGCCCATGACCACCGCGATCTGCGCGATGCCCTGCGCGCTCATGTTGGCCTGGTTGAAGAAGATGCGGCCGAAGTGGTCGCGATCCGGGAAGACCTCGTCCTGGTTGGGCAGGTTGGCGCCGCCCGAGTCCACCAGGTAGATGCAGGGCAGGCGGTTTTGCTGCGCCACTTCCTGCGCGCGCAGGTGCTTCTTGACGGTCAGCGGGTAGTAGGTGCCGCCCTTCACGGTGGCGTCGTTGCAGACGATCATGCAGTCCACCCCGCTGACGCGGCCGATGCCGGCGATGACGCCAGCGCAGGGTGCGTCGCCGTTGTACATGGCGTGCGCGGCCATGGGACTGAGTTCGAGGAAGGGCGTGCCCGGGTCCAGCAGCATCTGCACCCGGTCGCGCGGCAGCAGCTTGCCGCGCGCGGTGTGTTTGGCGCGGGCGGCCTCGCCGCCGCCGAGGGTGGCTTTTTCAATCTGCGCCTTCAGGTCGTCGACCACCGCGCGCATGGCGGCGGCGTTGGCCTGGAAGTCGGCGGAGCGGGCGTTGAGTCGGGTTTCGATGGCGGGCATGGTCTTCTCTGGTTCAGGCGGTTTGGGCTTCGGCCAGCCCCAGCTGGTCCTTCATGGCTTCGCGGATCTTGAATTTCTGGATTTTGCCGGTCACCGTCATCGGAAAGGCGTCGACAAATCGGATGTAACGCGGCACCTTGTAGTGGGCGATCTGGCCCTTGCAGAAGGCGCGCACGGCCTCCT
>CALMYH010000070.1 GCA_937873395.1 uncultured Burkholderiales bacterium
GCAAGGTCAGCCCCCTCGGGGGGCAGCGACCCGCGCAGCGGTGGAGCGTGGGGGCGACAACGACCGCAGCGAAGGGCCGCCCCGAGCAAGGTCAGCCCCCTCGGGGGGCAGCGACCCGCGCAGCGGTGGAGCGTGGGGGCCAACAATTCACCGCTTGCGCTGCACCAGCAGGTTGCGGCGCGCGTCTTCGGGGTAAGCAAAGGTGATGGCCCCCTTGCTGACCCGGCCCATGACCAGCATGTTCTGGCTGATGGCGTCCTTGTCGTCGCGGCTGAAGGGGCGCTCGTGGGTGGCCACCACGCCGTAGTAGACGCGCGGAATATTCTCCAGGGCCAGTTTGACGGCAGGTCCGGTGAAGCGCCCGTCGCGGATGCCGAACAGCGCGTAGGTCAGCAGGTAGGTGGTGTCGTAGGCCTGCGCTGCGGCCATGGGCACCTTCAGCGGTTGCTTGAACTTGCGGGCATAGGCACTGAGAAAAGCTGCCCGGCGCTCGTTGCTGGGCTCGGCAATGAAGGTCTGGGCCATCAGGGCCCCCTCGGCCGCCGCGCCAGCACCATCGATGAAGAACGGGAAAGACAGCGGCCAGGCGCCGACCTGGGGCACGTTCCAGCCCAGGTCGCGGCGCCCCAGAGCAATGGTGGCGTTCTCGGGGCCGACGGTGTAGCTGAACACCACGTTGGCACCGGCCTCGCGGGCGGCCTGGAGTTCCTTGCGCAGGTCTTTGACGCCCAGCGGGAAGCGGGCAACGAAGGCGGGTTTGAGATTCTTGGCGGCCAGGGCCGCTTCGACGTCCTTGAGGCCGGCCTCACCGTAGCCGGTGGTATCGGCAAAGATGGCCACGCGCGTCCAGCCGCGGCGCACCAGGTCATCGACCACGAACGGCGCCTGGATGGCGTCGCGGGCTGAGGTGCGGAAGATGTAGCTTTCGGGCGCCGGGTAGGTGGAGGTCAGGGGGGTGCCGGTGGAGCAGGGCACGATCAGCGGCAGCTGCGCCTGCTGGAACACTTCGAGTGAACGCATGGCCACGCCCGTGTTGCAGAACCCGATGGTCGCCACCACACCTTCCTTGACCAGCTCTTCCGAGCGTTGGCGTCCCACGTCTGGCGTGCCCTCGTCGTCCTTGATGACCAGCTGCAAGGGTCGGCCCAGGTAGCCACCGACGGCGTTGATTTCTTCCACCGCCAGCTCGATGCCATGCCGCATCGGCGTGCCGAAATCGGATGAAGGGCCGGTGAAGGGACCGATGACACCAATCTTCAGGGGCTGACCGGTCTGGGCGGCCGCCGGGATCAGGGTGAGGGCAAAAGCAGAGCATGCCAGCCAGGTGGCGAGGCGGCGCAGGCTTTTCATGGGGGAGCTCCTGGGGACGTGACGAACGCCCGGAGTGTAGGCAGAAGGTCTGTGGAAGCCTCTCGCGGTTTACCCTGAAGGCTGGGCCGAGTGTCAGGGCTTTGTCAGCCAGGGCGGCGGTCGGCCGCAACGCCCGCGTCAGCCCGCCAGCGCGGCCTTGACGGCTGCCGAGACCGCACCCATGTCGGCCTTGCCGGCCAGGCGGGCCTTGGCCGCGCCCATCACCTTGCCCATGTCACCCGGTCCGGCGGCGCGGCCCAGTTCGCCCGCGAGCACGTCCAGCACGGCACGAACTTCGGCAGCCACTTCTTCGGCGGACAGGCGTGCGGGCAGGTAGGTCTGGAGCACCTTCAGTTCGGCTTGCTCTTTGTCAACCAGGTCCTGCCGGCCGGCCTGCTCGAACGCGGCAATCGAGTCCTTGCGCTGCTTGACCAGTTTGTCGATGACGCCGATCACCTGGGCATCGTCCAGTTCGATACGCTCGTCCACCTCTTTCTGCTTGAGGGCCGCGGTCAGCAGGCGGATGGTGCCCAGGCGCTCGCTGTCCTTGGCCCGCATGGCGGCCTTCATGTCTTCGGTGATGCGTTCTTTCAGGCTCATGATTGGTCTGCAGCGTCAAAAGCAGAATTGTCGCAGAGGCGCTCGCTCAGACAGCTTCCAGCGCCAGCAGCTCGTCGATCTGCTGGCGGCGGCGGATCAGCCGGTGCGCGTCGCCGTCCACCAGCACCTCGGGTGCCAGGGGCCGGCTGTTGTAGTTGCTGGACATGGAGGCACCGTAGGCGCCGGCGTCGTGCAGCACCAGCAGGTCACCCACCCGGGCCTCGGGCAGTTCGCGGGTCAACACCACGCCGCCCTCGGCCTGGGTGAACACGTCGCCCGATTCGCACAGCGGGCCGGCGACCACGGTTTCCCGCATCGGACGAGGGGTGTCGTCGAAAGGCAGCAGGCTCATGCCGTGCCAGGCGCCGTACATGGCCGGGCGCATGAGGTCGGAGAAGCCGGCATCGACCAGGGTGAAATGCTGCCCACCCTGGAACTTGGTGGCGCGCACCTCGGCCAGCAACACGCCGGATTCGGCGACCAGGTAACGGCCGGGCTCGAGCTCGAGGTGGACGGGGTGGCCCAGATGCGAGGCGATCTCGCGCCGCGCAGCGTCCCAGAGGCGGAAGTAGTGGGCGGTGTCGATGCGGGGCTCGCCAGCGCGGTAGGGGATGGATAGGCCGCCACCGGCCGAGATGGCACGCACGGACGCGCCACTGGTGCGCACCAGCTGCACCATGGCCGAGCAGACCTGCTCCAGGTGGCCGTAGTCGACCCCCGAGCCGATGTGCATGTGCAGGCCCTCGAGCGTGAGACCGTGTGCCCGGATGCGCTCCAGCGCCTGGGGCAGCTGGCTGTGCCAGATGCCGTGCTTGCTGTGCTCGCCGCCGGTGTTGGTCTTGTTGCTGTGGCCGTGGCCGAAGCCGGGGTTGATGCGCAGCCAGACGCGGTGGCCCGGCGAGCGCTGGCCGAGCTGGTCGAGCATGTCGACCGAGCCGGCGTTGACCGGAATGCCGTGACGGACCACCGTGTCCAGGGTGGCGTGGTCGAACAGGTCGGCGGTGAACACGATGCCGGTGGCTCCGCAGGGCTGCGGCGAGGCGGTGTAGCCGGCGGCCAGGGCACGTTCGATTTCGCCCAGCGAGACCGCATCGACCACCACGCCTTGTTCGCACATCAGGCGCAGCAGGTGCAGGTTGGCGTTGGCCTTCTGGGCATAGCGCACGGTGTCGAACTGGCGCAGCTCGGCGATGCGCTGGCGGATGGTGGCGGCGTCGTAGACCCACAGGGGCGTGCCGTGGGAGCGCGCCAGGGTCTTCAGGAGGTCAGGCTGGAAGGGGTTCATGGGGCTCCATCTTGCCTTTGTGTGGGCATATTGGACAATGCCAATATTGCGGCATGCCATTCAAAATTGATATGAAACTCACCCACCGTCACATCGAGGTGTTCCGCGCCGTCATGCAGACCGGTCAGGTGACGCTGGCGGCCGAGCGCCTGCACACCTCGCAGCCCACCGTCAGCCGCGAGCTGGCCCGCCTGGAGCAGGTCACCGGCCTGCACCTGTTCGACCGTGTGCGCGGGCGCCTGCAGCCGACCGCCCGAGCCCTGGCCTTGCTGGAGGAGGTGGATCTGTCCTACGTCGGGCTCGAGCGGATCGCGGCCACCGCGGTCGGCCTGCGGTCGTGGGCGCAGGGTCGTCTGCAGGTGGCTTGTCTGCCCGCGTTGGCGCATGCCCTGCTGCCCCAGGCCCTGCAGCACCTGGCCACGCAGCTCCCGGATGCGGCGGTCGGGCTCACCCCGCTGGACTCGCCCCAGCTGGAGGCGGCCCTGTCCGAGCAGCGATTCGACCTGGGTCTGAGCGAGCGCCTGGACGCGCCGGCGGCCTGCAGTCTGGAGCATTTGCTGGTGGCCGATGAGGTGGCGGTGCTGCCAGCCGGACACCGGCTGTGCGGGCGACCCCGTCTGTCGGCGGCCGATTTCGAAGGGGAGGCCTTCATCAGCCTGGCCCCGGGCGACCCCTACCGCCAGCAGGTGGACGACTGGTTCGCGCAGGCGGGCGTGAGCCGGGTGTTGAGACTGGAGACGGCCAGTGCCGTCTCGGTGTGCGCCCTGGTGGAGCAGGGTCTGGGCGTGGGTGTGGTCAACCCCCTGACGGCACTGGCGATGCAGGGTCCACGCTTGCTGGTCCGGCCGCTGGCGGTCAGCATCCCGTTCAGGGTGTCGCTGATGCGGCCCGCCTGGCGGGCTGAACACCCCTTGCGGTCGCCGCTGGAAGCCGCTTTGCGGCAGACGGCCCAGGCGCTTCAGCAGGAACTGGCGTGAACCGGCGAGGTCGTTGACCCAACAAAAAACCCGCGCCGGCGTCCCGGGGCGGGTTTTTCAGGCAGGCAGTGCCGGGGCTCAGTAGAGCTTCTTGGGCAACTGCATGCTGCGCACGCGCTTGTAGTGGCGCTTGACGGCGGCGGCCTTCTTGCGCTTGCGCTCGGCGGTGGGCTTCTCGTAGAACTCGCGGGCGCGCAGGTCGGTCAGCAGGCCGAGTTTTTCGATGGTGCGCTTGAAGCGGCGCAGGGCCACGTCGAAGGGCTCGTTGTCTTTAACGCGAATGGTGGTCATCAGCTAATGGTTTCCATGATGTGCATCCAGAGGATGACCGGGAAGATCGGGCCCGGCCTTCTTGTCTGCGGTGTTCCCCGTCTGAAACTAGTATTGGCCGACGGGGTTTTGCCAGCAAAGCCTTGGATTATAACGTTTTGCGTGGATATTGCCAGATGGCCACCCGGGAAGGTGCCATCAAAGGCGCAGCTGACCCGTCTTCAGAGTGCGCTCGCGCAGGCGTAGGCGCTGGACCAGGCCCACTGGAAGTTGTAACCGCCGAGCCAGCCGGTGATGTCGACCACCTCG
>CALMYH010000071.1 GCA_937873395.1 uncultured Burkholderiales bacterium
TCTCGTCGTGGGCGTGGTACTTGCTGGACTTGATCACGATCTTGTCGTAGATCGGGTGCTTGACCCGACGCTCGACCAGAACCGTCACGGTCTTGGCGCGCTTGTCGCTGACGACCTTGCCGATCAGGGTGCGCTTGAGGGATGTCTTGGCTTCCGTCATTTCGTCACTCCTTACTTGGCGTCGGCACGTTGCTTCTCGGCCAGGATGGTCTTGGCGCGAGCAATGGCACGGCGGGTGTCGCCCAGCGTGGCGGTGTTGTTCAGTTGTTGCGTGGCCTTCTGCATGCGCAGGCCGAAATGGGCCTTTTGCAGCGACTTCACTTCGGCTTCGAGGCCGGCCACATCCTTCTGGCGCAGTTCAGCAGCTTTCATCTCATGTTCTCCTGAATCACTGACCCAGCATGCGCGTCACGAAAGTGGTGCGCAGGGGGAGTTTGGCGGCAGCCAGGGCGAAGGCTTCACGAGCAAGCTGCTCGGGCACTCCCACGATTTCGTACAGCACCTTGCCGGGCTGGATCTCGGCCACGTAGTACTCGACCGAACCCTTGCCGTTGCCCATGCGGACTTCGGCCGGCTTCTTGGAGATCGGCTTGTCGGGGAAGACGCGGATCCAGATGCGACCACCGCGCTTGACGTGACGCGAAATGGCGCGACGCGCGGCTTCGATCTGACGCGCGGTCAGACGGCCACGGTCGGTGGACTTGAGACCGAAGTCGCCGAAGGCCACCGAGGCACCGCTGGTGGCGATGCCGGTGTTGCGGCCTTTCTGCTCCTTGCGGTACTTGCGACGTGCAGGTTGCAGCATGTTTATTCTCCTTTGCCGTCCGCAGGTGCCCCTGCGGGTGCGTCTTTGCGAACGCGCTTAACGGCGGGTTTGTCGGTGGCCTCGGCGGGCTTGTCGCTGCCGTCGGCCGGAGCGGCATTGCCACCACGGCGCACGGCGGCGCGGGCAGCCGGGCCGGCAGGGCGCTCACGGCGCGGGCCGCGCGGGCGACGCTCTTCTTCGGGGCGCGGGGTTTCCACCACGGGCGCATCGTTGCGACCCAGGGTATCGCCCTTGTAGACCCAAACCTTGACGCCGATGACGCCGTAGGTGGTCTTGGCTTCGGAGGTGCCGTAGTCGATGTCGGCGCGCAGGGTGTGCAGGGGCACACGGCCTTCACGGTACCACTCGGTACGGGCGATCTCGATGCCGTTCAGACGACCGGCGGACATGATCTTGATGCCCTGGGCACCCAGGCGCATGGCGTTCTGCATGGCGCGCTTCATGGCGCGGCGGAACATGATGCGCTTTTCGAGCTGCTGCGTGATGCTGTCGGCGATCAGCTTGGCATCGATTTCGGGCTTGCGCACTTCCTCGATGTTGACGGCCACCGGCACGCCCAGCTTGGCGGCCAGTTCCTTCTTCAGCTTCTCGATGTCCTCGCCCTTCTTGCCGATCACCACACCCGGACGGGCCGAGTGGATGGTGATGCGGGCGTTCTTGGCGGGGCGCTCGATGACCACACGCGAGACAGCGGCGTTCTTGAGCTTGGCCTTGAGGTACTCGCGCACCTTGATGTCTTCTGCCAGCATGCCGGCGAAGTCACGGTTGCTGGCGTACCAGCGGCTGGCCCAGTTGCGCGAGACGGCAAGCCGGAAGCCGGTCGGGTTGATTTTTTGTCCCATAGTTCCAGTGACCTCTTCAGTTGCCGACCGTCACGTAGATGTGACACGTGGGTTTGCTGATGCGGTTGCCGCGGCCCTTGGCCCGGGCCGTGAAGCGCTTGAGCGTGGTGCCCTGTTCGACGTAGATGGTCTTGACCTTCAGTTCGTCGATGTCGGCGCCGTCGTTGTGCTCGGCGTTGGCGATGGCGGACAGCAGGGCCTTCTTGACGATGCCGGCCGCTTTCTTCTGCGTGAACGACAGGATGTTGATGGCCTGGTCGACCTTCTTGCCACGAATCAGGTCGGCCACCAGACGGCCCTTGTCCACCGACAGGCGCACGCCGCGGACGACACAGCGGGTTTCAGTAGTCATGATGGTGATCCTTACTTCTTGGCTTTCTTGTCACCCGGATGGCCCTTGAAGGTGCGCGTCAGGGAGAATTCGCCGAGCTTGTGACCGACCATCTGGTCGGTGATGTACACGGGCACGTGCTGCTTGCCGTTGTGCACGGCGATCGTCAGACCGATGAACTCGGGCAGGATCATGGAGCGACGCGACCAGGTCTTGACCGGCTTCTTGTCCTTGGTGGCCACGGCCTTCTCGACCTTGGCCATCAGGTGGTGGTCAACGAACGGACCTTTTTTGAGAGAACGAGTCATTTCGTCAACCCCTTACTTCTTGCGACGCGACACGATCATGTTCTGCGTGCGGCGATTGTTGCGGGTGCGGTAGCCCTTGGTCAGATTGCCCCACGGATCCACCGGCGCGCGGCCCTCGCCGGTCTTGCCCTCGCCACCACCGTGCGGGTGGTCGATCGGGTTCATGGCGGTACCACGGACGGTCGGACGGATGCCCATGTGACGCTTCACACCGGCCTTGCCCAGCTGGCGCAGGCTGTGCTCGGTGTTGGACACCTCCCCGATCGTGGCACGGCAGTCGACGTGCACCTTGCGGACCTCGCCCGAGCGCATGCGCACCTGAGCGTAGATGCCTTCGCGGGCCAGCAGCACCGCCGAAGCACCGGCCGAACGGGCGATCTGGGCGCCTTTGCCAGCCTGCAGTTCGATGCAGTGGATGGTCGAACCGACGGGGATGTTGCGGATCGGCAGCGTGTTGCCGACCCGGATCGGCGACTCCGAGCCGGACAGCAGCGTGGCGCCCACTTCAACGCCACGGGGGGCGATGATGTAGCGGCGCTCGCCGTCGGCGTAGCACAGCAGTGCGATGTGGGCGGTGCGGTTCGGGTCGTACTCGATGCGCTCGACCTTGGCCGGAATGTTGTCCTTGTTGCGACGGAAGTCCACCACACGGTAGTGGTGCTTGGCACCGCCACCCTTGTGGCGCACCGTGATGTGGCCGTTGTTGTTGCGGCCAGATTTCTGGTGCTGCTTTTCCAGCAACGGAGCAAAACCGGAACCCTTGTGGAGGTTGTCCCGGGTGACCTTCACCATGCCGCGACGGCCTGGCGAAGTGGGTTTCATCTTGATGACAGCCATGATCAGACAGCCTCCCCGCCGAAGTTCAGTTCCTGACCCGGCTTCAGGGTCACGTAGGCCTTGCGCACGTGGTCACGGCGACCGACGGTCTTGCCGAAGCGCTTGGTCTTGCCCTTCTGGTTGGACACGGAAACGCCGTCGACCTCGACCTTGAACATCAGTTCAACAGCGGCCTTGATCTCGGGCTTGGTGGCGTCGCGCAACACCTTGAACAGGATGGTGTTGTTCTTCTCGCCCACCATGGTGGCTTTTTCCGACACGATGGGTGCCACAAGCACCTGCATCAGACGGCCTTCGTCAAATTTTGCGACGCTCATGCGAACATCTCCTTGAGCTGGTCGATGGCACCCTTGGTGACGATCACCTTCTTGTAGTGCACCAGCGACACCGGATCGGCGTAACGCGGCTCGACGACCAGGATGTTGGGCAGGTTGCGCGAGGCCAGGTACAGGTTCTCGTCCACTTCCTCGGCGATCACCAGGGCGTGGTTCAGGTTCATGGCCTTGAACTTGGCCGCCAGCTGCTTGGTTTTGGGCGAATCGACCTTGATGGAGTCCACCACAGCCAGGCGGCCTTCACGGACCAGCTGCGAGAAGATGGAGGCCATGCCGGCGCGGTACATCTTCTTGTTGAGCTTCTGGGTGAAGTTCTCTTCCGGGCTGTTCGGGAAAATGCGACCACCCCCACGCCACAGCGGCGAGGACGTCATACCGGCGCGGGCGTTGCCGGTGCCTTTCTGCTTGAAAGGCTTCTTGGTCGAGTGCTTGACCTGCTGACGGTCCTTCTGGGCACGGGTGCCCTGGCGGGCGTTGGCCTGGTAGGCCACCACCAGCTGATGGATCAGCGCTTCGTTGTAGTCGCGACCGAAGACGGTCTCGGGCACGTCCACGTTGGACGCAGCCTGACCCTGGTCGTTCAGGAGTTCAACTTGCATCAGTTAGCTCCCTTCTTGGCCTTGACGGCGGGGCGGACGGTCACGAAACCGCCGTTGGCGCCAGGCACGGCACCCTTGATCATCAGCAGCTGACGGGTCTCGTCGACGCGGAAGATGTCCAGGTTCTGGATGGTCTTGGTCTCGTCGCCCATGTGGCCGGTCATCTTCTTGCCCGGGAACACACGACCCGGATCCTGGGCCATGGAGATCGAGCCCGGCACGTTGTGCGAACGGCTGTTGCCGTGCGACGCACGCTGCGAGGCGAAGTTGTGGCGCTTGATGGTACCGGCGAAGCCCTTGCCGATCGAGGTGCCCTGCACGTCGACCTTCTGGCCGGCCGCAAACAGCTCGGCCACGGGCAGCACGGCGCCGGCGGCATACTTGCCAGCCACATCGGCGCTCACGCGGAATTCCTTGAGGATTTCACCGGCTTCGACACCGGCTTTGGCCAGATGGCCGGCTTCGGGCTTGGTCACGCGGGAGGCGCGGCGCTTGCCGTACGTCACCTGAAGGGCGTCGTAACCGTCATTGGCCTGGGTTTTGACTTGTGCCACGCGGTTGTTCGATACGTCGACCACCGTGACGGGCACTGCGTCCCCGTCCTCGGTGAACAGGCGCATCATGCCCACCTTGCGGCCCAACAACCCGAGGGAGTTGCTCAGACTCATTGTTTTCTCCGTTCCCGACTTCAATTGGCCGGGGCTGATGGTGTGCCCGCCGGGTCTTGCGACCCCGCTGCGACACGGTTGTTAAGGCCAGGCCGGTCACCCGACCCCGCCGACAAACGAATACTTCCAGGCAAAAGCCTGAAAAGCCCGCCAGTATAACCAGCGGGCTGATTTTGTGCAAGACCGGCTGTCGCCGGTCTTGCCCTCAGGGTCACTGAAGCTTGATCTCGACGTCCACGCCGGCCGGCAGGTCCAGCTTCATCAGGGCGTCGACCGTCTTGTCGGTCGGGTCGACGATGTCCATCAGGCGCTGGTGGGTGCGGATCTCCAGCTGGTCGCGCGAGGTCTTGTTGACGTGCGGCGAACGCAGGATGTCGAAGCGCTTCATGCGGGTCGGCAGGGGCACGGGACCCTTGACGATGGCGCCGGTGCGCTTGGCGGTGTCGACGATCTCGGCAGCGGAGGTGTCGATCAGCTTGTAATCGAAAGCCTTGAGGCGGATGCGGATTTTCTGCTTGCTGGACATGCGGGTCTCCGGATCCGATTAGGCGATGATCTTGGCCACGACGCCGGCGCCGACGGTGCGGCCGCCTTCGCGGATGGCAAAGCGCAGGCCTTCTTCCATGGCGATCGGGGCGATCAGCTTGACGGTGATCGACACGTTGTCACCCGGCATCACCATTTCCTTGCCTTCGGGCAGCTCGATCGAGCCGGTCACGTCGGTGGTGCGGAAGTAGAACTGCGGACGGTAGTTGTTGAAGAACGGGGTGTGACGGCCACCTTCGTCCTTGGACAGCACGTAGACCTCACCGGTGAAGTGCGTGTGCGGCTTGATCGAGCCGGGCTTGCACAGCACCTGGCCGCGCTGCACTTCCTCGCGCTTGGTGCCGCGCAGCAGGATACCGACGTTGTCGCCCGCCTGGCCCTGGTCCAGCAGCTTGCGGAACATTTCCACGCCGGTGCAGGTGGTCTTCTGGGTGGCCGAGATGCCGACGATCTCGATTTCCTCGCCGACCTTGATCACGCCGCGCTCGATACGGCCGGTCACCACGGTGCCGCGACCGGAGATGGAGAACACGTCTTCCACGGGCATCAGGAAGGTGCCGTCGACCGCGCGCTCGGGCGTGGGGATGTAGGTGTCCAGCGCGTCGGCCAGCTTCATGATGGCCTGCTCACCGAGCTCGCCGGTGTCGCCTTCCAGAGCCAGCTTGGCCGAACCCTTGATGATCGGGGTGTCGTCGCCGGGGAAGTCGTACTTGGACAGCAGCTCGCGCACCTCCATCTCGACCAGCTCCAGCAGCTCGGCGTCGTCCACCATGTCGGCCTTGTTCAGGAACACGATGATGTAGGGCACGCCCACCTGGCGCGAGAGCAGGATGTGCTCGCGGGTCTGGGGCATCGGGCCGTCAGCGGCCGAGCACACCAGAATGGCACCGTCCATCTGGGCGGCACCGGTGATCATGTTCTTGACGTAGTCGGCGTGGCCGGGGCAGTCCACGTGGGCGTAGTGGCGGTTGGCCGTCTCGTATTCCACGTGCGCGGTGTTGATGGTGATGCCGCGGGCCTTCTCTTCAGGAGCCGCATCGATCTGGTCGTAGGCCTTGGCCTGGCCACCGAACTTCTTGGACAGAACGGTCGTGATGGCAGCCGTCAGCGTCGTCTTGCCGTGGTCCACGTGACCGATGGTGCCCACGTTCACGTGCGGCTTGGTCCGCTCGAATTTCTCTTTTGCCATT
>CALMYH010000072.1 GCA_937873395.1 uncultured Burkholderiales bacterium
GCTTGGAGTCGATCTCGATCTTGATCTTGGCCGCGGCCTCGTCGATCAGGTCGATCGCCTTGTCGGGCAGGAAGCGATCGGTGATGTAGCGGTGGCTCAGTTCGGCCGCGGCCACGATGGCCGGGTCGGTGATGTCCACGCCGTGGTGCACCTCGTACTTTTCCTGCAGACCGCGCAGGATGGCGATGGTCTGTTCCACCGTCGGCTCATCGACCAGCACTTTCTGGAAGCGCCGCTCCAGCGCGGCGTCCTTCTCGATGTACTTGCGGTACTCGTCCAGGGTGGTGGCGCCAATGCAGTGCAGCTCGCCACGGGCCAGCGCCGGCTTGAGCATGTTGCCGGCATCGATGGCGCCTTCGGCCTTGCCGGCGCCCACCATGGTGTGGATCTCGTCGATGAAGAGGATGATGCGGCCCTCGTCCTGGGCCACTTCTTTGAGCACCGACTTCAGGCGTTCCTCGAATTCGCCCCGGTACTTGGCGCCAGCCAGCAGGCCCGCCATGTCCAGCACCAGCACGCGCTTCTCGCGCAGGGTTTCGGGCACCTCGCCGTTGACGATGCGCTGCGCCAGGCCTTCCACGATGGCCGTCTTGCCCACACCGGGTTCGCCGATCAGCACCGGGTTGTTCTTGCCGCGCCGCTGCAGCACCTGGATGGCGCGGCGGATCTCGTCGTCGCGGCCAATCACCGGGTCCAGCTTGCCGGCGCGCGCGCGCTCGGTCAGGTCCAGGGTGTACTTCTTGAGTGCCTCTCGCTGGCTCTCGCCCTCGGGCGAATCCATCTTCTGGCCACCGCGTACGGCCTCGATGGCGGCTTCCAAGCTCTTGCGCGAGAGGCCGTTTTCGTTGGCGATGCGGCCGATCTCGCCTTTCTGGTCGGCCACGGCGAGCAGGAACAGTTCGCTGGCGATGAAGGCGTCCCCGCGCTTGATGGCTTCCTTCTCGGTCGCCTGCAGCAGCTTGATCAGCTCAGGGCCGGGTTGTACCTGGTCCTGGCCCTGCACCTCGGGCAGGCGCTTGACCGCGTCTTCGGCCGCCTTGGTCAGGCCGGGCACGTTGACGCCGGCGCGCTGAAGCAGCGACTTCGGCCCATCGGTCTGGCGCAGCATGGCCAGCAGCAGGTGGGCCGGTTCGATGTAGGCGTGGTCCTTGCCCAGGGCCAGGCTCTGGGCTTCGCCCAGGGCTTCCTGGAACTTGGTGGTGAGTTTGTCGAGGCGCATGTCGGGGTCTCCCGGATTCTTGAACTGCCTTTCAGTTGGCGATTCGCGCCCACATTTCAAGATCCGGAGCCACAACCGGGCCCCGTTCCGAGCGGGCGCGTCAGCCGCGCGAGGGACGCCACAACAACAGCATCATCAGCAGGGCCAGGCCCGAAAACCACAGAAAAGACCAGTTGGCAATGGTCAAGCCCAGAAAGGTCCAGTCCACCTTGGAGCAGTCCCCGCTGCCCCGAAAGATCATCGGAATCGCCCGCTTGAGCGGAAACGACTCGATCATGCCGTAGAAGTCCCGCCCGCAGGACAGCACCTCGGGCGGGAACCACTGCAGCCAGCTCTGACGAGCGGCCACAAAGGCGCCAAAGCCCGACATCAGCACCGCCAGCAGGGTCACCGCGCCCCGGGCCTTGACGCCGGCCAGGCCTGCACCCAGGGCGGCCAGCAGGCCGACCAGAATGAGCGCATAACGCTGCACGATGCACATCGGACAAGGCTCCAGGCCCTCGACATGCTGCAGGTACATGCCGAACAGGAGCAAGCCCAGGCAGGCCAGAGCCGCCGCGGCCAGCGCCTTGCGGGGGTGGTCTTGCAGGACGGCTATCTTGGAAGTGATTGAAGACAAACGAGCTCCAGCAGGGATGACGCAGGGCCCGGTTGACTCGCGGGCCGCCATGGAGTTCCAGCCCGCGTGTCAGCTGTCGGCGAACGCGCGCTCGATGACGAACTGGCCCGGACGGGTGGTGCTGCCTTCGGCGAACCCGCGCTTTTCACACAGCGCCTTCAGGTCGCGCAGCATCTCCGGGCTGCCGCAGATCATGACACGGTCTTCGGCCGGGTTGAGTTCGGGCAGGCCGAGGTCCTTGGCCAGTTGCCCGTTCTCGATCAGGTGCGGAATCCGGCCCTGGTGCACAAAGGGCTCGCGGGTGACCGTGGGGTAGTACAGAAACTGCTGCTGCACCATCTCACCGAGAAACTCGTCCTGCTTGAACTGGTGCTCCAGGAACTCCCGGTAAGCCAGCTCCTTGACCTCGCGCACTCCGTGCACCAGCACCACCTGCTCGAACTTCTCATAGGTATCCGGATCGCGGATCACGCTCAGAAAAGGCGCCAGGCCGGTGCCGGTGGCCAGCAGGTAGAGGCGCCGGGCGGGCAGGAGGTAGTCGATGAGGAGCGTGCCTGTGGGTTTCTTGCCGACAATGACCGTGTCACCCGGCTGGATGTGCTGCAGGCGCGAGGTCAGCGGACCGTCGGGGACCTTGATGCTCAGAAACTCCAGGTGTTCGGCGTAATTGGGGCTGGCGATGCTGTAGGCGCGCAGCAGGGGCTTGCCGTCGACCCGCAGGCCGATCATGGTGAAATGCCCGTTGGAGAAGCGCAAGGCCGTGTCGCGCGTGGTGGTGAAGCTGAACAGGCGGTCCGTCCAGTGGTGAACCGTCAGGACGCGCTCTTCCAGAAATGCACTCATGTTCCATCCAGTGCGGGGGCTCCACAAATCCGGGCCCTCCGAGGGGTTGCAAAGGGATCGACAGGCGACCTGTCCCGAAAGTGGGACAAACTTTCATTTTATGGGGGCTCGATGGCCGGCACCTTGCGCTATGTCATGCGGGCGATTCGGGCGTGGCCCAAGGTGTCCGGGCGGGACCGCCCGATCATCTGGCCTTGGTAAAGTACAGCCACCGGACCGGCGCTCCCTGAAAAGCCGGAAATCATGCCTCAACCTGGGCAGGCGCGGAACGACTTTATTCCCATTTCCACATAACCACCGAGCATTAAAGGAACCAAACCATGGCACGTACCGTGCAGTGCATCAAGCTGGGCAAGGAAGCCGAAGGTCTGGACTTCCCGCCCTACCCCGGCGAACTGGGCAAGCGCATTTTCGACAGCGTAAGCAAGGAAGCCTGGGCAGCCTGGCTGCGCCACCAGACCATGCTGCTCAACGAAAATCGCCTGAATCTGGCCGATGCCCGTGCGCGCCAGTACCTGGCCCGCCAGATGGAGAAACACTTCTTCGGCGACGGCGCGGACGCAGCGGCGGGCTATGTGCCCCCCGCGCAGAACGGCTGATACCGGTTCTGACCCATCTTGCCTTCGAGCACGAGCCGTGAACCCAGGCGGGCCATCGTCATCGGGGCCGGGCTGGCCGGCGCTGCGGCCTGTGTGTATCTGGCCCGGCGTGGCTGGCACATCGACCTGATCGACCGACACAGCGGCCCGGCCATGGCCGCCTCGGCATTGCCGGTGGGCATGCTGAGCCCCCATGTGACGCGGTCGCCGACCCCGCTGTCCAGGCTGACGGCCCTGGGGGTGCCACTGACGCGCCAGGAACTGGAAGCCGGTGTTCAGCAAGGTCGTGGCTGGCAAGCTTGCGAGGTCGACAACCTGGGCGCCGATGAAGGACGCTGGCCAGCCGCCCTGGTACGCCCGGCCGCCCTGGTGCAGGCCTGGCTCGACGAGACCGGGCAGCGGACCCGCCTGGACTGTCACTGGTCGCGCACGGTGGCATCGATCACGAGGCATGAAGCGGCCAACGGCGGGCCGTGCTGGCGCGTTGCCGATGCTCAAGGCCGGACCCTGGCCGAAGCGCCGGCGGTCGTGCTGGCCTCGGCCCTGGGCAGCCTGGCTCTGGTCGCCGCGACCGGCCACCGGTGCGACCGGCACGACCTTCCCTTGCACCCCGTCAAAGGACAGCTCAGTCTGGCGGCCCTCGAAGGCCCGGCCCTGGCCCCGAGGCCACGGCGGGATCAGGGCGTCTATGTGCCCAGCTATGAAGACGAAGGCCTGCAACCATGCTGGCCTGGTCGCCTGTGGGCCATGGGTTCGACCTATGAACGCGGACAGGATGACCGCAACCTGACGGAAGAAGCCCACCAACGCAACGCGGCCAGCCTGCACCGGCTGGCGCCGGCCGCGGCCGATCGCCTTCGCGCCGATCTGCTCGCCGGTCGCCTGTTGGGCTGGTCCGAAGTGCGCTGCGCCTCGCTGGACCGTTTGCCGCTCGTGGGCTCCTGTCCAGACCTGCAGGCCTTCCATGCCGATGCCCTGCAGATGCCGAGGCGCGGCCGCATGCCATCGTTGTCCGAGGTGCCCAGGATGAGCGGTCTGTATCTGCTTTGTGCGCTCGGATCTCGGGGCTTGAGCCTGTCGGCCCTGTGCGGTCAGTTGCTGGCCGCCCAAATGGACAACGATCGGTTGCCGGGCATGCCTGACGATCTCGTGGCGGCTCTGGACCCGGCCCGTTTCGCATGGCGACGGGCTCGGCGGCAACCGGCCAGGCCCGGCTGAGTCTTCACAGCAGTTCGAACCAGGTCGTCAGCTCTTCTTCGGAGGGCGGCCGCCCGAGCAGGGCCGACACTCCCGACCGCCGCGCGTGGCGGCGCACACGGCGGCGACGCCACCAACCGGCCAGCGGTCCCACCTGGTCGCTCAGGGCCATGGCCATGGCGTGGGGATTGCTTTCGGTGAAAAGCTGCAGCAGGCTCCAGCCGTCGATGTGATGCTCATCCAGGTTGAAGACTCCGCAACAGTAGCTGTTGCGCCCCAGACGGTCAACGGCCGTCTCGTTATCACCCACCTCGTCGAGCTCGGTGATGCCAACCTGGGCCAGCTGCCGGACGACCAGCGCACGCTCCCCAGGCCCGAGTCCGGCCAGCAAGGCACGCCGCTCCAGGGGTGGGGCCAGCTCGGAGTCGCCCAGCGCTGCCGGCGAGGTGACATCCAGGTCCAGCAGTCCGGAGTCGGCCTGCCTGGCAGCGTAGACCGAATCGAGTTCATGCAGGAGCTCGCTCCATGCCAAGGGACGTCGCAGCACCCGCCACACATGACCTGGAGCATCGTCACCCACCCAGATCAGGCGCTGCCCCAGGGGCAGGGATTTGGCGTGATAGAGAACCGCCTCTGCACAGCTGCCATCAACCAGCACCACCTGCGCCGGCACCGGCGGTGCCACCGATCCCGACGCCATGACGGGCGTCCACAGGACATAGACCAGGTCTCGCTCCTCGGACAGCCGGAACACGGTGTTCAGGGCATGCCGCTCGACATCGCTGAAGCCCACCACGCTCACAAAAATGCGAATCCCGTCCATAGATCGACATGGTAGCCGCTGCCCCGCGCGAGGCAAGGTCAGCGATGCGTGACGCATGGGTCGAAAAGCAGGTTTCTCGAATTTATATATCCGGAAGAAATATTCCAATGAGAAAAATTTAGTTTGAGAAATAACAAAGCCCCCATACAGTCGCGGACTCTCCCGCCTGCCC
Organism: uncultured Burkholderiales bacterium; assembly: GCA_937873395.1. Taxonomy (GTDB): domain Bacteria; phylum Pseudomonadota; class Gammaproteobacteria; order Burkholderiales; family Burkholderiaceae_C; genus Hydrogenophaga. The sequence continues at coordinate 5,473 of CALMYH010000072.1, forward strand.
GATGCCCGACCGGACCGTGCAGGTCGCCTGGAATCCCCCATCCGACGCCCGATGTACGCATACACCGACTTCGACCGCCAGTTCCTGAGCCAACGCGCCACCCAGTTCCGTGACCAGTTGCAACGCTGGCAAGCGGGCATCCTGGGCGATGACGAGTTCAAGCCACTGCGACTGCAAAACGGCTGGTACGTGCAGCGTTTTGCCCCCATGCTGCGCGTGGCGGTGCCCTACGGTGAGATCTCCAGCACCCAGTTGCGTGTGCTGGCCCGCATAGCCCGCGACTTCGACCACAAGGAAGTCCACGACCTGAGCCAGGCCAACGCCGCCCTGGCCGACGTGCCCAGCCTGCCCGACCGCTGCGCCCACTTCACCACACGCCAGAACGTGCAGTTCAACTGGATTCCGCTGACGCGCGCGGCCGACGTCATGGACCTGCTGGCCAGCGTGAACATGCACGGCATCCAGACCAGCGGCAACTGCATCCGCAACATCACCACCGACGCCTTCGCCGGCATCGCGGTTGACGAGGTGGCCGACCCAAGGCCCTTCGCCGAAATCCTGCGCCAGTGGAGTACCCTGCACCCGGAATTCGCGTTCCTGCCCCGCAAGTTCAAGGTCGCCATCACCGGGGCCACCGAAGACCGTGCCGCCACGCCCTGGCACGATGTCGGTCTTCGCCTGGTCAGACGTACCCCCACGCTCCCCGCTGCGCTGGATTCGCTGCCCCCCGAGGGGGCACAAACCGGCCTGGGGCGACCCGACGCCGGCTTGAATGCTGACGACGACCTGGGGTTCCAGGTCCGTGTCGGGGGAGGCATGGGTCGCACACCCATCATCGGCAGTGTGATTCGCGAGTTCCTGCCCTGGACGCAGATCCTCAACTACCTGGAAGCCATCGTCCGGGTCTACAACCGCTTCGGGCGTCGCGACAACGCCTACAAGGCCCGCATCAAGATCCTGGTCAAGGCCGAAGGTCAGCGCTTCATCGACGAAGTCGAAGCCGAATACTCCGACATCCTCGACAAGGACGGCGCACCGCACACCCTGACCCAGGCAGAGCTGGACCGGGTCAGCGCGCACTTTGTGCAACCCGATCTGAGCTGCGACCGCAAGAGTGCCGACGACAAGATTGCGCACATCCTCAAGGCCGCGGCCGAGGACGACCTGGAGTTCAGCCGCTGGCTGCAGCGCAATGTGCGGGCGCACCGCAACCCCGACCTGCGCGCTGTGACCCTGTCGTTCAAGCGCGTGGGCCAGGCCCCCGGTGATGCCAGCGCCGAGCAGCTGGAGCGCGCCGCCGACCTGGCGGACCGGTTCTCCGCCGGTGAGGCGCGGGTCACCCACGAACAGAACCTGGTGCTGCCCTGGGTGCGCTGCGACCAGTTGCCCGACCTCTGGCGTGAGGCGAGGCGCCTGGGTCTGGCACGCCCCAACATCGGCCTGCTGACCGACATGATCGCCTGCCCCGGGGGCGATTTCTGCGACCTGGCCAATGCACGCTCCTTGCCCATCGCGCAGACCCTGCTGGAGCGCTACCGCGATCTTGACGAACTGCACGACCTGGGTGAAGTCGACCTGCACATCAGCGGCTGCATCAACTCCTGCGGCCACCACCACAGCGGCCACATCGGCATCCTCGGCGTCGACAAGGACGGACAGGAGTGGTACCAGGTCACGTTGGGTGGCTCCGACGGTTCGCGCCTGTCTGGCGCGGCGACCCCGGGCCGCGTGATCGGCCCGTCGTTTGCCGCGGACGAGATGGGCGATGTGGTGGAGGCGATCCTGGACACCTACCGCAGCCAGCGTCAGCCCGGCGAGCGCTTCGCCGCCACCCTCCGCCGCATCGACCTCGACCCCTTCAAGGCGGCCACCCAGGCCGTTCGAACCCACACCGCGCCGGGCAACCGGACGGCGGCTGCCGCCTGACAGGCGCGAGGAGCCCCGCATGAACCGCACAAGCCGCACGATCGACCTGTACCTCGCCAACCGCTTCACACCCTCCGAGGCCGACCATGAGCGCCTCCAACTCGGCAACGACGTCGACCCCCGCACCGCCAACCTGGAAGCCATCCGTGTGGTCGAACTGCAGTTTCCCCGTTTCACCGACGGTCGCGCCTTCAGCCAGGCCTTTCTGCTCAGGCGTCGCCTGGGCTTCACCGGCGAGATCCGGGCGACCGGCGACGTGCTGGTCGACCAGTTGCTGCAGATGCAGCGCAGCGGTTTCACCCAGGCGGTGCTGAGAGCGGACCAGTCCGTCGAACACGCACGGACGCTGCTGGCGCTCTACCTAGCCTTCTATCAAGGCGACGCCGTGCACCCCGCCCCCCACTTCCTGGCCGAAGCCCGCTGAGCCATGGGTGCCATCGCGCTCTACAACCGCCCTTCGCCGAACCACGCCGACAAGGTGTCCCAGGCCCTGGCATTGCTGCGCCAGCTGGCCAGCTTACACCCGCGCCTCATCCAGGCCTCCAGCCTCGGGGCCGAAGACATGGTGGTCACCCACCTGATCCATCTTGCCGGCATCGACTGCGGTGTGTTTGTGCTGGACACAGGCAAGCTGCACACCGAAACCCTGGCCCTGATCGGCCTGATCGAACAGCGATACCACCGCAGCGTCGAAGTCTACCGGCCCCGGCAGGAGTCGATGCTGCGTTTTGTCCGGCTCCAGGGTGAAGACGCCATGTACCGCAGCACCGAACTGCGCAAGCAGTGCTGCGACATCCGAAAAATGGAGCCGCTGTCGCGCGCACTGGCCGGCAAGAACGGCTGGATCACCGGTCTTCGCCGTGAGCAGTCCGCAGCACGGGCGGGGGTCGCCGCCGTCGTGCAGGAGCCGGAAAGAGTGAAGATCAGCCCCATTGTCGAATGGACCTGGGGCGATGTCTGGCACTTCATTGCCAGGCACCAAGTGCCCTACAACGCCCTGCACGACCAGTTCTTTCCCAGCATCGGCTGCGCCCCCTGCACCCGCGCGATCGCGGTCGGAGAGGACTTCCGCGCGGGACGCTGGTGGTGGGAGCAGGAAAGCGCCAAAGAGTGTGGCCTGCATGTGCAACCCTTCCCCGCCCAGAACAACCCACCGGTCGAAAGCAACGCACGATGAACGCCCGCACAGAACCCGACGTGATCCAGTCCGCCCTGGACCAGGCCGCCAGCCACCAGCTGAGCAACCGCCACCTCGACGCCCTCGAAGAGGAAACCATCTTCATCCTGCGCGAAGTCGCCGGCGCCTTCGAACGCCCTGCCCTGCTGTTCTCGGGCGGCAAGGACTCGCTGGTCATGCTCAAGTGCGCCGAGAAGGCCTTCGGTGCCGGCCAGATTCCCTACCCGCTGCTGATGATCGACACCGGTCACAATTTCCCGGAGGTGACCGACTTCCGCGACCAGCGCGCCCGTGAACTGGGCGCCGAGCTGATCGTGCGCAGCGTCGAGGACTCCATGAAGCGCGGCACCGTGCGCCTGGCCCACCCGGGGGAGAGCCGCAACTCCCACCAGTCGGTCACCCTGCTTGAAGCCATCGAAGAGTTCCGCTTCGACGCCCTGATCGGCGGGGCCCGGCGCGACGAGGAAAAAGCCCGCGCCAAGGAGCGCATCTTCAGCCATCGCGACAGCTTCGGCCAGTGGCAGCCCAAGGCCCAGCGCCCCGAGCTCTGGACCCTGTTCAACACCCGCCTGCACCCGGGCGAGCACTTTCGCGTGTTCCCGATCAGCAACTGGACCGAACTGGACGTCTGGCAGTACATCGCCCGCGAACACGTGGCCCTGCCCTCCCTCTACTACCGCCACCCACGCCAGGTGGTCGAACGCCGCGGGCTGCTGGTGCCCGTGACCGAGCTCACGCCGCCGCGCGACGGTGAAGAGGTGGTGGTCCGCGACGTGCGCTTCCGTACCGTCGGCGACATCACCTGCACCTGCCCGGTGGCCAGCACGGCGGCCACGCCCGAAGACATCGTGATCGAAACGCTCAAGGCCGACCTGAGCGAGCGCGGGGCCACCCGCATGGACGACAAGACCAGCGACGCCTCGATGGAGCGCCGCAAGAAAGAAGGCTACTTCTGATGAGTACCGCCACCACCCAGGACACCCGCCCTGCGCTGAAATTCATCACCTGCGGCTCGGTTGACGACGGCAAGAGCACCCTGATCGGCCGCCTGCTGGTCGACAGCAAGGCGGTGCTGCAGGACCACCTGGCCGGCGTGCAGCGCCAGGGCGAGACCGATCTCGCCCTGCTGACCGACGGCCTGTCGTCGGAGCGCGAACAAGGCATCACCATCGACGTGGCCTACCGCTACTTCAGCACCGAGGACCGCAAATTCATCATCGGTGACGCCCCGGGCCACGAGCAGTACACCCGCAACATGGTGACCGCTGCCTCGGGCGCCGACGCCGCCGTGGTGCTGGTCGACGCCACCAAGCTGCCCTGGCAGGACGCCGAGCTGGCGCTGCTGCCCCAGACACGCCGGCACAGCCTGTTGCTGAAGCTGCTGCGCGTGCCCTCGGTCATCTTTGCCGTCAACAAGCTCGACGCCGTGGCCGACAGTGCCCTGGCCTTCCGCCGCATCGCTGCTGCGCTGGGACGCTTTGCCCAGGACGCCGGCCTGAGCGTCACCGCCACCGTGCCGGTCTCGGCCCTCAAGGGCTGGAACGTCGTCGAAGCGGCGGCCGAACCCGACTGGTGCGGCTACCAGGGACCGACGCTGCTGGAGATTCTGGAGCACCTGCCGGTCACTCAGGCCGATATCGACATGCCCCTGAGCTTTCCGGTGCAATGGGTCGAAAAGCAGAGTGCGTCTTCCGACACCCGTCAGGGCCGGCGCGTCTTCTGGGGTCGCGTGGCCACCGGGCAGGCCAGCCCCGGGCAGACGCTGCGCATCCTGCCCAGCGGACAGACCGCCGTCATCGCGCAAGTGCTCGACCACGCACGGCAACCGGGTGATGTCAGCGCCAACCACGGTGCTGGCATCGTCCTCGACCGCGAAGTCGACGTGTCCCGTGGCGACTGGCTGTACGCTGACGATGTCTCCCACCAGGTCCAGGGTCAGCGCACGCTGCGCGCCATCGTGGCCTGGCTCGACGACGAGGCCTTGCAGCCCGGGCGCGTCTATTGGGCATTGCACGGCCACCGCTGGGTCAAGGCCAAGGTGCAGCGCATCGTCCACCGGCTGGACATCCACACGCTGGAAGAACAGGACGCCACCCAACTCGAACCCAACGCCATCGGTCACATCGAGCTGGCCTTGCAGGAGCCGCTGCTGACCCTGCCCTACACCCAGTCGCGCACCCTGGGCGCCCTGGTGCTGGTGGACACCGCCAGCCACCGCACCTCAGGCGCGCTGATGGTGCTCTGAACCTTCACTCTGCACACGGCCCTCGCCCGCGCGAGGGCTTTACTTTTGTCAGCGCAAGGGCCTTCCTCGGGCGCTATCCTGCCGTCAGCCTAAAATCCGGGGCTTTCCCGCATCCGCCACTCAACACCATGACCCACGTTGTCACCGAAGCCTGCATCCGTTGCAAGTACACCGATTGCGTCGATGTCTGCCCCGTGGACTGCTTTCGCGAAGGCCCGAACTTCCTGACCATCGACCCCGATGAGTGCATCGACTGCGCGGTCTGCATCCCCGAGTGCCCGGTCAGCGCCATCTACGCAGAGGAAGACCTGCCCAAGGACCAGGTGCACATGACGGCGATCAACGCCGAACTGGCGCGGCTGCCCAACTGGAAGAGCATCACCAAGCGCAAAGAGCCGCTGCCCGATGCCGACGACTGGAAAGACCGGACCGGCAAGCTGTCCGAACTGATCCGCTGAGGCGGCGCATGGCCGAGCCGCCGGAGCCAGTGACCAGCAGCACCAGCCCGATCGAGACCGATGCGGTGGTCATCGGTGCCGGGCCGGTGGGACTGTTCCAGGTCTTCCAGCTCGGCCTGCTCGACATCAGCTCCCACGTCGTCGACGCACTGCCCTACCCCGGCGGCCAGCCGATCGAGCTATACCCCGACAAGCCCATCTACGACATCCCAGCCGTCCCGGTCTGCACCGGCCGGGAGCTGACCGACGCCCTGCTTCAACAGATTGCACCGTTCGGTGCCACCTTCCATCTCGGGCAGACCGTTTCCTTGGTCGAACGCCAGCCAGACGGCCGCTTTCTGCTGGTCACCGACCGGCAGACTCACCTGTTGTGCCGCTCGGTGTTCATTGCGGCCGGTGTCGGGGCCTTTGAACCGAAGCGCCTGAAGCTCCCGGGCATCGAGTCTTTCGAGAACCGCCAGCTCTTCTACCATGTGCGCGAACCTGCTGACCATGCCGGCCAGCACCTGGTCATCGTGGGGGGTGACGAGGCCGCGGTTCACCGGGCCATCGAGTTTGCCGAGGCCGGGCCCCACCGCGCCGCCAGCGTGACCCTGGTGCATCGCCGGGACCTGCTGCAGACACAGACCGACAACATGGAACGCCTGCGCGAGCTCCATGATGCGGGGAAAGTCAGGGTGGTGACCGGACAGGTCGACGGCTTCGATGCCAGCGAAGGACGTCTCCGCCAGCTCAGCGTCACCGGGCCCGGCGGCGCCCCGCAGACCCTGGCACTCGACCACCTGCTCGTGCTGCAAGGGCTCTCGCCCAAGCTGGGGCCGCTGACCCACTGGGGGCTGCAACTGGAGCGCAAGCAACTCGTGGTCGACACCGAGACCTGCTCGACCAGCACCCCGGGCATCTTCGCCGTCGGCGATGTCAACCACTACCCGGGCAAGAAAAAGCTGATCGTCTGCGGCTTTCACGAATGTGTGATGGCGGCCTACGCGGCCGCGCCCCTGGTCCATCCGGACCAACCGGTACGGCTGGAGTACACCACCTCCAGCAGCCGATTGCACCAACTGCTGGGTGTGGCAGGCACCAATGGATCGACACCTTAACCCCGGCCGAACAAACGACAGGCCCGCTTGAAAAAACCGGAAAAATGACGCTATAATTTGAGTCTGTTCCCTGATAGCTCAGTCGGTAGAGCGACGGACTGTTAATCCGCAGGTCCCTGGTTCGAGTCCAGGTCGGGGAGCCAAGAAACACGAGAGTCAGCAGGTTAGCGCCTGCTGACTTTTTTGCTTTCAGGGTTCGGCTGGTGCCAGTCTGGTGCCAGTTTTCGATCCGATGGACGTGTTCAGCCACTTTGTTGCGTAGGCGCCTCGGTCGGCGACCATAGCCCACGAGAAGAGCAAAGTCGGGCGACTCTCACTGGCTCGTCACGCGGAACGTGTTCAACCGCAGCTGCACGATTTGAACGCGAATCCAGCAGGGTGAAGGCGGTCTTCTTGTCGCACAGTGAAGGCGTTGCCTCTACCAGGAGACGAGCCGTGCAGCACCTCCGCATCGATTCCTCCACAGATCACACCGCCCCTCCAGCGGCCGTGCTCCTGCGCATGCGCACGGTCATGAAGATCACAGGCCTTGGCCGTTCAACCATCTATCGCTTGATGGCGAGCCATGAGTTTCCCAGTCCGGTGCGGCTGGCTCCCCGAGCTGTGGCATGGCGCAGCGCAGACATCGACACTTGGAGCCGGACTCGACCCTCTGTGGCTCACTGAGCGGCAACTAGGAGCCAGGAAGTGGGCCTAATTCACGCTCCGAACACCACACAGTGGCAGCCAGGCGATCTGGTCATCCACGATTCAGACGCCAAGCGCGCGGACATGCTCATGATCGTATTGGGACAAGACGCTACCGGTGCCTTTCGAACCCGATACGCTTTCCCTTGGGCCCAACCACGCCCGTGGCGCCGAAAGGTCTGGCGCAACACGATGGAGTGGCTTCATGATCCGGCCCGCTTCGGAATCAGCGCCCCCCGCCTTTCTCAGCCCTCAAGCGGCAAGCCTGAGAGCAAGGCCCATCATCAACAGCCCGAGGGTAATCCCCCCGAAAAACCAGAGGGGCGAGAAGTAGAAGTTTTCGAAGGAGAAT
>CALMYH010000073.1 GCA_937873395.1 uncultured Burkholderiales bacterium
AGGCTGCGCTGGAGTTCCCAGCCGACCTGGCCGTTCTTGCCCAGCAGCAGGATCTTCATGCGGCGCGGTCCGCGTACTGCTGGCTCACCCATGCCCGGTAGGCGCCGCTTTGCACGTGAGCCACCCAGTCGGGGTTGTCCAGGTACCACCGCACCGTCTTGCGGATGCCGGTTTCGAAGGTTTCGGCCGGTCTCCAGCCCAGCTCGGCTTCCAGCTTGCGCGCGTCGATGGCGTAGCGGCGGTCGTGGCCCGGCCGGTCGGTCACGTAGCTGATCTGGCTCGCGTAGGGCTGGCCGTCGGCGCGCGGCCGCAGTTCGTCCAGCAGCGCACACACGGTCCGGACGATCTCGATGTTGGGCTTCTCGTTCCAGCCGCCCACGTTGTAGGTCTCGCCCAGGCGGCCAGCTTCGAGCACACGGCGGATGGCGCTGCAATGGTCCTTCACATACAGCCAGTCGCGGATCTGCATGCCATCGCCATACACCGGCAGCGGCTTGCCGGCCAGCGCATTGACGATCATCAGCGGGATGAGTTTTTCCGGGAAGTGGTAGGGGCCGTAGTTGTTGCTGCAGTTGGTGGTGAGCACCGGCAGGCCGTAGGTGTGGTGCCAGGCGCGCACCAGGTGGTCACTGGCCGCCTTGCTGGCGCTGTAGGGGCTGTTGGGTTCGTAGCGGTTGGTCTCGGCAAAGGCCGGGTCGGTGGGCGCCAGGCTGCCGTAGACCTCGTCGGTGCTGACGTGCAGGAAGCGGAACGCCTGTTTCTCGGCGTCGGGCAGGGTCGACCAGTACCCGCGAACGGCCTCCAGCAGCCGGAAGGTACCGACCACGTTGGTATGGATGAACTCGCCCGGACCGTGGATGCTGCGGTCGACATGGCTCTCGGCGGCGAAGTTGATGACCGCGCGAGGGCGGTGCTCGGCCAGCAGGTGCTCCGTCAGGGCTGCGTCACCGATGTCACCCTGCACGAAGATGTGGCGGGCATCGCCCGCCAGGCTGGCCAGGTTCTCGCGGTTGCCGGCATAGGTCAGCTTGTCGAGGTTGACCACAGGCTCGTCAACCTGCGCCAGCCAGTCGAGCACAAAGTTGGCGCCGATGAAGCCGGCGCCTCCGGTGACGAGAATCATGGGTTTCCCTGGTGTTCAGCCTGCAGGTGCAGGGCTTCTCCGGAGGAAGTTTATCCCATGCGGCAGGGCTGGAACCGGGCCGCAAGCGCCCCAACAGGGACGCCGTGCGTCAGCGTGCCAGCAGCGCGTCGACGGGTTTGAGGTCTTCGGCCGAGAGCTGGCCACTGGCCTGCTTGAGTCGCAGCTGACCCACCAGCACGTTGTAACGGGCCTGGGCCAGATCGCGCTTGGTCTGGAACAGCTGGCTCTGGGCATTGAGCACGTCGATGTTGATGCGCACACCCACCTGGTAGCCCAACTGATTGGCCTCGAGAGCGCTCTGGCTGGACGCCTCGGCGGCTTCCAGGGCCCGCACCTGGCCGATGCCCGACAGCACGCCGAAATAGGCCGCTCTTGTGGCCTGGGCGATGTTTCGGCTGGTGGATTCCAGCTCTGCGCCGGCCTTTTCTTCGAGGGCCAGGGTTTCCTTGACCCGGTTCTGGATGGCGTAACCGGCGAACAGCGGCAGGTTGAACTGCAATCCGACGCTGGCGGTGTTGTTGCGCACCTGGCCGGGCGCCATGCTGCTGGGGCCTCGCGAGATCTGGTATTGGCCCACCAGGTCGAGGGTCGGCCTGTGGCCGGCTTCGGCCTTGCGGGTCTCCAGCTGGGCGATGTCCCGCGCCCGGCCGGCAGCCAGCAGGGCCGGGTGCCCTTCCACCGCGCGGGCCACCCAGGCATCGGGAGACTCAGGCTGCACGGCCGGGATGGTCACCGGCAGGGCCAGTGGCAGAGGCGCGGTGTCGGCTCGCCCGACCAGCTGGTCCAGCGCCAGCTTCTTGACGCGCAGGTCGTTGCGGGCGGCGATCTCCTGTGCCGACACCAGGTCGAAACGGGCCTGGGCCTCGCGCGTGTCGGTGATGGTGGATGTGCCGACCTCGAAGTTGCGCCGGGCGGCGGCGAGCTGCTCGGAGACGGCAGCTTTCTGCGCTTCGATGAATGTCACGGTGTCCTGGGCCGCCAGCACGTCGAAGTAGGCCTGGCTCAGGCGCACCACCAGATCCTGTTCGGCCAGGGTCAGCTGGGCCTCGCTGGCCTCGATCGACAGGGCGGCCTGCTCGTTTCCGATCCGGTTGGCTGGGCGATACAGGGGCTGGCTGGCCGACAAGGCCACATTCTGGCTGTTGCTGGTGCGGGTGCCGGGCAGGGCGCTGCTGTCCACGTTCGCCCAGTTGGCCCCCGCCGACAGGCCGGCCTGCGGCAGCAGCCCCGCGCGGGCCTGTGCGGCGCGGGCCAGGTTGGCTTCGTGCTGCAGTCGGGCGGCGGTCAGGGTGCTGTCGTAGTCCCGCGCCGCCCCATAGAGTTCCAGCAGGCTCTGGGCCTGGGCGGCGGTGCCCCAGGACCAGGCCATGGCCAGACCCAGGGCGAGCGGCGCCCATGGCGTGGTCACGCGTTTCGTTGGGGTGGTGGAGGCTTTCATGGAGAGTCCTTCGGTCATGTCGGGGCAGCGGACGGGCCGCTTGAATCAATAGAACGGTACGCCCGGATCGCGTTCCTGGGACCAGGCGTGGATACCGCCGTGGATGTTGACCACCTCGCTGAAGCCCTGTTGCATCAGGAAATGGACGACCTGCGCACTGCGGGCGCCGTGGTGGCACAGGCACGCAATCGGGCGTTCCCGATCGAGTTCGTGCAGGCGTGCCGGTACGCTGCGCATGGGCATGTGCAGCAGCTCGAAGCCCTCTGCACGCACGCAGGCTGTCTGCAGTTCCCAGGGTTCGCGCACATCCAGCACAAGCGGCCGGGTGCCTGGCGCAGCGCCTTCCTGCGCCTGTCTGATCCAGGCGTCGAACTGGGCGGGAGAGATGGACATCATGGGAACGGGCATCAGAAAGTGAAGCGCGAGCGCTGCGGAAAGTTCCTCAGTCGCGGAGCCATCGTGTCCCAGGGCTGGACGGTGTCGAAGTTTTTGTCACCGGTGCGGGTGATCACCGTGGCACGCATCACGGGCTCGTCACCGACGATGGCGGCCAGCCGGCCGCCGGGTGCCAGCAGGTCGAGCAGGGATTCCGGCACATCGGCCACGGACCCGCTGAGCACGATCACGTCCCAGGGGGCATCGGAGCGGCAGGCAGAGAAACCGTCGGTGGTGGCATCGGCCAATCGCACATCCACGTTCTCGATGCCGGCCTGGCGCAGGCGCTCGCGCGCAGCCGTGACCAGGGGCTCGCTCATTTCAATGGTCACCACCTGCCCGGCCAGGCGTCCCAGGAGGGCGGCCATGAAGCCGCTTCCGGTGCCCACCTCTAGCACCCGGTCCGACGGCTGGATCGCCAGGTCCTGCAGCAGCCGGGCCTCGACCCGGGGCGCGAGCATGACCTGTCCCTCGATCGGCGGGTCGCTCAGCGGAAGCTCCATGTCGGCAAACGCCAGGTTGCGCAGGGCCGGCGGCACGAAATCCTCCCGGTGCAGCTCGGCCAGCAGATCCAGCACCCGGCGATCGAGCACGTCCCAGGGGCGGATCTGCTGCTCGATCATGTTGAAGCGGGCCACCTGGTGGGCGTCGCTTTGAGAGGGGGTTGCGCTGCTCATGTTTAATACTCCGGTGGGTATATTAGCCGATTCTGGTCCATTTTACTGAGACGGGGTTTCCGGCGGGGTGGGCAGGCTCCCGGCAGGGATCGCATCCTGCCGTCGCCCGCGACGGCGCACCCAGTTGGCCAGGTCGTCCAGGTAGCAATAGACGACCGGTACCACCACCAGCGTCAGGATGGACGAGGTGATGACGCCCCCGATGACGGCCTGGCCCATGGGTGCCCGCTGTTCGGAGCCTTCGGTGAGGGCAAAGGCCAGCGGTACCATGCCGAACACCATGGCCAGTGTGGTCATCAGGATGGGGCGCAGTCGCACCCGGGCCGCCATGAGCAGCGCCTCCTCGCGGGGCTGGGGCGGCACGCCGGCCCGTCCTTCCCGTGCCCGGATCGCGAAGTCCACCAGCAGGATGGCGTTTTTGGTCACCAGGCCCATGAGCAGCACGATGCCGATGACCGAAAACATGCTCATCGAGGAGCCGAAAAACAGCAGGGTCAGCACCACCCCGATCAGGGTCAGCGGCAGCGAGGTCATCAGGGCCAGTGGCTGGAGGAAGCTCTTGAACTGGCTGGCCAGAATCATGTAGATGAAGATGACTGCCAGCGCCAGGGCCGACAGGGCGTAGCCGAAGGACTCCTGCATGTTTTTGGTCGAGCCACCGAACTCGAAACGGTAGCCCGGCGGGAAGGCGATCGCGTCGAGCTGCCGCCGGATGTCGGCCGAGACCTCGCCGGCCGAGCGTCCGAAGGCGTTGGCGCTGACCGCCACTTCGCGCATCAGGTTGCGGCGGTTGATCTGGTTCGGTCCGGTCCCTTCCACGATGTCGGCGATCTGTCCGAGCTGCACCACCCGTGCGCTGCCGTCGCTGCCCTGGCCGATCACCAGGGGCAGTCGGCTGAGGTCGTCGACACTCTGTCGCGCCTGCGGATCCAGTCGAACCGTGACGTCGTAGGTCTGGCCGTCACTGGCCCGCCAGTTGCCCATGGTCTGACCGGCCACCAGGGTGCGCAGACTGCCGGCCACAGCGCCCGCCGACAGGCCGACATCAGAGGCCACCTCCCGCTTCAGGCGCACGTCCACTGTCGGTTTGTCCGGCTTGATGCTGGCATCGAGGTCGACCAGGCCGGCGATGGGGCGGATGCGTTCGAGCACCAGTGCGGTCAGGCGTTCCAGCTCCGCCAGGTCCTCTCCCTGGATGGAGAACTCCAGCTGCTTGTTGCCGCCCACCGGGTCGAGCAGGCCCGCATGGGTGACGG
>CALMYH010000074.1 GCA_937873395.1 uncultured Burkholderiales bacterium
CTGGCCGAGAGTTTTGAAGCGGCCTTGCGCCTGGCCGACGGCCGCGCCATCGCGCTGGACATGGACAGCGGCGCCGAACTGGCTTTTTCGGCGCGCTTTGCCTGCCCGGTCTGCCACCACACGGTGGGTGAGCTGGAGCCACGCCTGTTCTCGTTCAACTCGCCGCTGGGCGCCTGCCCGGCGTGCGACGGCCTGGGCCACACCGACATCTTCGACCCGGCCCGGGTGGTCGCGTTTCCGACACTCAGCCTGGCCAGCGGCGCCATCAAAGGCTGGGACCGGCGCAACGGCTACTACTTCGCCATGATCGAAAGCCTGGCCGCGCACTACGGCTTCAACGCCGAGGCGCCCTGGGAAGACCTGCCCGAGTCCATCCGCCAGGTGCTGCTGTTCGGTTCCGGCGAGGAAGAAGTCAAGTTCAGCTACGCGCTGGAATCCGGCGAGCGCGCCGGCAAGAAAATCAGCAAGAAGCACCCGTTCGAGGGCATCATCCGCAACTTCGAGCGCCGCTGGCGCGAGACCGACTCGGCCACCGTGCGCGAGGAACTCTCGCGCTACCGAAGCACCCACCCCTGCCCCGAGTGCGGCGGCACCCGCCTGCGCAAGGAAGCCCGCCACGTGTTCATCGGCGACGGCGAACAGCGCCAACCCATCTACAAGGTCAGCCACATCACGCTGGGTGAAGCCCTGGCCTACTTCCAGCGGCTGCAACTGCAGGGAACCAAGGCCGACATCGCCGCGCGCGTGGTCAACGAAATCCGCCAGCGGCTGAAATTCCTGAACGACGTCGGCCTGAACTACCTCAGCCTGGACCGCAGCGCCGAGACCCTGTCGGGCGGCGAGGCCCAGCGCATCCGCCTGGCCAGCCAGATCGGCAGCGGCCTGACCGGCGTGATGTACGTGCTGGACGAGCCCAGCATCGGCCTGCACCAGCGCGACAACGACCGGCTCATCGGCACGCTGCAGCACCTGCGCGACCTGGGCAACACCGTGCTGGTGGTCGAGCACGATGAGGACATGATCCGCACCGCGGACTTCTGCATCGACATCGGGCCCGGTGCCGGGGTGCATGGCGGCCGCATCATGGCGCAGGGCACGCCAGCGGCGGTGATGGCCGACCCGAACTCGCTGACCGGGCAGTACCTCAGTGGCGTCAGGCAGATTGCCGTGCCGGCACGTCGCACCGCCTGGCTGCCGGTGGTCAATCCCGAGAAGAAAACCGCACCCGTCAAGTCGCGTTTTCCGAAGAGCCCGGCCGCTGAGCGCCGTGCCGAGCGCCAGGCGGCCCATGAAGCGAGCCTGGGCGAGCTGCAGGAAATCCGCGTGCGCGGCGCGCGCGGCCACAACCTCAAGAACGTCAGCGTGGCCTTCCCGGTCGGGCTGCTCACCTGCGTGACCGGTGTCTCCGGCTCCGGCAAGTCGACCCTGGTCAACGACACCCTGTATGCCGCGGTGGCCCGCACGCTCTACCGCTCGCACGACGAGCCGGCCGAGCACGACGCGATCGAGGGCATCGAGCACTTCGACAAGGTCATCAACGTCGACCAGAGCCCGATCGGGCGCACGCCGCGCAGCAACCCGGCCACCTACACCGGCCTGTTCACCGGCATCCGCGAACTGATGGCCGAGGTGCCGATGGCACGCGAGCGTGGCTACGGGCCGGGGCGCTTTTCGTTCAACGTGGCGGGCGGGCGTTGCGAGGCCTGCCAGGGCGACGGCGTGGTCAAGGTCGAGATGCACTTCCTGCCCGATGTCTATGTGCCCTGCGAGGTCTGCCACGGCCATCGCTACAACCGCGAGACGCTGGAGGTCCAGTACAAGGGCAGGAACATCGCGCAGATCCTGGACATGACGGTCGAACAGGCGCACGCCTTCTTCGGCGCCGTGCCGACCCTGCACCGCAAGCTGCAGACCTTGCTGGACGTGGGCCTGTCCTACATCCAGCTCGGCCAGAGCGCCACCACGCTCTCGGGCGGCGAGGCCCAGCGCGTCAAGCTGGCGCTGGAGCTGTCCAAGCGCGACACCGGTCGCACGCTCTACATCCTCGACGAGCCGACCACCGGCCTGCACTTCGCCGACATCGAGCTGCTGCTCAAGGTGCTGCACCAACTGCGCGACGCCGGCAACACCATCGTCGTCATCGAACACAACCTGGACGTCATCAAGACCGCCGACTGGCTGATCGACATGGGCCCCGAGGGCGGCAACGGCGGCGGCACCGTGGTGGTCAGTGGTACACCGGAAGACGTGGCCGCCTGCGAGGCCAGCCACACCGGCCGGTATCTGGCGCGGCTGCTGGGGCGGTGAGCCGCGAGCGTCGCTGCTCGCTTCAGCGCCGGTTGCGGTAGGCCAGTCCCAGGGTGGCGCTGGAGGTGGTGCCCCGGGTCACCAGCGGGCTGCGCGCTGCATCGCCGCGCAAGGTCGACACACCCACACCACCGAACAGTACCCAGTGCGGGCCCAGCGCCGTGCTGGTGTTCCAGCTGAGCTGCACGCCTTCCACGCCGCCACCCGGGGCATAGGGGGCACTGCCGACAGCCGCGGCGCCGGCCGGGGTGATACCGAAATGGGTCTGCATGTAACGGGTATTGCCCCAGGTGGCCGACAGACCGAAATCCCAGCGCGTGCGATCCGACATCGGGTAGTGGTAGTGCAAGCCGGAGTTCAGCCGAAGCCCGCCGTCGCGCCCGAGCAGGTCCTGGTCGGCGCTAGCACCCCAGCTCCAGCGACCGCCCAGCGGCCGCTGCACCGAGGCGCGGCCGCGCAAGGTGGTGCGGATGTCCGGCAGGCCGCGCCAGACCGGATCGCCATCGAAGCTGCGGCCGTTGTCCAGGCGCAGCGATGCACCGAAGCGCCATTGCTGGACGGAGAACAGGTCGGCACTGACACCGGTTTCGGACGATCTGAGCCCGGTGCCCAGCAGGGTGCTGGCGCGGGAGCGCGACACACGGACCGGGCCGACCTGAAAATGCCAGACCGGTTTGAAGCTGACGGCGCGCCCTCCGTCGCCGATGTGGCCGGTCGACGACTCCAGCGAAGCGCCTACCAGAAACTCCCGGCCGACACCTTCCTCCGGCAGCGCCTGTGCCGCGCCCCAGACCGGGATGGTCATCAGCGTCAGACAGATGCAGCGGTTACGACGGCTTTTCATGCCACCCATCTTATCGGCTCCGGTGCCAGGGGCGGGCCTGCGTGGCTGCGCCGACCGTCATGGCGGCAAGGTAGATGAAAACCCCCCGGGCTGGCAGACTCGACACTGGCAGTTGCCTGCCGTGAAAGAACGAGAACCCGCCCATGGCCCGAGAAACCGAACTCAAGCTGAGCCTTCGCGCCAGCGACCTGCCCCGCCTGCTGGCACACCCGCTGCTGCAGGTCAGGCCGGCCGCCCGCCGACTGCTCAACACCTACTACGACACGCCGGCGCTGGACCTGATGCGCGAACGCATCGCCCTGCGCGAGCGGCGCATCGGCCGGCGCACCTGGCTGACCGTCAAGACCGCCGGCAGCTCGGCCGGCGGACTGAGCCAGCGACAGGAGTGGGAAGCCCCCACCCGCGCGGGCACGCTGGACGTGGGCCGCCTCGTCACCGACAGTGAGCTGGCCAGCCAGCTGCAACGGTTGCGGCCGCGCCTGGTGCCCCTGTTCCACACCGACTTCGGACGCAGGACCTGGGTGCTGGAGCACCGGCAGTCGCGCATCGAGGTGGCGCTGGACCAGGGGGAAATCCGGACCGGGGGCAGCGGCCAGACCCGGCGCCTGCCCCTGCTGGAGCTGGAACTGGAGCTGTTGGACGGGCACCCCGCCGACCTGATCGATCTGGCCCACACCCTGTCGCTGGGATCACCGCAGCAGACCGGAACCGGCATCTGGATGTACCCCGATGATCGCAGCAAGGCGGAACGGGGTCTGCATCTGTTCACCGGGGAGCGCCTGCAGCCCGCCTCTCCCCAGGCGCAGGTCCTCGATGCTCAGGCCCATCCCCGGCAGGCCTGGCGCGACACCGCCTGGTCTTGCCTGGCCCAGCTGCAGGCCAACACCGGTGCGCTGCTGCAGCACGACTTCGCGCAAGGCCTGCCGGACCCGGAGTTCATCCACCAGGCCCGCGTGGCGCTGCGGCGTCTGCGCACCGGATTGCGCCTGTTCGCCCCCTGGCTGCCCGGTCGCTTCGCCCGCCACTGGTCGGGCACCTGGCAGACACTGGCCAGGCAACTGGGCGAAGCGCGCAACTGGGACGTGCTGGCCACCGAAGGGCTGCCTGGCCTGCTCGGCGAGACCCCGCCGACCGACGCCCTGCGCTGGACAGCGTGGGTTGAACAGAGGCGGACCGAGGCCAACCGGCAGGTCGTGCAGGCCCTGACGGACCCGCGTCACACCCAGCAATTGCTGGCCTTCATGCACGCCGTGCTGAGCCTGCCTGCACCGGGCCCGCGCGCACACGCCCGGACGGATGCCTGGGCCTCCCGTTCCCTGATGGCGCCCCACCGGCGCCTGGTGCAGCAGGCCCGCCACGCCTTGCAGGCCGGCCCCGAGGCCCGGCACGCGTTGCGCATCGCGGTCAAGCGCCTGCGCTACGCGGTGGGATTTCTGGGTGCGCTGGCACCGGCCGCTCTGGCCCGGCGCGGCCTGCCCCGGCTGACCAGGGCACAGGAGTGGCTGGGACAACTCAACGACCTGGATCAGGCCCGCCTGCTGCTGACCGACCACCCGGTCGCCGACCCGGCGCCCCTGCTTCGCGTGCTGGAAGCGCGCATGGCCAGCGGCCTGGAACGGCTGCCCCGGCTGGAGCGCCAACTGCTGCGGATTCCGGGGCCGCGCCGAGGCTGAGCTTGGCACGGGCTTGGCAAAGCGGGCCGGCAGGGCCACAATGGCACAGCGGCACAGCGGCACAGCGCCTCGCGCAGGCGGGCGCTGCTGTTCGGGTGTGTCCGGCCAGATCCCATACTGGGGGTGAGCATGTCTTCGATCACGCTGCGATTCCTCGTCGAACCGTCGCACATCGGTGCCGGTGGGCATGTCCATGCCGGTACCGTGATGAAGTGGCTGGACGATGCGGGACTGGCCTGCGCCACCACCTGGGCACGCGGTCCCTGCCGCACCGTCTACACCAGCAGCATCCGCTTCCAGCGCGCGGTCCGGGTCGGCGATCTGGTCGAGGTGCGTGCGCGCCTGGCCTTCACCGGCGAGACCCACATGAACATCACGGTCGAACTGGTCAGCGGTGACCTGCGCACCGGCCACATGGAGAAGACCGCCGAAGCGCTGGTGGTGCTGGTGGCGATCGATCAGGACGGCCGGCCTGTGCAGGTCGACACCTGGACCCCCGAAACTCCAGGCGAAATGGCCCTGGCCAGCAGTGCCCGGGCGCAGTTCGACAGCACCCGTCCTGCGCCCCTCTGACGGCCGACGGGCGCCTGCGCTTCGGTGATCAGACCCGCGCGCTGGGCCGTTCGGACACCCGGTCGCGCCAGGCCTGCAACGCGTGCAGGCCTTCGTCGCCGGGCTTGAAGCGCATCAGGCGCGCAAACTCCAGCGCACAGAAGGCGGTGATGTCGGCGATGGTGAAACGGTCCCCGGCGATCCAGGGCTGGCGCTGCAGCTCCGCGTCGAGCCAGGCGGCGGTCTCGCGCGCCCTGGCCGCCTGCGCATGCCCGAAGTCCGGAAACTGCGGCTGCTCCAGCGGCGCCAGGCCCGGGTGGGTGTGGCGCACGCAGTGGGCAATCGGCAGCATCAGGTACCACTCGACGCGCCGGTCGGCCATCTCGATGAAGGCGCGCTCGGTGGCGTCGCGCCCCATCAGGTTGGGCTGGGGATGCAGCCCTTCCATGTAGGTGCAGATGGCGCGCGTTTCGGTCAATACCCGGCCGTCGTCCAGTTCGAGCGCCGGCACACGGGCCAGCGGGCTCTTGGCCCGGAAGGCCTCGCTCTTGTGCTCCTGGGCGTTCAGGTCGACGTTGATCAGGTTCAGCCCCTGCACCTGCTTCTCGACCAGGAACATGAGGACCCGGCGCGGGTTGGGGGCTCGGGGCGAAACGTACAGCCGCATCGGCGCTCTCCAGTCAGGCGATGGTCAGGACGCCGCATGGTAGGCGGGACGGGCGCGCCTGTCTCCCCTTGGCCTGTCGCGGGGGCGTCAGCCGGCCTTGGCCGCTTCGAGCTGGTCGCGGGTGCGGGCGGCCTCGCGCCGTGCCGCCGCCGCAAAGTCCCCGCCCGACGAGGCGTAGAGCACCGCGCGCGAGGAGTTGACGATGACCGCACCGGTGGTCTGGCCGCCCTGCGCCCGGTAGCCGGCCCGCACCGTGGCCACGGCGTCGCCACCCTGGGCGCCGACGCCTGGGATCAGCAGCGGCAGCGTGGGCGCCAGTTCGCGCACGCGCTCGATCTCGGCCGGGTAGGTGGCGCCCACCACCAGGCCGAGCTGGCCGTTGAGGTTCCAGGGCCCCTGCGCCAGCCGGGCGACGTGTTCGTAGACCCGCGGCTGGCCCTCGACCGAGGCCAGGTGCTGGTTCTGCAGGTCGTCACCGCCCGGGTTGGAGGTGCGGCACAGCAGGAACGCGCCCTTGCCTTCGTGCTTCAGGTAAGGCTGGACGGAATCGAAGCCCATGAAGGGCGAGAGCGTGACCGCGTCAGCGCCGTAGCGCTCGAAGGCCTCGATGGCGTACTGCTCGGCGGTGCTGCCGATGTCGCCGCGTTTGGCATCCAGGATCACCGGTACCTGCGGCGCGACGGCGCGCATGTGGGCCATCAGGCGTTCGAGCTGGTCTTCGGCGCGGTGCGCGGCGAAGTAGGCGATCTGCGGTTTGAAGGCGATCACCAGGTCGGCCGTGGCCTCGACAATGGCCGCGCAGAAGTCGTAGATGCGCGAGGCGTCGCCCGTCATGCCGGCCGGGAACCGGGCCGGATCGGGGTCCAGGCCCACACACAGCAGGGAACGGTTCTGGCGCTCGGCGCCGTGCAGCATGTCGAGGAAGGTCATGCCCCGATTCTACGGAAGCCCCCTGCGCCCCCTATGATCGCGCGATGCACACGCTCTCCCGCCGGCAACTGGTCCTGCTCGTCCTGCTCACGCTGGTCTGGGGCATCAACTGGCCCATCATGAAGCTGGGCGTCACCGGCTTCCCGCCGCTGACCTTCCGCACCCTGTGCATGTGGCTGGGCCTGCCGGTGCTGGGCCTGGTGCTGGTCTGGCGCCGCGTGCCCTTTCGGATCGGGCGCGAGCACTGGCGGGAGCTGGCGGTGCTCACCGTCTTCAACATGTTCTTCTGGCACACGCTGGCCATCCTGGCCATCCAGTCGCTCTCCAGCGGACGCGCCGCCATCCTGGGCTACACCATGCCGGTGTTTTCGGCCGTGATCGGCGCGCTGTGGTTCGGCCAGCGGCTGGGCCTGCGGGCGTGGGCCGGGGTGGGCGCGGCAGCCCTGGGGGTGCTGCTGCTCTGGCACGAGGTCGGCGTGCTGTCGAGCCGGCCCACCGGCGTGCTGATGATGCTGTTGGCGGCCGGCACCTGGGCCGTGGGCACCCAACTGATGCGCCGCACCACCATCGCCGCGCCCACGCTGGCCATCGCCTTCTGGATGACACTGGTCACCACGCTGTGGATGAGCCTGCTGTCGGTGCTGTTCGAACGCCAGGCCTGGGCGCCGCCTTCGGCCCCGGTCTGGGGCGCCATCGTCTACAACGCGCTGGGGGTGTTTGCGTTTGCCCAGGTGGTCTGGCTGATGCTGGCGCGCGACCTGCCCCCGATTGCCTCGACACTGTCGGTGATGATGATTCCGGTGCTGGGCGTGTTCAGCGGGGCCTGGTGGCTGGGCGAGGTGCTGCACTGGCAGGACTGGGCAGCCGTGGTGCTGGTGATGGCCGCCATCGCCATGGTGTTGTGGCCCCCACGCTCCGCCGCTGCGCGGGTCGCTGCCCCCCGAGGGGGCTGATCTGCCTTGGGGCGGCCCGGCGGCAGGTCGCTGGCCCCCACGCTCCGCCGCACCCGGCCGGGTGGCTCACTGACCCGTGGTCTCCATGGCCAGGCACAGGTCGGCCCAGGCCTTGCGCTTGTCGATCGGGTTGCGCAGCAGGTAGGCCGGGTGGTAGGTCACGATGACGGGCACGTCGTGGTAGCGGTGCACCCGACCGCGCAGGCGGCCGATGGGCTCGGTGCTGTCCAGCAGGGACTGCACCGCAAAGCGGCCCATGGCCAGGATCAGGCGCGGCCGCAACAGCTCCACCTGGCGCACCAGGAAGGGTTCGCACTGCGCCATCTCCTGCGGCTGCGGGTTGCGGTTGGCCGGTGGCCGGCACTTGAGCACGTTGGCGATGTAGGCGCCCTGCGCACCCTGTCCGTGGCGGCTGCGGCCGACCGCGTGCAGCATGCGG
This sequence comes from uncultured Burkholderiales bacterium, assembly GCA_937873395.1. GTDB lineage: Bacteria > Pseudomonadota > Gammaproteobacteria > Burkholderiales > Burkholderiaceae_C > Hydrogenophaga. The sequence goes on from CALMYH010000074.1 coordinate 8,366, forward strand.
TCCAGCAGCTGGCCGGCGGCGCCCACGAAGGGCTCGCCCTGCCGGTCTTCGTTCTCGCCGGGCGCCTCCCCCACCACGAGCCAGTCGGCCGACACCTCGCCGACACCGAAGACGGTGTTGTTGCGGCTGCGGCACAGGCCACAGGCGCGGCAGCCCGCGACCGCTTCGCGCAACTGCGTCCAGTCCATCTGGTCGACACCCGCCGGCCGCACCGACAGCTCGGCGGGGGTAGCGGCCGGGGCAGAGGACGGCCTGGGCGCCACCGCCGGCGCTGGCCCGGCATCGCGTGCGATCGGTACGACCCGCGGCGGGGCGGGCGCACGCGGCTCGACAAAGGCGGCGGCCGGCACGGCGGGTGCGGGAGGCGCGGGGTGGGCCGGCGCGGTCGCTGGGGCGCTGGGCATCGCAGCCGGCCTGGGCGTCCAGACCCGAACCCCCATTTCGGCCAGCATGGCGCGCTGGCGCGCGTCCAGCGCGGCCACGAAGGAGGGGGACCGGCGGTCGTCGGTCATGCGCCAACTCCCGCCGGTGCGCCGTCCAGCGGCAGGCTCATCACCACCGCGTTCTCGCGCTCGCGTCCACCGCCCGGGTAATAGGCCTTGCGCAGCCCGACCTCACTGAAGCCGTACGCCCGGTACAGCGCCCGCGCCGGTGCGTTGCCTTCTCGCACCTCCAGCCACAGGCACTGCGCGCCCTGCCCCCGCGACCAGAGAACCAGGGCATCGAGCAGCAGACGGGCCCAGCCCTGGCGCCGGTGGTCGGGCGAGACGGTGATGTTCAGCAGGTGCACCTCGTCGACGCCCCGCATGGCCACCAGGTAGCCCAGCAGCACGCGGCCCTCGTGCCCCGGCAGGATGGCTTCGCCCGGCCGGGCCTCGCCCAGCAGCAGCACGACCGGGTACGCCGCCGACAAGGAATCCTGGAAATGGCGGCGCGACCACGGGTGGGCGTAGGCGCGCTTCTCCAGCTCGCTCACGGCGTCCAGTTCGGCCTCGGTCATGAGCGCAAACGCCACCCGGCGCGGCGCTTGCGCCTGCCCGGGCGGCAGGGGCCAGTCGGCAGCGGTGGCGGTGGTGTGGGCGGGCGACGGAGCGGACATCGGCACGGACCCCGGGTTCAGGCGGCCGGCGTGGCCACCGCCACGGGCCGGCCTTCGCGTTCGGCAGTGGTCTGGGCGACCTTGTCGCGCACGTACAGCGGACAGGCTTCGCTGGCCGGGACCGCAGCGCCAGCGGCCAGCGCAAGGGGCGCCAGGCGCAGCAGGGCCTGGGCCTGCGGCAGGGCCGGACGGCGCGCGGCGGGCAAGCCGAGCAGCCGCGGGCCGTAGACGTCAAACACATTGCCCGCCAGCAGGCCGCCGGTTTCGGGCCACCAGGGCGCCAGGTAATCGGCCAGGGCTTCGGGGGCACACAGGCGCGCCGGCGCCAGGGCCTGCCAGCCGCCCGCCGCAAGGGCGTAAGGAGCCACATAGATTTCGTCCATGCGCGCGTCCAGCAGACCGACCACCCGTGTGGGCTCGGGCTGTCCGGCCTCGACGTGATCCTGGCGCGCCTGCTCGGCCAGGGCCAGCAGCGAATCGACCGGCAGCACCGGGCGCCCGGCCCCGAAGGCCAGCCCCTGGGCCACCGCACAGGCGGTGCGCAAGCCGGTGAAGGCGCCGGGCCCGCGCCCGAACACCACGGCATCCAGCGAGGCCAGCGTCCAACCGGCTTGCGCCAGCAGGCCTTGCACCGCCGGCAGCAGATCGGTCGACGCCTGGGCACCACCGGTGCCGGTGTGCTGCCACAGGGGCGCACCAGGCGCGCCGCTGCCCAGCGCCAGGCTCAGGCAATCGGTGCTGGTCTCGATGGCCAGAAACCGGGCGTTGGTCGGGTCGGTCGGGGCCTTCTGCGGCCGGAGGTCACTCATGGGCCGATTATCGGCCAGCCCCGCCCGCCCAAAAACAGGCCCTGAAACCGTGCTTTTCGGCCGGCACACCGGTCTGCGGCCCCGATAATGGCGAGACGATGTCGACACCTCGCTCCTGCCCCCCACGGCCGCCCCTCCAGCGCTGGCGCGGGATGCTGACCGGCCTGCTCGGCGCGGCCGCGTTCGCCCTGCCGGGCTGCGCCCTGTCGGCCATCGACACCCTGCCACCGCCGGTGCGCAGTGCCCTGAACAAGGCCGGCGTGCCGGCCAGCGCCCTGTCGGCGCTGGTGGTGGCGGCCGACGGCCCGGCCCACGAGCGGCTGCGGCACCGCGCCGAGGCCTCGGTCAACCCGGCCTCGGTCATGAAGCTGGTGACCACGTACGCCGCGCTCGACCTGCTGGGTCCCGACCACACCTGGAGCACCGAATTCCGCACCGACGGCGAAATCGCCGGCGGGGTGCTGCGCGGCAACCTGTACGTGCGCGGCGGCGGGGACCCCAAGCTGGTGCTCGAACGCCTGCAGGACGCTTTCATGCAGCTGCAGGATCAGGGGGCGCGCGTCATCCTGGGCGACATGGTGCTGGACCACAGCGCCTTCGATCTGCCGCCCCACAACCCGGGCGACTTCGACGGCGAGGCCCTGCGCCCCTACAACGCCGGCCCCGACGCGCTGCTGGTGAACTTCAAGTCGGTGGTGCTGCGCTTCAGTCCGGATCCGGTGGCCGGGGTGGCTCGTGTCTACAGCGAACCCCCGATGGAAGGCCTGACCATCGACGCCACGGTCCCGCTGGTGCGCGCCGCCTGCGGCGACTGGCGCTCGGCCCTGCAGGCCCGCTTCGACGACGCCAACCGCATCCGATTCGACGGGCGATTTCCGCAAAGCTGCGGCGAGCGCCAGTGGCCGGTGGCCTACCAGGACCCGGCCAGTTACGCCGCCCGCGCCATGGAAGGCATGTGGCGCGCCACCGGCGGTTCGCTCACCGGCCGGGTGCGCGAAGGCCTGACGCCCCCGGGCAGCCGGCTGTTGCTGGAGGCCCAGTCGCTGCCGTTGTCTGACATCATCACCGACGTCAACCAGTGGAGCAACAACGTCATGGCCCAGCAGGTCTTCCTCACGCTGGGCCGGCTCAACCTGGCGCCCGGCATGACCGAAGGCCGACTGTCCGACCGGCTGGCGCCGGTGCGGACCGCGCGCTACGACAGCGCGCGCGAGGTGGTCACCCATTGGTGGCGCCGCACGCTGGGCACCCGCCATGCACCGCCGGTGATGGACAACGGCGCCGGCCTCTCGCGCGTCGAACGCATCACCCCCGACGCGCTGGGCGCGCTGCTGCGGCACGCGGCCACCCACCCGCGCGGCGACCAGTTCGTGCAGTCGCTCTCGCTGGCCGGGGTCAGCGGCACCGCGGCCCGCTATGCCCGCGCCCCCGGCAGCCAGGCCCGCGGCAACGCCTGGCTCAAGACCGGCACCCTGCGCGACGTCATCGGGGTGGCAGGCTATGTGCACGCCGCCAATGGCACGCGCTACGCGGTGGTGGCGCTGGTCAACCACGAGCAGGCGCCGGCCGCCCGGCCGGCCATCGACGCCCTGATCGACTGGGTGGCGGCCATGCCCGACTGAGCGAGAGAGACCCGCGCCCGGCGTCCCGCTGCCCCCTCCCCTTCGCTGCCCTTTCCCCACCCCTCCTCATGGCCTTGCAAGACGCCATCGGCTACCTCGCCGCCTGCCTGACGACCCTGAGCTTCCTGCCGCAGGCGCTGCACACCTTCCGCACGCGCGATGTGCGTGGCATCTCGTTGGGCATGTACAGCCTGTTCACCGTCGGCGTGGCGCTGTGGCTGGTGTACGGCCTGGTGCTGGGCGCCTGGCCGGTGGTCGCGGCCAACGCCGTCACCCTGGCACTGGCCTGCAGCATCCTGGCCATGAAGCTGCGCTTCGGCGGCCGGCGCTGACGGCTGCTGCGCCGCACCACCGCCTCTCGGTGTTTCCCCTCTGGCGCTTGGGGGGTCGTTCGGTGAAGAATAAAAAAAGAACGTTCGTTCTTTTTTAACCGCAAAGGAAACTGTCATGCTTCTGCGCACCACCTTGTCGGCTGCGGCCCTTGCCTTGTTGCTCGTGGCCTGCGGGGGCGGCAACGACTACGAACGCCTGGTTTCTTTTGGTGACAGCCTGAGTGACGTGGGCAGCTACCGGACGCCCGGAATTGCGTCGGTGGGCGGTGGCAAGTACACCGTCAACGGCACCGGCAACAAGATCTGGGTGGAGCACATCGCCGACGCAGCGGGGCTGCCGGCACCCTGCGCAGCACAAACCGGGTTGAATGCCAGCGGCCCTCTGGAGGCCTTTGCCGCCCCGGTACAGAACAACCCTGGCTGCACCGTCTACAGCCAGGGCGGTTCGCGCGTCACCGACCCCATCGGCCCGGCAAACGCGGCGCTCACGGCATCGCCAGACCCCGCCGTGGCGGCGCAGGGGCTGCTGGGGCAGCTCACCGTGCCACTGGTCACCCAGGTGGCGAATCACCTGAGCACGCACGGCTCCTTCAGACGCGACGACCTGGTGCTGGTCCTGGCGGGCGGCAACGACCTGTTCATGCTGTCCGGCGCCATTCCGGCCCGCGTCGCCGAACTGGCACCCACACTGGGAGTTGAAGCTGCAACCCAGCAAGCTGCCGGCGAAGCGGTTGAGGCCATGGGTGTGGCAGGCGGCGAGCTGGCGAACCTGGTCAGGACCCAGGTGCTGGCCAGAGGCGCACGCAGGGTGGTCGTGGTGAATCTGCCCAACGTGGGGCTCACACCCAGCAGCATTGGCCAGGGACCGCAGGCTCAGGCACTGGCCAGCGCCATGTCCCAGGCCTTCAACAGCCAGCTGGCCGCTGGCTTGGCCAACGTGCGCGGCGTGCTGCTGGTCGACGCCTACACCCGCGGCACCACCCAGGCCACAGACGGCACCTTCACCAATGCCACCACACCCGCCTGCGACACGGCTTCGCCTCTCAATCCTTTGCAGGGCTCTTCGCTGACTTGCACCACAGCCAGCACGCTCACCGGCGTGGATGTGTCCCGCTACGCTTATGCCGACTCGGTTCACCCCACTCCCTATGCACACCGCCTGCTGGCCGACTTCGTGGAACAGGAAATGAGGAGGGTGGGCTGGTTCTGAGGTCCGACACGGCCGACTCGGTCGTGTGAATCTGGTTCACGCCCGAAGCGTGTGAACCACCGCAGTTTCAGGCGGCCGCCCGGGCCAGGCGGTCGCGCACGCCGTCCCAGTCGGCGCCTTCGGGTGGCGTCTCCACCCAGATCAGCTGGACGCCGGTGGCGTCCAGCGCCCGCAGGACGGCGAACAGTTCCTGCGCGGCGCGGCTGGCGTCGTCGGGCATGGCGCGCACGGCCACGCCTCGCGCCGCCTTCAGGGGCGTGCGGGCATAGACCGCGATGGCGCGGGCATCGGCGCCCAGCACGTCCAGGGCCGCCTGCAGCTGGCGGCCGTCCATCAGCCGCACCCGGGCGCGGGGCGCGTAGTGCGACTCCAGCGTGCCCGAGGCACGCGGTGCGGCCTCGTCGCGTTCGCGCAGCGGCTGGCCACAGACCGCCGCCAGACGGGCCGGGGTGATCATGCCCGGGCGCAGCAGCACCGGATGGCCGCGCGAGCAGTCCACGATGGTCGACTCGATGCCCACCGGACAGGCGCCACCATCCAGCACCAGCAGGGCCTCGTCGGGCAGGGCGGCAAACTCCTCGGCCACATGGGCCGCCGTGGTCGGGCTGACCCGGCCGAAACGGTTGGCGCTGGGCGCCGCCACGCCCAGCACCCCCTGGGCGCGTGCCGCCCGCAGCAGGGCCTGGGCCACCGGGTGCGAGGGGCAGCGCAGGCCGACCGAGTCCTGGCCACCGGCCGCCACCGCCGCCACCTCGGGCCGGCGCGGCAGGATGAGGGTCAGTGGCCCGGGCCAGAAGGCCTGCATCAGCCGCAGGGCAAAGTCGGGCACGTCGCGCACCAGCGGCGCCACGGCCGCGCGCCAGTCACCGCCCTCGGCGGGTGGCAGGTGCACGATCAGCGGGTGGTCGCTGGGCCGGCCCTTGGCCTCAAAAATGCCGCGCACCGCACTGGCGTTGCCGGCGTCGGCGGCCAGGCCATAGACCGTTTCGGTCGGCATGCCCACCAGGCCGCCCGCAGCCAGCCGCTGCGCGGCCTGTGCGATGGCTGCCGGATCGGCTGCGTCGAGGACCAGTGGCATCAGCGAGGCACACTCAAAGTGCGGGCAGGCCCAGCAGCGCGAGGACCTTTGCGGTGGTTTCGCGCACCTTTGCCACCGAGGGGCCGGTGATGTTCAGGTGGCCCATCTTGCGGCCCGGGCGCGCGCTGAGCTTGCCGTACAGGTGCAGGTGGGTGCCCGGCAGCGCCAGCACCTGCGCCCAGGGCGGCGAGACCGGCTGCTCGCTGGCCTGGGCGCGCACGCCATTGGGCTGAAACCACAGGTCGCCCAGCAGGTTGACCATGATGGCCGGGCTGTGCTGGCGCGGCACGGGCAGCGGCAGGCCGGCCAGGGCCCGCACCTGCGCCTCGAACTGCGACAGGTCGCAGGCGTTCTGCGTGTAGTGGCCGCTGTTGTGCGGTCGCGGGGCCATCTCGTTGACGATCAGGTCGCTGCCGCCCTGACCGTTGTCGACGATGAAATACTCGACACACAGCACACCGACGTAGTTCAGGTGGTGGGCGATGGCCACCGTGCTGGCCTGCGCACGCGCCGCCAGGTCGGCCGGCACCGCACCCTCGTACACCTCGGTGATGGCCAGAATGCCGTCGTGGTGGGTGTTCTTCTGCACCGGAAAGGCCACCACCTGGCCGTCGGCGCCCCGCGCCACCAGCACCGAGCACTCGCCCTGCAGCGGCATCCGCTTTTCCAGCACGCAGGGCACACGCCCCAGCCGGTCCCAGGCCGCGGCCAGTTCGGCGCGGTCCTGCACCCGGACCTGGCCCTTGCCGTCGTAACCCAGGCGCGCCGTCTTCAGAATGCCGGGCAGCAGATCGGCCGGCACCGCCACCAGCAGCTCGGGCGACTCGATGGCGGCGCAGGGCGCCGGGTGCACCCCGCTGACCGGCGCGCACTGCACGAAGTGCGCCTTTTCCTGAATGCGGTCCTGCGCCACCGCCACACAGGCGGCCGACGGCGCCACCGGGCGGTGCGCGCCCAGGGTCACCAGCGCGGGCGCGGGCACGTTTTCGAACTCGGTGGTGATGGCGTCGCAGCGCTGCATCAGCTGCGCCAGACCCTGCTCGTCGTCGTAGGCAGTCTGGATATGCCAGTGCGCCACCAGACCGGCCGGGCTGGCCGGATCGGGGTCGAGCACCGCCGTGAAATAACCCATGGCCTGCGCCGCCTGCACGAACATGCGGCCCAGTTGGCCACCGCCCATGACACCCAGGGTCATCTGCTGGCCGCGGTCGGACAGGGCGCCGGGCAGGAGGGGTTTGAGGCTCATGCGGTCAGAGGGGCAGGGTCATGGCGCGCGCCGCTTCGGTCTGCGCGGCGCGGAAGGCTTCGAGCTTGTCCCGCAGGGCCGGGCTTTCGTTGGCCAGCAGGGCCACGGCAAACAGCGCTGCGTTGGCGGCCCCGGCCTGGCCGATGGCGAAGGTGGCCACCGGCACGCCCTTGGGCATCTGCACGATGGAGTGCAGCGAATCGACCCCCGACAGCGCCTTGGACTGCACCGGCACACCCAGCACCGGGACCACCGTCTTGGCCGCGATCATGCCCGGCAGGTGGGCCGCGCCACCGGCCCCGGCGATGATGGCCTTGAGCCCGCGCCCGGCGGCGGCCTCGGCATAGGCAAACATGTCGTCGGGCATGCGGTGCGCCGAGACCACCCGCGCCTCGTGCGCGATGCCGAAGTCTTTGAGAACTTGCACGGCGTGCTGCATGGTGTCCCAGTCGCTGCTGGAACCCATGACCACGCCCACCTGGATGTCGCTCATGGCAGGGCCTTGTGGGGCGACCGGTCGGACCGGCCCGGGCGGAAGCGCGTGTGGCGACAAGCCGCGGCGCACTCCGGTAAAGTGTGGATTTTACGATTCGGCCCCGTCCGCCCCCCGGGGCTGCCCCACCGCGTACCCGCCATGATCAACGTCACCGTCGCCAATTTCGAAGCCGAAGTCATCGAAGCCTCCATGCACACCCCCGTGCTGGTGGATTTCTGGGCCCCCTGGTGCGGCCCCTGCAAGGTCATCGGCCCCATCCTGGAAAAGGTCGAGGCCGAATACGGCGGCCGCTTCAAGCTGGTCAAGATCGACTCCGACCAGGAACAGCAACTGGCCGCGGCCTTCGGCATCCGCAGCATCCCCACCTGCGTGCTGCTGATGGGCGGCCAACCGGTGGACGGCTTCATGGGCGCCCTGCCCGAAGGGCCGATCAAGGCCTTCCTGGACAAGCACCTGCCCGGCGACGACGAACTGGCCGCCCAGGCCGAAGCCGAAGAGGCGCAGCAGATGCTGGCCCAGGGCCAGGGCGACCCCGACAGCGCACTGGACAAGCTGGCCCAGGCCGTGGCCCAGGCGCCCGACAACAACGACCTGCGCTTCGAGCTGGTCAAGCAGTACATCGGCCACGGCCGTTTTGCCGAGGCGGCCGGCGCCCTGGCCCCGGCCATGGCCCAGATTCCGGTGCAGCTGCGCTTCGAGGCCCTGGCCCAGTGGCTCAACGCGCTGGAGTTCGTGGCCAACGACCCGCGCGGCCAGTGGCCGCTGGAAAAGTTCGACGAACTCATTGCCCAGAACAAGCGCGACTTCGAGACCCGCTTTGCCAAAAGCCGGGTGCTGATCGCCATGGGCGAATGGCCCGACGCGCTGGACGAGCTGCTGGAAATCATCATGCGCGACAAGAAGTGGGACGACGAGGCCCCGCGCAAGACCTATGTCGGCCTGCTGGAGCTGATGACCCCGCCGCGCCCCAAGACCGACCCGGCCGCCGCCGGCAAGAGCGCCGGTGGCATCGAGCTGGCCGGCAAGGCCGCCGTGCAGGAAGACCCGCAGGCCCAGCTGGTGTCGCAGTACCGGCGCAAGCTCAGCATGGCGCTGAACTGAGGGCTGGTCAGCGACATCAAGCCGGGTGGCAGGCCAGCTTCGCGGGAAATGGCTTCGCAGAGCTATGGGCTGGCAGTGCCAAACCGGCGGCACGCCGGATGATGGACACCACCATGGATGCGCTGAATCGGACCATTCTTGAGGTTTATGCCGTGGCGCAGGAAGGCAGCCCGGAAGAGTTTTGCGATCACCTGTGCACCCAGCTGCAGTCCTTGATCGCGTTCGATTCAGCCGCGCTGCTGGGCCTGGAGTTCGGACCCGACCATGGGTACATGCCCACCTCGCTGTCTCTGTTCAATCAGCCGGTTGAGGCCTACCGCGAGCGACAACGCTGGGAACGGGGCCAGTCCGACCCGATCCTCCTGACGGCCAGCCGGAACAGGAACAGGAGCGTCCACGGGGAGATCCGGCGCTTTCCCGGTGTGACCCAGGCCATGCTGGACTATGCCGCCAAGGTGGAACATGTTCATGTGCTGACCTATTGCGCCGCCGGGACCGAGCGATCGTCGGAACTGGTGGCGCTGTGGCGTGCCGGGGGCGAATGCTTCGCCCCGGACGATGCAAAGGTGGCCGATGTGCTGCTGGCCCATGTGGTTCAAGCCCGGGCACTCCACCGGCGCCATCACGGGCTCGCGCTGAGGTCCGGCTTGGAGGACGATCAGGTACTGGTGACCAGCCTGGATGGAAGAATTCTGCTGGCCGGCGATGAGGCCGTGTCAGCGCTGCGGAGGGAATGGCCGGGCTGGAAGCCGCCGTTTCTCCCATCCGACCTGATGTCCTCGCTGGTTCTGCAGGCCAGGAACCAGTACCACGGCCGGGAGTTGGCCGTGGCGGTCAAGGTCCGCCAGCGCTGTCTGGCACTCATCATCCGGGAGGCAGGGACAGCGAACGGCCTGACGCTGCGCGAGCGCGAGTGCCTGGCGCTCTCCCGGAACGGCAAGACCTCTGCCGAGATTGGCCAGGCCCTGTCGATTTCGGAGCGAACCGCCAACTTCCACATTGCCAACGTGCTGCAGAAGCTGGGGGTTCGATCGCGGAGAGATGCCGTGCGAAAAGCCCTGGCGCTGGGATTGATCGACTGAGGCGATAGGGTGTTGGTCCCGTCGACCGCAAGTCACCTGCGATGACCCCATCGGTGCCGACCTGGGACCCCGGAACAGAGACGCCTGTGAGACGACCTGTCAGTTTCTGACAGTTACCCTCTGCGACCGCCATCGATACCATCCGCCGCACAGGACCACCTGCGAATCCAAACGGACACAACCAAGGGCGGGGCGGGCGCTGGTGGTGACCCCGAACCGCTCTGCATGGAGCACCAGATGCACTTTGAGTTCAGCTTCCCGCTTCGGATGGCGAGAAATGCCCTGTCGACCGACTGTCGCCAGACCGTGCAGGCGTCGTACCGGACCATCCGGAAAACCACTGCAGCCATCACCGTACTGGCGGCTTCCATCGTGCTCGCCTCCTGTGGCGGCGGTGACGATGACAATGGCCCGACCCGCAGCGGCGATGTCCTCGCCACGGATGCACAGGTCGTCGCGCATGTTCAACAGAGCAACATCGGCTTCTTTCCTGGCATCAATGACCGGCCAGCAGGCACGTGGCGGTGGCAGGGCGAACCGGCGCCACGTGTCCTGGTGCACATTCCCGCGCCAGGCAGTGGCTACGACACCGAACAGGACCTTGCCCAAAAGGCACAAAGGGCGGTTGACCTGATCAACCGCAGACTGGCAGGGCTGCTGGTCCTTGAAACGGTTGACGAGGTCCCGGCCAGTGGCAATCACATCCGCGTGCGCTACGGCACGTCCTATGTTCCCCCGGGCTCGACGAACTACGACAGCTACTGCGCCAACGTCTCCACCGGCCCCAATCTAGGCCAGATGATCGTTCCCGACAGCGAAAATGGCATCGGCTCCAATCCGGTCTACGTGAACCTGGGCAACGGTCGATGCAACGTGACGCAGGACATCGTCACCCATGAATTCGGACACGCGCTGGGCCTGGCCTACCACTTCGAGGGATTTGGCGATGGGCCTCCGGTTTCAACCGCTTTCTGGGATGTCCTGGCCACCTTGTATGGCAACCCTGTGTCCACACCGGCGACGGCCCTTGTGGTGGTTCGATCCTCCGACTGACAAGAGCATGGGCGTTGAACGGCAGCAGATCGACCTGCGATGCGTGGGCCGCAACCCGCGCAACCGAGCGCCCCAGGACGATCGATCCTCCCCTCAGACGCCGCCGGAGCCGCGCACCAGGCGCATGACTTCGCCGGCGTCCAGGGTGCGGGCGCGCGACTGGATGGCGCCCATGTGTTGCTGCTGCAGCGTTTTGGCCGGGCCCAGCAGGCCCTGGTAGGTCTGGCGCAGCAGGTCGGTGGACATGACGCGCCCGCCTGCGTAGTAGCGCTTGGCCAGATGGCCCAGCGCGTAGGTGCTGGCAAACGAGAAGGCCATGCCGGTGGCCTGGCTGGCCACGCCGCCCAGCAGGCGCCCGCCGGCCTTGCCGATGAGGCCGCCCAGCAGCTTGCGGCCGAACTGCTCGACGTACTGCGAGGTCAGCCCCACGCCGGCCGCGGCGATGAACTCGCGGATGTGGCCCTGGTCCAGCGTGACGCCATGGGCCTTGCCCACCCGGTAGACCATCTTGATCTGCAGCGGAATGATGGCCATGGACGCCCAGGACTGGGGCAGCAGCTCCAGCGCGCCGTTCAGGATGGCGTAGTTCAGGATCATCTTGTCCAGCGCCGCCGGGTCGGGCACCACGGCCGCCGCAGGGGCGGTGCCGGCGGTGGGGGCTGCGGGGGCCGGCGCGGGCAGGTTCAGCTCCGCGTCGTCGTCGGCGTCGGCCGCCGCGTTCTGCACCGACTGGTACGCGGCGGCGGCCACCGCATGGGTCTGGGTCTCCGTCCGCTCCACCTCCGGGTTGCCGGCCAGGGCCAGCTGGTTGCGCAGCTGCGAGAGGAAGGCTTTCTCTGCGGTGCTGGTCATGCCGTCGGCATCACACACTGCCACCGCCCATTCATAGGCCAGCTGCCGGTGCGCGGGGTCGGTCAGCGCCTGGGTGGCCTGGCTCAGCGAGACGCGCTTGAGCAAGGCGTCCTGCACCGCCGCCGCCAGGTGCGACGCCCCGGCCTCGCCGTCGAGCTGTTGCGACAGGTCGCGGATGAACTGCCGCTCGCTGTCGGCCTTCTGACCGTCGCACAGGGCCGCCTGGACCAGTATGCCGAGCAGCGCCCGTTGTTCTTCGGGTTTCATGGGGGGTGGTCTCGCTGAAAAATGAGGGACGGGGGTGAGGGGATGGGGAAGACACCGGAGCCGCCTGGCGCGTGATTCAGGCCGGCGGCTGTGCCATGGATTCTGCGCCGTTGCGGTGGTTCCCGGGGCGCCCTGGGCTGCATTCCGTCGCTGCAACAAAAAGCCCCGCACGCCGAAGCGCCACGGGGCCAATCGAGGACTCGGAGAAACGGGGAGTTATTTGGCCGTCGGCATCACGAACTCCGCGCCCTTGGCCGTCGTCTCCGGCCAGCGCTGCATGATGGACTTCTGCTTGGTGTAGAAGCGCACGCCCTCTTCGCCATAGGCGTGCATGTCGCCGAACAGGCTCTTCTTCCAGCCGCCGAAGCCCTGCCAGGCCATGGGCACCGGAATCGGCACGTTGATGCCGACCATGCCGACCTGGATGCGCCGGGCGAACTCGCGGGCCACGTTGCCGTCGCGTGTGAAGCAGCTCGTGCCGTTGCCGAACTCGTGGTCGTTGATCAGCTGCACGGCGGTGGCAAAGTCCGGCACGCGCACGCAGGACAGCACTGGGCCGAAGATCTCTTCCCTGTAGATCTTCATTTCGGGTGTCACGTGGTCGAACAGCGTGCCGCCCAGCCAGAAGCCTTCACCGCAGCCGGCGCCGGCCTTGGCGCCATCGAAGCCGCGGCCGTCCACCAGCAGCTTCGCGCCCTCTTTTTCGCCGGCCTCGATGTAGCCGGTGATGCGCTGGCGCGCGGCCTCGGTCACGATGGGGCCCATCTCGGCGGCCAGGTTCATGCCGTCCAGCACCTTGAGTTGTTTTGTGCGCTCCACCAGCAGCGGCATGATGCGCTCGGCCACGTCGCCCACCAGCACCGCCACACTGATGGCCATGCAGCGCTCGCCGGCGCTGCCATAGGCCGAGCCGATCAGCGCGTCCACCGCCTGGTCCAGGTCGGCGTCGGGCATGACCACCATGTGGTTCTTGGCGCCACCCAGGGCCTGCACCCGCTTGCCGTGGTGGGCGCCGGTTTCGTAGATGTAATTGGCGATGGGGGTGGAGCCGACAAAGCTGATGGCCTTGACGTCCGGGTGCACCAGCAGTGCGTCCACGGCTTCCTTGTCGCCCTGCACCACGTTGAACACGCCGTCGGGCAGGCCGGCCTGTTTCAGCAGGTCGGCCATCAGCAGGCTGGGCGTGGGGTCGATGGGGCTGGGCTTGAGCACGAAGGTGTTGCCCGAGGCAATGGCCAGCGGGAACATCCACATGGGCACCATGACCGGGAAGTTGAAGGGCGTGATGCCGGCCACCACCCCCAGCGGCTGGCGGATGGTCCAGTTGTCCATGCCGGTGGAGACCTGGTCGGTGAAGTCGCCCTTGAGCAGCTGCGGTATGCCGCAGGCGAACTCGATGATGTCGATGCCGCGCGAGACCTCGCCCTGCGCGTCGGTGAACACCTTGCCGTGCTCGACGGTGATGGCGCGGGCCAGGTCGTCCTTGTGCTGGTTCACCAGCTCCAGGAACTTGAACATGATGCGCGCGCGGCGGATGGGCGGCGTGTCGGCCCAGGCCGGAAAGGCCGCTTCGGCGGCGGCGACGGCGGCGTTGACGTCGGCCGTGTTGGCCAGCAGCACGCGGCCGGTGACTTCACCGGTGGCCGGGTTGGTGACCGGCTGGTGGCGGCTGGACGTGCCGGCCTGGCGGGCGCCGCCGATGTAATGGGTGATGTCGGTGATGGCGGGTTGGCGGGCGTTCATGTTGAAAGTCTCCGGTGATCGATCGCTGCAGTCTATGCCTCGCACCGCCCGGCCACAAGGCCGCCCGCTTGAATTGATTGTTTGCTTTGGTGAACAATCGGGCCATGAAGAACACCACCCAACCCGAACTCTGGGGCCATGTGCACTGGCTGACCGTGCTGGCCCAGCAGGGCAGCTACACCGCGGCGGCCGCCCGGCTGGGCGTGAGCAAGGCGGCCATGAGCCAGCGCGTGTCCGAGCTGGAGAAGCTGGCCGGCATTGCCCTGGTGCAGCGCACCACGCGCAGCGTGCGCCTGACCGAGGCCGGGCAGCGGCTGGTGGACCAGACGCGGGCGGCCTTCGACCAGATTGCCCAGGGTTTTGCCCAGGTGCGCGACCTGGCCGAGCGGCCGCAGGGCCTGCTGCGGGTGACCGCGCCGGTGGCGCTGGCGCGCCAGCAGATCGTGCCGCGGCTGGCGGGTTTTCTGCGCGAGCACCCGCAGGTGCGCATCGAGCTGAACCTGTCGGACCGGCTGGCCTCGCTGGCCACCGAGGGCTTTGACCTGGCCATCCGCCACACCGACCACCCGCCCGACACCCACGTGGCCTGGACGCTGTGCGAGACGCGATCGCTGCTGGTGGCCAGCCGCAGCCACCTGCGCCGCCAGGGCACACCCCGGCATCCGCAGGACCTGGCCGGCCACCCCTGCCTGCACTACCC